>DYPP01000021.1 GCA_020719845.1 Treponema denticola | reverse complement strand
AACCTCCCCAATTAAACCAGAAATTAATATCACAGACAACCAATTCCTCCGAACCAGACATCATCCTCGACTCCTTTGCCGGGTCCGGCACTACGGCCCACGCGGTCCTCAAGCTCAACCAGGCGGACGGCGGTAATCGGCGCTTTATCATGATCGAGATGGAAGACTACGCGGAGACCATTACCGCCGAACGCATGCGGCGGGTCATTTCCGGGTACGGGCCGGAGGACAAGCCAACGCCCGGTACCGGCGGCGGCTTTTCGTATCTGACCCTGGGGCCGACGGTCTTTGCCGCCGACGGCAAGCTCAACCCGGATGTGGCGGACGACGCCCTCCGCCAGTACCTCTGGTACGCCGAAACCAAGACGGCTCTACCAAAGGAGAAAAAAGGCCATGCCTATCTTTTGGGTTCCTGTCGGGGCATTTCGTATTACTTCTACTACGTGAAAGGGGAAGAAACGACCCTGGATTACGCCTTCCTCAAGACCATCACCGAACGGGACGATCAGTACGTGATCTACGCCGACGCCTGCGCGCTGGACGCCGACTACCTCAAGGGGCGGAGCATCCAGTTCAAGAAAATTCCCCGGGACGTACCGAGGTATTAGGAGGGCACATGATTTATGTGACGAGCGCCGAATATCGGAAATATTTCACTATCGATGTGGTGTTTAACGATGGAAGCGAATCAGTATTGGATCTGAAATCACTGTTTGAGAGCGATGGACGTACCATCGTCCGTGAGCTTTTGGATCCCGTTCTGTTTGCGCAAGTCTTAGTGGAAAACGATACCTTGGTGTGGCCGAACGGCTTTGATCTGGCTCCCGAGTTTTTGTATAAGCTTGCGCGAGCCGCAGGTCGTGTATCGGCCAAAGGGGATTTTTGATGGCCGAAGGAGATTTGCCCCGCAGGGCGCTCTCTTTGGTTCTTGAATGGGCTTCCCTGCATCGTAGCAAACTGATGGCTGATTGGAACCTCTGTCGCAAAAAGCGGAAACCGAGTAAAATTCCGCCTCTGGAGTAAACCATGCTGTTCGATGTCGTCAATGTAGAGCCGATGGACCATCTTTTACTAAAAGTCGAATTCAGCGATGGAACAGCCGGAAAAGTGCGTTTCGAGGAATCCCACCTTACCGGCGTATTTGCGGCGCTCAAGGATCGGGAATTCTTTTTCCGCGTCAGTTGCGCGAACGGTTTTGTCGAATGGCCGGATGACCTTGATCTGGCGCCCGACGCCATGTATGACGCCGTGAAGGAATCGGGCGTCTGGGTGCTGTCCTGATGGAACTCAAAGAATATCAGAAAACAGTTTTAGCCGACCTGGACGACTTTCTTGGCCACCTCAATGCGGCGGACGGTCCCGCCGCGGCCTTCAGGGACTATTGGGCGGACCGCCAGGTCCGCGTCGGATCGGGGGCCAAATCGCTGCGCCCGTACCGGGAAGCAATCGGCGGCGTTCCCTCCGCCTGCCTCAAAGTTCCCACCGCCGGCGGCAAGACTTTCCTTGGCCTGCACGCCGTGCACCGTTTCTTTCAGAGCCGCCCCCTGAGTCCGGCCAAGGTCGTCGTCTGGATGGTTCCTTCGCTTACTATCCTGGAACAGACGCTCAAGAATTTCCGCGACGGCGGACACCCGTATCGTCAAAAATGGGACGCTCTTTTTCAAGGCCGCGTGCAGATCCTCACCAAGGACGAAGCCCTTGCCGGCACGGGCTTCAGCCCTGAATCGGTCCGCACCATGCTCAACGTGGTGGTGCTCAGCTTCGATTCCTTCCGTACGCAGAACAAGGAAGGCCGCAAGGTCTACCAGGAAAACGGCAGCCTTACCGGGTTCGCTGCTTCCTACACTATCGGGAAGGCGATAGCGAACGCCGATCCCACTTCGCTCGCCCAGGTGCTCAATACGCTCAACCCCCTGGTCGTGGTCGACGAGAGCCACAACGCCGGTTCCGAACTGAGCCTGGACATGCTCAAGAACCTCAACCCGAGCTTCATCCTGGAACTGACCGCCACCCCGCGCGATACCAGCAACATCGTCAGCTATGTCGATGCGCTGGCGCTCAAGAAAGAGCAGATGGTGAAGCTTCCGGTGGTGGTCTACAACAACCACGACCTGAACGAAGTCATCGCCAACGCCCTGTCCCTACGGGGCAACCTGGAGGCGCTGGCGGTAGAGGAAGAAGCCGCGGGCGGCGCCTACATTCGCCCCATCGTGCTCTTTCAGGCTGAACCCAAGAGCGGAACCGAGACGGTCACCTTTACGCGGCTCAAGGAGAAGCTCGTCGAATTCGGCATCCCCAGGGAACAGATCGCGATCAAGACCGCCGAGGTCAACGAACTCAAGGGCGTCAGCCTGGAAGACCGCGCCTGTCCGATCCGCTGCATCATCACCGTCAACGCCCTCAAGGAAGGCTGGGACTGTCCCTTCGCCTACGTGCTGGCGACGCTTGCCAACCGTTCCAGCCCGGTCGACGTGGAGCAGATCCTGGGCCGCATCCTGCGCCAGCCCTACGTCCGGGCGCATGGAAAGGCCCTGCTGAACATGTCCTACGTGCTGACCTCCCAGGCCGCGTTCCTGGACGCGCTGGACCGGATCGTCGCGGGCCTCAACCGCGCGGGCTTTTCCAAGCACGACTACCGCGTGAAGGCTGCGCAGGCCGCCGCTCCCGCCGCGCCGCCTTCAGCCGGGGTGCCGGAAGCGGCCGACCTGATCGATGCCATCGTCCCGCGCCTTGCCGCCGCCGCAGCCTCCGCCGTTACCCCGGCGGTCGCCGAGATCCGGAGCCTGGCGTTGGGAACCGACGCGGAGCTCCAGGAGGTCATCGCTCGATCGGCCGATGAGCCCGGCTTGATCCGACCTTTGGAGCTGCAAGGAGCGCAGGATATGTTTCCGATGAGACCGCAGTACCGCGAGCAGGCGCTTAAGCTCAAGCTGCCGCAATTCTTTGAGGACGTCGACGCCGGCCTTTTCAACGACGGCGACGCGAGCCTCAAGCTGATCTCCAAGGCGGGGCTGCTGAAAAGCTTCAAGCTTTCCCAGCAGGCGTCGGACGTGTCGCTGTCGGGCTCTTCCCCCGACGCCTACAAGGTCGACGTCGTCTCCTACGAAACCGGCGAGTCCGCCCCTGAATACATGAAGCTGGACCCAAAGGAACTGGAAGCCTTTGTCCGCTACCTCAACAGCCTTGCTCCCGAGGACCAGAAGCGGGAGATGTTGGCCAAGATCTGGCCCCAGTTCAGCCGCTTCGACCACATTGCCGAGGGCGACCTCAAGGACTACGCGCTCCGCATCTTTTCATCCCTTACTCCGGAGCAGCTTGAAGGGGTCAAACAGAATCCCTTTGCCTTTGCCGTCAAGGTAAAGGCCAAGATCAGTCAACTTTCCGACGACTTTGCAGCAATAGTCTTCGACAAAGCCCTGGCCGCCAACCGCATCTTCACCAAGGCGCATTGGGCTTTTCCAAAAGAGATCGGCCCCCTGGAAACCCGGGCAGGCTTGCCGAAGAGCCTCTACCTGGAAGAAGAGAAGCCCAACGGCTTTGAACTCGGCGTCATCAACGAAGTCGCCAACCTTGAAAACGTCCTCTTCTGGCACCGGAACATCGAACGCCGGGGCTTTGCCCTCAACGGCTGGATCAACCACTACCCGGACTTCATCATCGTCACGGTCCGCGGCAACATCATCCTGTTGGAGACCAAGGGCGACGACCGGGACAACTCCGACTCCGAGCGCAAGCTCAAGCTCGGCAAGTTCTGGGAATCCGCGGCGGGTCGGACGTTCAAGTACTTCATGGTCTTCGACCAGAACCCGCTCGACGGCGCGTTCAAGCGGGAGGAATTCCTGGGGATCGTGCGGGAGCTGTGATCGTTCGCGGCAGCGGTCTTGAAATAGTAGGACTCATTGTTCAACAATCGATACGTCGTCGATAAAGACATCCCCCACGTATTCGCCGCAAAAGAAGCTCATTCCCGCGTCGTCGTTGTTGATCGTCATGGTGATGTCGAAGCTGAATGTCTGCTCGTCCGTTGTAAGAGAAAATTCCTGCACACTGCCATAGGGGTGCCAGAGAGACCCATCGCCATCCAGATCCCGCCCGTTCTCCCAAACAGAAACATCGACATTTCGATTTGCCGTTGACCATGCTTTAAAACTCACGGTGTAGGTTTTTCCGTTGTGCAGGTAGAAGCCCGGGTATTTCTGCACGGCTTGCAGACGCCAGGTTTCCAAAAAAGAACCGGGATCGGTAACCACGTGAAGTACCCCGCTCTCGACGGCTATAGTCCCGATGCCCGATTCTCCCTTGTCGAGCCTCCAGCAGCGCAAGTCGTCGGAGAATGAGCCGTTTTCCACCAGGTTCGGGGCGGCGCTTCCGTTCGGCGTGGCATTGATGCTTTGACCATTTGATTTACCATCCGTGTAGACAGCCGCTACGGTGAAGGTATATTCATGGTCGTTCTCCAGGCCGATTATCGCTTTTCTGTCTGTGCCTCTATCGATGGAGATCACCGGCAACCCGGTAACGCTAATTTCCACGCCGGCATATGCAGGATCGTCAGGCTCCGTCCAACTTAGTTTGACGCGGGAATTGCCGTAGTAGGCGGTTAAATTGGTGACATCGGGAAGTTCGGCGCCTGCGTCCGGGGGAGCGGGATCGCTGTTGGGCGTCGGACAGGCGGTAAATAGTAAAAGCAGAACCAGCATTGAACAAATATCCCGGTACTTTTTCATCGATACGTTCTCCCATCTTTCTTCCGAGGCTCTCAATCGGTCGTCGTAAAAGTGATGATCCTGTTTCCTGCCAGATCGTTTCCGTTGCAGTCCTTCATCGTTGGAAAGAATTCTATGCTGACCGACCCGATGGTGCCCGAGAAAACGACGTTTCCGAGAGTCAGCGTACTTTGACCCGTCGCAAAATCGTGTGTCCATGCGGTTGTCGGCGGAGAAGCCACCACCGCACCGGACGGAGTACAGCTGACGTGGCTACCCATCAGGTGGGAGAAGGTAAAGGTCATGCTTGTGGTCGACTTCGGAATTGCCGCGCCCTCCGCTGGGTCCGATTCGGATATCGACGGAGCAGTTGAATACTCGGGCACCAGATAATAGTCCAGCGAATCCGACGCGGCGGCTAAGTCGCTTAAGTTGGCCGCTTCTTGTGAATGGTGAACGTCGAAACCGCCGCATGCCGTAGTCGTCCAGCGGATCTTTGCGAATCTGTTCGTCAGTCGCCAGAAAAGAATGGCCGTATCAGCGGTGTTATCATAGGAATAGACTACATCGGGAAAATCAGCCTGAACCGTCGCGCCTGCGTTGGTAAAGGCCAGATCGGTTATAATATTGGAGTTGATACCGATATTCCATGGCCCCTTCAAGTCAAAATCGCCGCTGCCCCCGACCGGAATAATTTGCCATTTGGCATAAAGGGTCAATGGTGCATCCTCCGCATAGACCTCCTCCGCCGAATAATCCACGCCGTTGCCGTTAGCCATGGTATTCTATTAAAAACAATAGCATCGCTCTAAATAGGTAGCCCACTCCCTCAATACGGCCACACATCCACCATAGCCTGAGTGACATTTTCGGCTGTATATGGCGGACATTGTGTTGAAGCGATAACTCTTTCGACCGTATCTCCCCTGGCTAATGATTCCGCGGCATCGAGAAACAGGGGACCCAAATGCGGTGACGTCTGAATGGAACAATTCAAAGTCCCATCGACAATCTTTTGCAAGGCGGCTCCGAATGCATCCACCGAAACTATTTTTATATCCGTTCCAGGATACCTTACCGAATTCTCCTCCCAAGAGTGGTCTTGAATCGCCGATATTGCCCCGAGTGCCATTGCATCGTTCTGGGCAAATACTACATTTACATCGGTTGCGTTTGTTCCGGTATTCAACCAGGTTGTAAGTACGTCATAGGCAGTACTTTGCGTAAACGAACCATTAAGACTACCTATGAATGATGCCGGGGTAGTGATGATTTTCCTGAAGCCTTCGGCTCTTTTCACTGCAGGGTTGCTACCGGCAGGCCCCGTAAGTTCGACAATTTTCAGGGATACCGAAGCGATACCGCTGCTGTCTCGGACCCATATCCCCGCTTTTTGACCCTGCAAGTCGAAATCGAAAGTAATCCGCGATGCCCACAGGGATTCGTCAGAATCGGCAATTCTGTCAAAAAAAAGCACCGGAATTCCGGCTGCCTTTGCTTCGCGAAGCACATCCGTCCACCCGGAGGTTAGATCGGAAAAGAAACCGATCACATCAACTTGTTGCGCGATTAAAGACCGAATGGCGCCGATCTGTGTCGCCTGATTGTTTGCCCCATTATAATAGATAAAAGTATGGCCGCGAGTTGCGGCCTCGGCAGCCATCGAATCCTTCAATGCAAGCTGAAACCCATCCTCGAACAACCCGACATACCCGAATGTTATCTTTTCTTGCCCAGGATCATCTATCGCTTCATCGCACGCGGTGATCAGAAATATACAAGCCACAATCGACAGAACCAGTGTTTTTAGGTACATGTAATTCTCCTTCATTGTAAGTATTTCTCAAGGAACAGACAACATCGCCACAAAGGAATCCTGCCCCGAATCAAGCGCGGGCAAGGCCGTCCATGTGCCATTTTTCCAGTATCCGGCGACAGCGACTCCGCTCGCGGTAGTAGAGTAGCCGCCTGCGTACACATCGATCCCGTTCAGGATCAATGCGTCGACACACGACGTTTGAGCGGTGTCAATCGGATTCAGCGTTTCGGCGATACCGTTCTTCCAGACTTGCGCGCATAAAACATTGCTCGTATTTATCGAGTACCCTGCCAGGTACACGTCCGGCCCATTCTTTGCCAAGGCGCGAACATCGCTGTTGTTGGCAGAACTCAGAGCGGCCAAGGCCGTCCAAGTTCCATTTTTCCAAAAACCGGGAATATCAACCGAGGCAGTATTTTCAGAAAAACCGCAAATATAAACCGTTCCGGCATCAACTAACAGCCCGGACACGGAAGACTCCTTCGTCGCATCAAGGACGGGAAGTCCGCTCCATGTGCCATTTTTCCAATAGCCGGGAATTCGCTGGCCCGAGGCATCGAGACAGACACCGGAGACATACATGTCATCGCCGTCAAAATGAATCGAAATGGCTCCCGCACTACGGGTTGAATCAACAGGTGGAAGTGTAGCCCAGTTACCGTTTTTCCAGTAACCGGGGATTACTTTACCGGAGGAATCGGTTCTGAATCCGACGACATATATATCTGTTCCTTTTAATGCCAAAGAAAAAGCTCTTGATTCCCTTGTCGTGTCCAACGAAGGCAGGCTTACCCAGGCACCGTTTTTCCAGTAACCGGGTACCACTACATTGCTAGTGTTTTTACACACTCCAGCCAGATACACATCCGATTCGTTCACTACAATAGAGACGGCAATCGCTTCCTTCGTGGCAACTAAGGCAGGCAATGCGTTCCACACGCCATTGCGCCAATACCCGGGTATCAGCAAACCCGCGCTGTCAGTCGATCCGCCTGCGGCATAAAGCACGGATTCAGACTCGTTTTCCAATTCCGGAGTAGTATCCGGAGTCGGGCAGGAAGTCAGAAAACAAACCAAAAGGAGCAACGTGCCTATTCCAATATATTTCTTGTTCATGGAATCCCTACCTTTTTTTACGGAAGTTAAAACGATCGAAACCGCTAGCGATATTCCTCTATACGAAAATTGTCGAAACTGAAAGACCTGGTCCGGGTATCATTGGCAGTCCCCAACGAAAGGGAGAATCCGCCGTCAGCTCCGGTAACGATCGAGACATCGTCAAGATCGACCGTCGCCCCGGCTATCGGCTCGCCGGTCACGTAGTCGCGCACGCTTTCGGTCAGAAAGCGCTCGGTGCCCAAGCCGTCGCCGGAATCATCCCCCCGACGGCGGGAGAGTACCCGGACAACAGCAAAAAACTCAGGAACAGCAGGCTGCCGCATAAAACCATTTTCATTAATGCAAATCCTCCATTTTCTACCAACCTAGAATCCCAAATACGTCCATACCCCGCAGGCGCCCTTTCAAAGAGCGGATTTTACGTATCCTTCGCAGTCGATGCTCAGACGATCGTTTGTATAGAAAATAAGCGAATACACCTTGGCGGGAAATGCCTCCATGACAGGACTAACGCCTGTAATATCGATCTCAAGTACTTTTCCGCCAACCGGATCGTCGAGCGGGAGCGTAGAAATGGTTCCGGTCAAGGCAACTGAAACCGTCCAAGTACCGGTTCCGGAAACTGGGTTGTAATCGGCGGGAGTGTTTGCATACACAGTATATTCCGGCGTATCATCGAGATTGAAAACTTCCTTGACCCAGGAATCGTCATCGGCCTGCTTAATCCGTTCAAAAGTACCCGTTATGCCGGTGTCGGCAGAGGTTCGTGCATAGATATAAATATCCGTATCCCGGTATAACTTTCCGTCTGCCAGCAAATAATTAAATTCAAGTGTTCCCGAATCTTCCTGAAAAACACCGTCGATTTTACTATAATCTATGTCGATAACCAATCGTTCTTCATAGACCGTCCAGGTTCCCCGAAGATCCGGTGTTTCCGTCGTACCATCTTCATTAAGCATCAAAAAATTTGTTTCCGCCGCGTTGCGCCAGGTGCCGACCAGCGGATCGGCTACGTCATCATCCGAACTTCCTGTCGGGTTGTCGCAGCCGGTCATCAATGCAAGAATTACCAGAAGTGCAAACACGCATTTATTCTTCATCTTACTTCCTTGAAACATATTGGGGTTGATAGAAAATCACTTTGCGTTTGTTTTACTGTTTGATCATGCCCGTACTTAGTACGCTGGAAGAAAGTAAAAAAGGTTCGCTTATCGCCATATACTGTGTATGTGTACCTGCAGGCCCTTGATAACCGGAGGGCACTACCAGTGAAACAGTCGAACCGGACACGGTATAGGTGCCGCCGCTGACAGGTCCGGGAATACCATTGGTCTTATCCATGATCCATGTGCTACCATCACCCGAGGTTGCGGTTCTGGTAAAACGAGTAACGGTAAAATTCTGGGCATCGAACGTTTCTTCAATTTTTACCAGACCGTCTACGCTGACATAAGACCAATCGCCGACGATTCCACTACCCGTTCCGACCCTGGTCATGATCCCCATGGCATTGCTGAAATAGGTGCCCAGAAAAAGGTTATGATCATAGAGCAAGGAACTGGCGCTAAAGCTGTTGGATTCCTCCATCCAGTCGCCGAGAGAAGTTATATCGGCGGCGGTAGTGGTCGGAGATTTATGGGTTTGAACCACACTAAAAACACCGTCGGCAGATAGACTCCAGGTCCCTTTTTTATATGAATATTGATTTTCATTATGCGAGAAATTGGTATAATAAAAAGTCAGGTCACTGTTGAAAATCCAGGTGTCATCATTGACCAAGACCGATCCGTACGAGAATTTCCAAGTGCCGATCAGGTCGGCGGCAACCGGAATCGTCGCGACCTTCGGCTCTTCAACACCATCGTCGGAATACGAGGCCGGGTTTGTGCAACCTATAAAGAAAAAGGCCCCCAACAAGAACATGCACCGCAGAAATCTGTGTTTCATTTTCATCTCCCCAGTTGCAACTATCCTCACGTCGTCTTGCTTAACCGCAAGTGTCAAGGCCATCGATACGCACGCCATTCACCGGTTGCTGTCATCGACATGCTTTCAGGCAACAACACGTTTCCGGGACAGGGCAGTGATATTTACGGTATGACCAAGAGCGTTCTATCCGCAGCATAAGCGGAAGTACCGCTGATAGAAAGAATAGTTAAGTCACTACTGCCATAATCCCCGCTTTGGGGTTGGTCATCCCAGTCATTGACAACGCCAACTGTGGCATAAACCATAAAGTTTCCGGCGGGGACGTTCTCGATTGTGTAGTTGAATGAGCTGCCCGTAACGGTTCCGATCGCGTACGCCACCTGCCCCCCGTTTCCTCCGTCGTGATCCGTATCGACCTGGACCAAATAAACTTTATCCGTGACTGCGGCGGGCAGCGTCACCGTTCCGCTGATGGTGGCTCCCGCCGTCGCGTAAACCGCCATGCCGATTTTGGTCGACACCGATCCGTTCAGATAATTGGCGGTGACCGTATACCCGGTGGGTGAAGCCAAGGCTTCTTCCGGCGTTCCGGAGATCGTACCGGTCGCGGCGTTAAATGACAGGCCCGTAGTAAGCGACGGATCGATCGAATATGAAATCACGCTCCATGGATAGGGCCAGGTCGGAGAATGATCGGTTATCATGGTTCCAACCAAGTAACTCTTGTAATAGGCAGGATACCAGTAATACCGTGGATCCGTAGGCAATGGCGTCGTTCCGCGCATGCTGCACACCCTGTTTACCGTGTAGTTCCCTGTCCCGCTTATCGTAACCAGGGTTGCATCGCCGCTGTTAAAGTCGCCGTCGATCGGCGCTCCGGGAGTACCCGTCGTCGCGGAATAGACAACGGCGTAGATGTTATACGCTCCCGCAGGGACGTTTTCTACCAAATAGGTAAAGAAATCACCGGTCACGTAGCCGACTGCCAGGGCCACCTGTCCGCCGTTCCCGCCATCGTGATCCGTGTCGAACGTAACGGTGTAGAGCTTGTTGGTTACCGAAGCCGGGAGCATGACCGTTCCGGTCACTGTTGCGCCGGCCGTCGCGTATACCACCATGCCGATCTGAGCGGTCGTCGTGCCATAGGCATTGGTCGCGGTCACCGTATAGGGTGTGATGGGGCTCACGGTTGTCGGAGTCCCCGAGATGACACCGGTCGTCGGATTCAGGATCAGCCCCACGGGAAGGTCCGGACTGATCGTGTAGCCGGTCACGGAGCCGGTCACCGTCGGGATGTTGTTCATAATAGCCGTTCCGACGATGTAGCTACCGATGATTTTTGGATACGAAAGGTACGACGGCGCGACAGTTGGATCTATTCCCGGTCCGTCGTCGCCGCTCCCGTTAAGAGCCGGACAGGCAGTCAAGGAGCAGCAGATCGCTATAAGTGCCGCAGAGAGTCCGACTCCTTTTAGGAACGAGTAACCGTCAATTTTCGATGTCCGTTCAAATCGATCCATTTTTTATCCTCCGTGTGATTGGATGGTTAAATCCTACACCGGCAGAATGTGTTTTTGGGGCCGCACAGACAAAAACAAGTACACGTGGACTGATTTATTGGTTGGGATGCGTCGTTTTAATACCCAGGGTGCTCGAACCTGACCGAGGCTAAAAATCTATCTATACTTGACTAAGTCTAGCTAAGGAGTGTGGAATGTGCCAGGTCAATGTTTTTAAGGCCAAAACCGACTTTTCCCGTCTGATCGCCTCACTGGAGAATTCCGAGGAGGATGAGATAATCATCGCCCGGAACGGAAAGCCGGTGGCGCGTTTGCTTCCGTGGACCGGAACGGACGCAAAAAAGAGGATCGGCGTCGCCAAAGGGCTATTCGCGATTGGTGATGATTTCTCCGAAGACGACGCGAATATCGCCGCTGCGTTCGCCGGTGTACACGGATCCTCTTGTGTTCCGCACTCATAATTCGACGTTGTCGGCTCAACTCAAGCGTTGAATAATCGTAGATCCCGATAACCCCAACCATTCAAATGCTCAATTTTCGCTGAAACTCATTGTCTCATAGTCGTACGTCCAGCTTGTGTCGTCCATAAAAATAATGACCAAAGCACCGGAATAACTCGCTCCATCCACAGTCACATCATCGTAGGTAATGCTTTTCACGCTGCCGCCTGTAAAGTTTACCGTTCCGTTGTACGTGAAAGATGTCCCATCGATATTCACCGTAATCGAGCCGTTCAGGGTATACGGCGAATTGGAGTACTCTACGAAATGGTAGGTCAACGCAGTTCCGCTTCCGCTGTAGTAGGCGGTAGAAGAGCTGTTAGTGGTTCCGGCGGCGGCAGCCACCCCGTTTGCGAATGCGGCCAATTCTCCGCCGGCATCGATGAAACTGTGTGCTTCCGGTGTCGTCACTGAGCCGATGGTTGCCACCGACACGCCGCCGCCGGCTGCGTAAAGTTTTGTGCCGTTGTATACAGCATCAAGGATGCCTCCCCCTAGCCCCCGTTGTTCTGTTACGTCACCAGCGTTGAACGCCATCCAGGTAGCTCCATTGTCGGTGGAGATGGAAACTTTGCCGTATGCGTTTATGATGATGGTAGAGTCGATGACCGTGATGGCGGACAAAAAATCATCGAGCAGACCGTTTGCTGTCGTATACGTCGTCCAAGTTGCGCCTGCATTCATGGATACGGACAGCCCGCTGGAGGTGGCTACATAAATGGCGCTCGAAGCACCGGAACCGCTTACCGCAACGCCAGATACATTATTGCTGACCAATCCCTCCGCGGTTGTATAGGTCTTCCAGGTAACGCCGCTGTCGATTGAAAGGGAAATACCGTGCCCGCCCACGCTAATTACACCGCCGGAAGCATCGAAGCCGTGTATGGCAATTGAGCCGCCCTCGGGTAGATGGGAGTTTTGCGCCGTCCAAGATGCACCACCATCGGTGGATGTGTAGATAAAAAGATCCATCACCGCGTAAATCGTTGAGCCATCTACCTTCACGAATTTAATACTGTTACCCGCGAGAGCAGTGGTCCAACTGACGCCCCCGTTCGTAGATATCGATAAGCCGCTGTTGGTAGCAGCGTAGATCGTGGTGATCCCTCCCGAGTCGGTGACGGCGATGTCCTTGATATAGTTGCTCGCTAACCCGTCGACGGTTGTGTAATTTGTCCAGGCGGAGCCGCCGTTGGTCGAGATTGATACGCCGTTATAGGTCGCCGCGTAAAAAGTGGCGTCTGCCCCTGAGCCGGTTTTTGCGATTCCCCTGACTAGGTCGTGACCGAGGCCATTGGCGGTAGTGTAGCAATTCCAATAGTTGAGGGCGACTGTATATGTCTTTATAGAATTATCCGTTGCTTTGACTTTGTAATAGACGGGACTTGTAAAGTCATTGGTACTTTGTCCGCTGATTTGCGGTGTCGTTTCAACTTGAACTGTGGCCCCGGTTGTCGTGAATATCGGAACAAGGTTGGTCAGATCGGTACCGATAGGTACAACAACGGTGATCTCCGGCCATGTTGCGGTCTCGTCAATCGTTCCGCTGACCGCTGGGGATGCAAGTCTAAAGGATGTAATATCCTTACTTGAAGAAAAAAGATCGTTATCAGTGAGTTCGATCGCCCAATTTGTGGTTTTATTGGGGTAGATAACAATGGTTTCCATCCGTGGGCTTGCGAGGTGTCCAGAGCCTTGTTGATTGCCGAAATATAGCTTCAGTCGATAGGTGCCGGCTGGAATCGAGCCTCCATAATACGCAGATGAATCCGTTACGGTAAAAAACATGCTTAGAGGGTTTTGTCCAACCGTTTGGCTCTCTAAAGACCCATATATGTTAGTTATGTCAGTTGTTGCCGGCCAGGAGATGGCCACCGTCAAGGTTCCATTGCCGGAACTGATAGGCACGAGGGAAATGGCGGCGTTCTGTGTTCTGCCCCCAATTATTGTTAGTGTTGTCGATCCGGTGGCGATTACGCTACTAGCGTTGTCTAAACCGTCGACCGTGATTGTCCAATCACCGATGGCGAGTTCCTGAAACGTGAAATCCCCTGATGGTGAAGCGGACATAGGAATCGAAGCACCCGCTGGACCGGTACCGCTGAGACGATAGCCGACAATTGCGATGTCATCCGGCATGATGGTTCGGGTTGATCCGGCTCCGACACTTATCGATAACGATCCGGTATTCAATGATGGGATAATCGAATTTTGACAAGAGAAAAATGAAAGTGTTGCCATTAAGATCCAGATAATCCGGTATTTCATATGGGTTTTCATGGGTTCCCCTCACTGAACCGTGAAATAATTAGTCGCACAGCATAAGCGACCATCAACGGAAACCTCTGCCATAAGACTATGTGCTCCTTTAAACAAAGTAGTCTCGCTTGTCCAGGTAGAGGTTGTGCTGGAAGGAACAAGGTTGCCATCTAAGTACCATGTGAAAGGAAGATCGCTCGACGGAGTCAGAGATGCTGTAACGGTCATTGATGTTCCATAGGTTAACGGAGATACGTACCCTGATAAAGAAACCTCGGGGGTGACCGGATCAGAAATGGTTATCGTTCCGGCCCCCGTTGTTGGCATGATCGTATCCTCATCGCCTCCTGCCACATCGCCTCCTCCCGCCGGCGTGGGACATCCGGCAAAAACCCAGGTCATGGCTACGATGGCTAGCGAGAAGACGATGCGCGTCAGCAGAGAGGTGAACCTGTCCTTCTTCGAAGGACTTTCAAATCGATCCATTCTTGATCCTCCGTTAGCTTGGGATGAATAAATTCTACACCGGTAGAACGGGTTTTTGGGGTAATAATGCCAAGAATATGTACAGGTGTACTTATTCTTGAAAATGAAAAAAATGATTGACAATGAGTGGTGGTTGTGTCATCTATAAAAGTGGTATGAAAAACGGGATTCCCAAAAGCAGCATCGCCTTGTTCCTTGCGGCTCCCCTCGCGCTGGTCTATTTTACCGTTTTTATCCTTATGTCCGATGGGCAACCAGTGCCTGAATCTCTGTACCGGTTCAACTATGGCGCCGTTCTGCTCCTCATCATAGGGATCGGTTCGATCTTCTATCGCGCGGCTATAGGAGCCGGCTCGATTAGAATGTTTTTCTGGACTGCGGTTCCGACAATTATTATCCTGACGGGGGGCTCCGTCCTGTCGGGCACCGGGCTACACCGGGATTTTTATTCCGCGGCTTTCCAGTACCTGCTCTCCGCCCCGGTTGTTCTGCTGGCTTATATTGTCGTCGGCAACCGCGACAAGGAACAACTTTCCCGAGGGACCCTGATAGCCCTGAGCCGAGCGGGGATGGTCCTGTCCGTACTGTACGCCCAATGGATCATATTCATGGGCTACGCCGTCGTCGTCCGGTTGGAGCCTCGCCCCCTGCAATCCATGGTTTACAACCTCTATAATATTGCCCTCGTACTGTTGTTGTTTTTATTGTCCCGCGTCGTCGGTACTAAAGCATACCGAACAATGGTGATCGCGCAACAACGGGTGTATGCGGACGGCAAGGATCTGGCGCTTCTGGTGGGCGACCAGAAGGCGGCGGCGATCGCTTTTTTTGCCCGGGCGCCCAACCTGACGCTCCGTTGCACCGACCTGCAGGTGTTGTCGGAAGCGGTGGTATCCCGGACGGATCGGGACAAGTGCGAACAATGCGTCAACAGCAATGCCAAGGCAACCCTCTGCCCGAAATACCGCAATACGTACAACAATATATTAGAAATAAAGAAGGCCCTCGAATTCCTTGAAATTGGCACCATTACCAGTCCGGACAACAAGCGCAGCATTTTGGATAAGGGCTGGAAGTTATGCCTGTTCCAGAATACTCGAATAAAAATTCATTAGCTTCGACTACAACCCGCTGCCCAGCCGATTGTCCGGTAATGGATCGTCAGCCGTCCCCCAGCCGTCCGGCGCGTTCCTGCCAGCGTTGAAGGAAAGAGCTTTGTTGTTCCCCGGGCAAAAAAGACGCCCGGCACAGGGATTCGACCACCGGCCAGGCCTGCAAGAAGCGCTTGACCAGGTTGCCGAATACTTTTTCGCCCACTCCCAGGCGCCCTGAAAAGGCTAGCCAGTCGCCCCGGCGCAGATTGGATTTCTTGCCGTTGAGGGTCAAGGCCGTTTCTTCCCGATCGTCGGGCAACACCAGCGCCGTCGAAACAAGGTCGTAAGCGGGAGTCAACTGCCATCGGTTCGGCTCGGGACAGTAAAGGGAAAAATTTTTTAGATGGAGGTCGGCGTTGCCCATCAGCCAGGCCATCAGGTTGAGCTGCAGAAAACGCACTGCGTCCAGACCGGTTTGACGGGAATAGGAGAGCGCCCTGGACGCGGCTTCAAGGCTGCCCTTGTATTTATCCGCGGCAGGACGTTGGCTGATTTGGCAAAAATCTTCTTGCGGTACTTTGGCGGCGTTGGCCGGACGGTCAAAGCGGCGGGTCAGGTAAACGAGCGTGCCGTCGGCTATGCGGCCCAGTCCGTGGGCAGCGGTAGGATATCCAAGGCGTTGGGAAAGCTCCATGCAGAAGGCTTCGTTCTCGGGCAAATGGGGGTACTCGTCCACCGGCGGCTTCAGGATAAAGCGGCCGCCCAGGGCGCTCAGGTTCAGGCGCCGGGGTTGATCCGGGAGACGGTCTACGGATATTTTTTTCTGGACCCCCGCCACGGATCCGGATGCTCGTAAAAGATTCAAGCCGGCTTCCGTCAGGTTGTTCAAATCGATATCTATAATTGGAACCGCAGGGGTTTCAAAAAGGGCTTTAGCGCAGCGGGTGTGGTATTCGGCCCCCGGGTCGGTAGTGATCGGCAGAGCGCAGACCAGGCATTTATTCATGCGGTCCTACTCCCGCCGCGCCGACCGTATCCCGGCAAAACGCGGCCAGCAGTCCGAACCGATCCTGGGGATCCAGTTTCCAGTTGCGGGTTCCCAGTTCCAGCAGCCAGCCTTCCGGAATGAGGCCGTCAAAAAAGGCGAACAAAGTGCGCGAATCGTACGGCTCCCGACGAAGGGGAAGGGTCAGGCTGACCGCATTCCTGTCCGCGGCTACCCAGGTCTCATAATACGTAAAACGGTAGCCCTCTTCCGTTTCTTCCAGAATTCCCGCTTCCTGGTCTTGGTAATACACCAGCAGGCTACGCATCTATGGTTTTCTGCCGGACCGGGCCGGTCCGGTATCCGAAGAGCCTGAGGACTTGATCGACCTTGTCCAGCCGGAGCGTCGTCTTGCCCTGTTCCAGGTCGCGGACAAAGCGGAGGCCGACTCCGGCAGTCATGGCCAGATCGATCTGGGTCATCCCCGTCCGTTTGCGTTCTTGTTTAACCAGGGCCGACATAAGGCTGGAGGGTTCCTTCATAAGGATATGATATACCTTTACAGGTATAATTTCAATCAAATTGAAATAATAAATCCCGATAGGGTATATTTTATACAATTTTTAATTTATTATACCTGATATGGTATAATATGTAGCTTGCTAAGGGCTTTGCCTCCCGAACATCCCGGGAGCCGTTTTCCGAGAATTTTAAAATTATTTGACGCCCGGTTTTCCGGGTCCTATACTTTTGATAATGAAATCATCAAGGATTCCTACCCTAGTGCTGATCGCGGGGCTGGTTTCATCCGTACATGGACAGGCGCAGGAGCCGCTGCGTTTAGGGATTGTGCCCATTTACGACGCCAAGACCACGATCCGGATTTTTCAGCCTTTGGCGGTCTACTTGCAGCAGACCCTGGCCCGGCCGGTAAAACTGGTTTCCGCGCCCAGCATGGAAATGTTTATCGATCGGGCCGCTGACGACCAGTATGATGTGCTGTACGTGCATATTTCCGGGTATCTTACCCTGTCCGCAGCCGGTAAAATATCCATAGTAGCCCGGGGGGAGCCGCCTTTCCACGGGATTGCTATCGTACGGGCGGATTCGCCATATCGATCCATCTCCGACTTGAAGGGCGCCCGGATCGCCGCAGTTTCAAAAGCTTCATTGGCGGGGTTCGTTTTCATGCGCGTCCTGTTCGAGGAAGCCGGCATGGACATCTACCGGGATGCGGCGGTCAGCTTTACCAACCGGGTCGAAGCCATTCCCTTCATGGTCATCAACGGCAAGGCGGACGTGGGCTTGTTCGCCGAGGATACCTATGCCCGTTCTTCGGTGTATGAAGCGACCAAGGATCAGTTGCGGGTGTTGGCCCGGTCGGTGGATATTCCCCAGTTCCCCTTTGCGGTGCGGACTACCATGGACAAGACGCAGCGGGAACGTATCCAATCAGCCCTGGCGGCCATCGACGGATCAAGCGAATTTGAAAACAATTTTTTGCGGGAACTAAAGCTGGACCGGCTGGTGGCCGCGGATGACGGCGACTACGCGGAATTCCGCGACTACTATCAAAAATTGGTGCCTTGAACCGATGAAAAGACCCGCCAAGATAAAATCCATCAGAAGAACGCTCTTCTTCAGCACGCTGATTACCAGTCTGATTTCTACGGCGCTGTTCGTGGGCGCGACGGCGCTGATTTATCTGGGCGTCTCGGTACGCAACGCCGAAGAGTACGCCGCTTCCCTGGCCGATTCCCTGGCTCTCGGGGCTATCGAGCCCCTGCTGGTGGAGGGTTATGTTTCGCTCGAGGGTACGGTAGCCAGCTTTGCGCAGCGTATGAACGTGGTGGGAGCGTTTGTTTCCGATGCGGACGGCAAGATCGTCGTGGCATCCCAACCCGCCTATCGGGGAAAAAAGATCGACGTGCTCAGCGCGGCCAGTCTGGAAGATGTGCCGCAGCATGGTCGGCCCTGGCAGGGTTTTTCCCGCTGGTGGGCCGCGTTCAAGGATGGGTCCATCGGCTACCGTACGGAAGTCAGCTATCAAGGCGCCTGGCTGGGTTCGGCGGCCATCGTCGTTTCGCTATCCTCGACTTGGGAACGCTTGGTTCTGCTGATGGCCATCGGCGTGTTTACCGGTCTGGCATCAGGGTTGGTTTCGGTGGTTATCGGCTATTACTTTGCGCGGTCGGTGTCCGTTCCGGTGGAAGGGATGGCCGAGAACGCCCGGCGCATCGCCGCCGGCGGGCAGAGTGCCGGATTCTCGCATACCTCCGTCCGGGAATTAAGGACGCTGGAAGAATCGCTGACCGATATGGACCTCAAGCTGCGCGCCCGCCGGGTGGAGCTGGAAGCCGCCCGGGACCGGGAACTGGCAGCCAAGGAAACTGCCGAAAAAGCGGCCACCGCCAAAACGGCGCTGCTGGAGAACGTCAGCCACGAACTGCGGACGCCCCTGAACGGCATGGCCGGTATTCTGTCCATGCTGCGGGACGAGGGCCGGGCGTCAGCCGAGTCGTTGTCCTTGCTGGAAGAGCGCACCCGGGCGTTCACCGCCATCGTGGACGGCATGATCGAAGCCGCCCAGGCCGACGGCGTGGCGCCGGTGCTGACGAACGTGCCTTTTCCGACGGAGGAACTGGTTCAGGAGGCGCTGCGGGCGGGGCAAGAATTTCTTTCCGGTACGGGTCGGGAAATCAGCGTCCGCCGGGGGGAATTGCCGGCCATTCTGGTCGGAGACCTGAACAAGGTGAATCAGGCCGTCAGGCAGCTGCTCTCCAACGCCGCCAAATACGGGGAGCGCGGCCCGGTCGTACTCGATCTGTCCTGGTCCGAGGGCGTGCTGCGGGTCGAAGTCCGTGATTCCGGTCCGGGGATTCCCGCCGACCGTCGGCCGGAGGTCATGCAGCCCTACGTGCGCCTGGAAGATCCCAAACGGCGGTCCAAGGGCGGAGCAGGGCTCGGTTTGGCGGTGGTCGACCGGATCGCCAAGGCGTACGGCGGGAGCGTGGAAATCCGTGACCAAGATGCAGGGGGCGCCTGCTTTGTGCTGAAGATAAAGATTCCCCAGGGTGAAGCGCGCGCCGCTTACTCGACGACTACAACCACGCCGGACAGCTCAACTGCGGCTGTGAACAGCGCGCAAGAATCGGCCGCCCGCATCCTGCTGGTTGAAGACGAGGCCATCAATCGGCTGTACGGACGCAACCTGCTGCGGAAGCGCGGCTACGCGGTGGATGAAGCCCCCGACGGGGGATCGGCGTTGTCGCTGACGGGAAAAAACCGGTACGACCTGATCCTGATGGATATCGGACTGCCCGACATCGACGGCATCGAGGTGACCAAGACGATCCGCCAAGGGGCGTCGATCAACGCCCAAACCCCCATCCTGGCGGTCAGCGCGCATGACCTGGACGCGGACCGCCGGCTCTGCGCCGAGGTGGGTATGAACGGCTTTGCCGGAAAACCCATCCGGGAGCGGGAACTGTTCGAGCTGATCCTTTCCCTTATTCCCGGCTCGTGACAAAGCGCGCCACCTGGTCCCGGACGGTCTGGATATTGCGCTTGTTGCTCAGGCTCAGCTCGACGACGTCGCTGATGGCGGTGTTGATTTCTTTGGTGCCCGTCGCCATTTCGACCATGCCGTTCTGGATCTCCGCGGTCACCGACACCAGAGTCTGGGTTTCGGCCTGAATCGCCTGTCCGGCGCCGCGCATTTCTTCCGCCCCCATCTCCACGTCCCGGCTGACCGAACGGAGATTGCCCAGCGAATCCAGGATGGTTTTGCTGCCCGCGTTCTGCTCTTCCATGGCGGCGCCGATGTTCTTCTGAACCATCACCACCTGACCGACCGACGCCCTGACGGATTCAAAGGATTGGCCCGCGTCCGCGGCGGCGGCGACGACGGAGGTCATCAGGGTCTTGAAAGAAGCGAGCACCCGGGTAATGGTCTTGGACTGGGCGGCGGAGTTTTCCGCCAGTTTCCGGATTTCGTCGGCGACGACGGCAAAGCCGCGTCCCGATTCGCCGGCGTGGGCGGCTTCGATGGCGGCGTTCATGGCCAGCAGATTGGTCTGGGCGGAAATGCTCTGGATGACCGCGTTGGCTTCCAGCAAGCCTTCGGACTGATTCTTGATGTCCGTGATGGTGGTTGCGACGGCGGTGAGTTTTTCATACCCCGTTTCCGAAAGGGAACGGAGGTTCTCGATTTCTGTGAGGCTGCGGTCCACCGTGCCGGTTACGGACGCGATGTTGGCGATCATTTCCTCGATGGCCGACGAACTGTCGCCGATGTTGCGGTTGAGCTCGTCGATGCGTCCGCCGAAACCGTCGATGGTGCGGTTGATTTGATCCATGGCGGTGCTGACTTCGCTGACCGACGCGGCTTGCCCTTCGATGCGGGCCTTGCTGCTTTCGATGTTGGAGTTGATTTCGTACACCGCCGATGAGGTTTGTTCCATGCTGGCCGAAAGCCCCTGGGCTACGGCGTCCAGTTTTTCGATGGAAGCGCGGATGGACCGGATGATGCCGTCCAGCATGGCGACGAAGTTGTTGAAGTTGCCCGCGATCTGCCCCACCTCGTCGGTGGTTTTTACCGGCAACCGTTGGGTCAAATCAGCGTCGCCCTGGGAGATGTTTTTCAAGGCTCCGGAAACCTTGGTCAACGTCCTGGTCATGAGCAGGGCGGCGAAGTAGATGCCCGCCAGGATCAAGAACAGGCCGAACAGCATCATGACCACGATCGACGCGACGAGACGGTTGCTGGATTCATAGATCTCGTGGATCGGGACTACCGTTCCGACGATCCAGGGTTCCCTGGAATTGCCGAAATAAACCGGGACAAAGGTCTTCATGTCGATTTCATCGTTGGCGATGGAATAGGCTTCAACGGTTTTTACCGCGCCGGCGTACACTTCCTGAATCAGCGGCGCGTTCTTGGCGTCCGTCCATTCCGGCGCCGGCTTGCCGATCCGGCCGGGAGCCTTGTGGGATACGACCACCCCCTTGCTGGACATCAGCCGGCCGAAGCCGGTCTTGTAGAGCGTAAGCTTGTTCAGTTCTTCATTGATCGAGGCTGCCCGGATATCGATGACCACGATGCCGAGCACCCGGTCGCCGATTTTGACCGGCGCGCCGACGCGGAACATCCATTCCTTGGTTTGACCAACTTCTTCCTCAAAATAGGGCTCCGCCACGTAGTCCGTACCCGAAACCTTGGGAATCAGATAGTAGGATTCCAGATAGTCCTCGGAAGCTTCATTGACCTGGGAAGCGATGCCGGAGCCGTCGCGGTAGAAATAGGGATTGAAGACTCCCTGGGAGTCGCTGCCCAACGCGGTCTTGCCGGCGTAGGCAAAGTCGCCGTCCTGCAGGGCTTCGGGCTCAAAGACCATCCGGATGCCGAAAAAACCCGGGTTCCGCTTCAACACGGTTTCCATGGTCTTGAGCAGGAAGGGACGCCGTTCCCCGGCGGACAGCTCCAGGGCAATGGGGACCATCTGCGCCAGCGTCCGCGTCGCGTCCAGCGGGACGTCGATCATCCCTTCGGCCTTGTTCCCGAACTCATGGGAAAGCGCCTCCATGTAGACGATGGCTTGTTCTTCGGTACTGGCCTTGATTTTGGTGCGGATCAGCGTTCCGGTAATGCCGAAAATAATCAAGACCAAGATTCCGATGGCGACTACCAGTTTGAGGCGCAGGGTAACACTGCTTCGACCCATGTTTGTCTCCTTGCCGGGTTTCTTATTCCGGAAGCGCGATGATTATACTATCACTTTGGACGATATCGCGCAACAATCGGACCAAATCACCGTCCAGGCGCCCCCGGTCGGCTTCTTCGGTCAAAATAGCCAGGGCTTTTTCCGGGGGAACCGCCTTCTTATACGGGCGGTCCGAAGCGGTCAGCGCGTCGTAGACGTCCGTAACCGCCAGTATCCGGCCCTGCAGGGGGATGTCGTCGGCCTCGAGGCCGTCGGGATAGCCGGTGCCGTTCAGCATTTCGTGGTGGGTCTTGACGTAGAGCGGAATGCCCTCCAGCTCCCGGGGCCAGGGGATGCGCTTGACGAACTCGTAGGAACGGGTGACGTGGCGCTCGATCTCCGCCCGTTCCGCCCGGTTCAGGCTCCCCCGCTTGATGGCCAGGTTTTCGGCCTCCGCTTCGGTCAGCAAGGGTATCGGTTCATCGTCGATGCCCGTCGAACGGGCAAATTGGGTTTTTAAAATCCGGTCGATGGCCTCTTCCGGATCAGCGTTGGTCAAGGATGGCTCGTTGAGTTCGGCGATGCGCCGGGTGATGTCGACCAGTTCGCGGATGGTCCGATCCCGTTCGGCGTCCAGTATTTTTACTTCATCCGCAGTGAGCGTCGGGCGGCGTTGGGCAAAGTCCAGCTCCAGGGAGCGGCGCAGGTACTTCAAGCGCAGCTGCAGTTTTTCGTAATCCCCGGGATAGAGCTTTTTGGCTTTGAGGAAAACCGAAGGATCGATATACACCTTGCCGAAATCGTGCAGCAGGCCGGCGTATTCCAGCTCCTTCAGGGCGGCTCCGGAAAAATGGGGCGGATTGCCCGCCGCTTCGTCGTCCTGGTTCAGACGGAGCGCCAGTTTGACCGCCTGCTGGGCAACCCGATAGGAATGACCGCTGGTGGCGGGGTCCCGTTCTTCCACCGCGTCCACCGCGGCTTTGACGAACTGTTCAAACTGGGACTCGATGCGTTTGATCATGGCCGCGTTTTCCAGGGCTACCGCCGCCTGGGCGGCTACGGATTCCATCAGCGATTCATACCGTTCCCGGAAGGGAATCACCAGGGTCTCGAATTCCTGGGGGGTGCGCAGCAGGATGGTGTCGGCCTGAATCCGGGAACCCAATTCGAGCTCTTTGGAATTGATGATCTGGATGACGCCGATGATGGCGCCGGTATGGTCGGTCATGGGCACGGTAAGCATGGACTTGGTGCGGTAGCCGTTGGCCAGATCGAAGGAATTGTTGAACGTAAACGGCAGCTCCGGATCCAGATGATAGACGTCGGGAATATTGAGGGTCTTTCCGGTGAGCGATACGTAGCCGGCGATGGACTTGGTCGTCCGGGGCATGACGAATTCTTCATAGGGCAGATCGAGGGAAGCGGTGTAGGAATATTTGAAGCGCAACATGGGCGTGGCGTCGATCCCTTCGGCCAGAAAGATGCTGCCCGCGTCGGCGCCGGTAATCTGACGGCTGACGTCCAGGATGCGCCGCAGCAGGCGTTCCGTATCCCGTTCGCGCATCAGATCCCGGCCAATTTCAATTAAAAGTTCCTGGTCATGGTAAGAATCCAGGAGTTCTTCATAAGAAAGGGGTTCGCTCATTCCGCGGCCTCCCGGCTCAGGGTTGTTTCCGCCCAGGACGTCAGTTCCGAAAGGGATATTGCGCCGTCCAGTCGCACGCTGCGCGCATCACGCAGGTACACCAGCCAGGTTTCTACCGGCAAATCGGAAAAGGCCGACGCCGCGGCGCGGTAGCACTCAAGTTGTACGCGATGTTCTTCGGGGTCCAGGTTCCGGTCCGTCTTGAAGTCGACGATCAGGCAGCGCCCCTCGAATTCATACAGCAGGTCGATGGAACCCTGTACCAGTATCGGCTTTTTTCCGGGCACGCTCAAGGGCAGGATAAAGGGAAATTCCGAGCGCCGCCGCAGGGCGGTCCGGGCCTGCTCTCCGAGGGTGCTGCGCAGAAAGTCCTCGGCCAGGGCGAGCGCCTGGTTTTGCAGCGCCGCCTGGGCGGCATCATCGAGCTCGGCGCCGCGGAACGGTTCCGCCAGGCTGGCGGGAAGGTCCGCTTTGCGATGGTCCAGCAGGCAGGCGATGCTGTGGTGGCAGAGCGTGCCGAAGGCGTTTTCCAGGGCGGTCGCCTTGAGCAGCCCGTCGATGGGGAGCGCCCGCAGCGGCTCCGGTTCCCGGCCTGCCGCCCGGTGCGGACCGGTTTGGTGCGCGTGGGTGAGCTTCATCCGGCTCGGGGTGGTGGAGCGGGGATTTTCCATTACCGTCGGTAGGGCCGGACGCCGGAAAAAGGCGGACAGCGGATCCGGCGGGGGCGCATCCGGCGTTCTTGCCGGCGCGCCCAGGGTGATTGCGGGGATGGAAAAAACCTCGTACCCGGCCGCGCCGCCCTCCGGGGCGGACAGGCCCTGGGCGATCAGATCGAACAGGGCAAGCTGCGTCCGATCGCCGTTGGAGTTGGAGCGCTCCAGGCGAAGCAGGGCGCGCAGGCGCTCTTTTCCGCTCAGTCCGGTGAGTTTTTTGGCGTCGGATTTGCTGATTTTGCGGGTGCCGAAGAAGAATAGCCGTTTTTCCGCCCGGGTGGCGGCCACGTAGAGCAGCCGCTTCAGTTCGGCCAGGGATTGCAGCGCTTCTTCCTGCTTGCCCTGTTCGTAAAAATAGTTGAGCGAGGGTTCCTTCCGCGGACCGTATTCGGACTTGAGGTTGAGCACCGGACCGAAACGCGGGTGCTGGTAGTAGGGTTTGGGATTGCGGTTGGCCGCGCCGGTAGAACCGCAGTCGGCGACCAGGACCACGGGGAATTCCAGCCCCTTGCTCTTGTGGATGGTCATGAAGCTGACGGTCCCCGGCCTGGAGGAGGCTTCGCCGCCGTCCACCTTGACCGAGGTGCCCATGAGGGGCGCCAGTTCGTCCAGAAAGGCGCTCAGACAGAGCCGCCGCCGGTCCGCGTCCAGGGCCAGGGCGTACAGGTATTCAAAATGTTCCCCGCAGGACCGGGCGGCGGGGTCGGCGATGATCATCGCCCGGTACCCGGTCTGGTACCAAAGGAAGGCAAGGATGGGCGCGATGCCTTCGGTGTCGACCCGGCGGCGAAGATCCCGGTACAGGGCTCTGCCCCGTTCAAAGCGGCGCAGGTCGGCCTGGTCCGCAAACCAGTCCGCCGGGGCGTCCTCCGGAAAAGGCGGACGCTGACCGTCCAGCATGATCCGGGCAAAGGCATCGTCCCCGAGCCCGGTAAACGGGGAACGGAGCACCGTTCCGTAGGCGTTGCGGTCCGTCGGAAAAAGGCATAGCCGGAGCAGGGCGTAATAGTCGTTGGCCGGGCCTTCCAGAAAGATGCCCCGGGGGTCGGCGGCCACAAAGGGTATACCCAGGCGGCGGAATTGCCGTTCGTACGCGCCCTGGTGGGTGGTGGACCGGAAGAGGACGGCCACGTCGGCGTAGGCGAAATCACCGGCGGCCACGCCGTCCGCCAGCCGCCGAGCCGCGGCCAGGGCTTCCGCGTCGGCGGCGGAAACCAGGGCGGCTTCTTCGTCGTCCCCGGCTTCATCCTGGCCGTCGGCGTCGTACAGATGGAACTCCACCGGCGCTAAAGCAGCCGCAGCGCTTGCTCCGGGTACCGCCGGTTCCGGAACGCCCTCCGCGGAAGCGGGCCGGGTGCCGATGGCGGCAAAGTCGGCTTCATAATCCGCTTCCGGCCGGCCGAATACGCCGGGAAACAGGGCGTTGAAGAAGGCGACCAATGCCGGATCGGACCGATAGTTGGTGCTCAGGGGCAGCGGCTCGTGGCCCAGATCCGCGGCCAGCCGCCGGAAGACGGCCACATCCGCCCCCCGGAAGCGATAGATGGACTGTTTTTCGTCGCCCACAAAGAACAGCTTTTCCGGGGAAAGGTCCTGCGGGTCGGGTACGCCCCGGCTGGAAACGGCGTCCTTTTCCGCCAGCAGGTAGAGCAAGTTTTTTTGGAGGTCGTTGTTGTCCTGGAACTCGTCGATCATGATGGCCCGGATGCGGCGCTTGTAGTGGTCCCGGAGGGCGCGGTCCCGGGTAAGGATATCCACCGCCAATTCGGTGGCGTCGTGGAAGGAAAGCAGGCCTTCTTGCCGTTTGCGGCGCAGAAACCGGCGGCCGAAGTCGTCCAGAATTCCGCCGGTGGCCAGAATGTCGGCCCGGAAGCCCAGGGTTGCGGCCAGGCGCTTCAAAGCGGACGCGGCGGCCTTGAGCGGGCCGGCGTGGTCCCGCAATTCCACCAAAGCCGGGTTGACGACGTTGGAGCCGGGCATCCGGAAGGACTCGGAAGAGGCCAAATGCGCCGCCGTCCGGACGGCTTGTTCCGGATCTGCGGCAACCGCAGCGGGGTCCAGAGGAAGCTTTGTACGCAGCGCGGCTTGGGCTTTGGCGACCGATTCGCTGCCGGCTGTGTCGGCGTCTATGGCCAGGATGGCGTATCCCCGTTCGTTCAAGGCGGTGCAGACCTGATCGATCTCTGCGGTGACAAAGGTAATTTGCTGCCGGGCCAGATCTGTGTAATCCGGTTCGACGACCAGGGAAAGGTGATGCACCGCAAAATCCGCCAGAAAGTCGGTAACGATGGCGTCGAAATTGCGCGTGGCCACCAGACGGCTCACCGTCGGGTCGTTGCGGTAGGTCATCAAGATCTGGACGGCCTCTTCTTCCGCCGCCCGCTGCAGCCGGACTTCGTCCACCGAAAAATCCGGGGAGACGCCGTAGCGGTGGCAGGCGCCCCGGACCAGGGCGGTGCAGAACGAGTCGAGGGTGGAGATGCGGGCGGTATCGAAGAATTCAAGCTGTTCCCGGGCCCGGGGATGATCGGTCTCGGACAGACGGCGGTAGATGCGGGCGTACATTTCGGCCTGGGCTTTGCGGGTAAAGGTCAGGGTCAGGATCGAATCCAGGTCCAGCCCCCGCTGGGTTACCAGGCGCACGTAGCGTTCGGCCAGCACCCTGGTTTTGCCCGAACCGGCGCCGGCGGCGACGACGGTATTGCGGTCGCTGTCGATGGCGGCTTTTTGATCCTTGTCGGTCACAGCTCACCTCCGGAAAACCCGATGCGGCAGACCGAAGCGACCCGGCATGAGGCGCAGACGTCGCGGCGGTCCGGATCGGGCACGGGGAAATTGCCGAGAGCCAGATTGTCCGCGATGGCGGCGACGGTCTGGTCCACGGCGTCGATCGCATTTTGGTACTTTTCCCGGGGCACCGGCAGCAGCAGGTTCGATCTGGCCGGGGGAGCCAGGGACACCACCTTCTGGTACGTCCGGTTGTCCAGGGAATAGAACCGGGCTTCGGCCACCGGCTCGGCGCCTTCGTCCTCGATCATCCGGATGTAGGCGGCAATCTGCAGATTGCCGATCAAGCCGTCCTCGCCGGGGGTCAGATCCGCCGCGCCGGGTATGTTGGCCGTCTTGAAGTCCGTCAGCACCAGGCTGCCGGCGCCGGATTGCAGCACCAGGTCCGCCGTGCCGGCCAGGCTGATGCCCAGGGCGGCGTAGTTCCGCTGCAGGGGATATTCCGCCCCCACAAAAGCGCAGCCGTCCAGGTGTTCCTGGTCGGTTTCCAGATAATCCGACAGGGCGGCCCGGATGCGCGCCGCCAGCATGGCGTAGACGGATTCCTGAAAAGCGCCTTCCCGGTCGCGCTGCTCCAGAAGGGCGGCTTCCACCTCTTCCCTTAAAATCATCTGGTACCGGGGCAGCTGGTCGGCGTGGAACCGGGTTTCTTCGCTCTGCAGACGCTTGAAGAACCGTTCCAGGATGCGGTGGTACAGGATGCCCAGATCCCGCTGATCGATGGTTTCGATTTCGGTCTGCTTGTCCCGGATGCCCAGACCGCGGCTCAGCAACCAGGCAAAGGGACAAGCCCGATATTCGTTCAGGTCCGTGGGGCTCAGGCTGCGTCGGGCCCCGCTCTCCGTCAGCCGCCGGCGCAATTCCGCAGCCAGCCGGGCGTCCGCCACCGGCTCCGCCCGAAAATCCACCCGCAGCCCCGGGCCGCGCACGATCAGCGCCGCTTCCCGTCCCGCGCGCTGGATCAAGGTCGGCGCCGAGGCGGACGTCAATTTCCGGCCCGAGGCCAGGCCAAGTTCTTCTTCCAGAGGATCCGCCGGAAATTCCAGGCGGTGCGCGTCCAGGGCGGGCAGAAAGGGCGGTTCGGAAAACAAGCGGTGCGGTACGGTGAAGGCGCCGGGGCTGCGCTGCGCGGCGGTGAACAGCACGAAGCTTCCGGAATGGGCGTAGGTCCGTAGAAATGGTTTGGACAGGTCCGTGTCCACCAGGGCCAGCCGCTGCTTGCGGTCTTCCCGTAAAAAGGGCGCCGCGGCGGCGCGGACGGTGGCCGCGTCCTGGCTCATGTTGGCCAGAATATGCACCACCGGATGAATCCCCGCGGCCACGCGGTATTTGTAGACCGAAACGCCGACGGTTTCCGACTGGTACACGTAGGTGATGCCCCGCAGGTGGGTCTGGAAGATGCCGTAGGGATCGGGCACGGCCACGCCCGTCAAGCGGGCTTCGGTCTGGGCCAGGAAGGATAGTTCTTCCAGCGCCCGGGCTATGATCTTGTCCGTCTCGGGGGCAAAGGAACCCTGGTCCAGGTGGTTGGTTTTGAAGTGCAGCAATTTGGTGCGCAGATCGGAGAAGTTTTTGGCGCCGACGATGGCGGAAATATCGCGTTTGAGGTCGCCGTAGAACTTCCGGATCGATAGCGGGGCACCGCCGGAGGGTCCGGCGCGCAGCCGGTCGAACGTGCGCTCCCAGACGTCGACTTCCCGGTTTCCCTCCCGGAAGCCGGCGACGCAGCGGTAGCGCAGGCCGAAATCCATCAAGGCGTCGATGGTCTCCCGGTTCTTCCAGGGCAGACTGTTGTCCAGCAGCAAGTCCTTCAGCGCCCGATAGGACCAACGGGTGCCCGGACAGGCGGCCAGGGCGGCAAACAGCCGGCCGCCGCTGTGGTCGGACAGCGCCTGCCCCAAACGGAGGTCCAGGGGCAGATCCCGCAGCTGGAATTCCAGCGCCAGCCGTTCGGCGTAATCGTCCAGTCCGGGTATGGACAGGGCGATGTCCGAAGGCTGCAGGCCGCCTTCATCCAGCAGCCGCCGGACCGTCAGGGCGATCCAGCGCGACTCTTCCTGATAGGTGTCAAACCGGATCAGGCGGTCGGTCAGATCGGACAACAGGGCTTGCACCCGGGGCAAGTCCGCGGCGGCGGGCGACAGGGAGGCGCCGTCGACGATGCGGACCGAGGCCTGCCGGCGGAGCTCCTCTTCATAGTCGGTCCAGTCTTCCGCCAGTTCCGGAAAAAACAGCACCCAGCGCGTATCGGTGAATTTGAAGGGCGCCCGGTTCCAGGCGCCTTCGTACAGGGCGTAGGCGTCCAGAAAGCGGCGATAGCGCTCATGGATGACCGCCAGATCGGCAAAATAGGCGTCCTTGGTCAGGTCCGACAGGCAGAGCCGCTTGACGATGCCGTCGATGGCGGGCAGCGTCTTGGCCAGGGCTCCGATGAAGGGCGAATGGGAAGCGGCAAAATCGGCGGCCACGATTTCGGTGAGCAGCGGCTTGCCCGCCGCGGCGGCTTGGGCGTTCTCCGCCAGCAAGGCGGCGGAGAACAGGATGCGGGAAGCTTCGTTGGCCGGAACGGCATCCGGACGGGACGTCGAAAGGACTGCGGCCTTGAAAACGTCCCAGGCGATAAAACGATCCTGGTCGACGGGGCGCAGGGTGTGTTCGGCGCAGCGGCGGGCCCAAAACTGGGACGCCACGGCGGAGGGGAAGACAAAACGGACCGAACGGTCCGCCAGGTCGGCTTCGATATGGTCCAGCAGGGAGGGGGATGCGTGCATGGCGTCTATTCCAGCATAGTTTTTTTGCGGGTAAAACGGATCTTCCAATCCGTTCCGTGGGTGCGCTCCACGGTCCAACTGCCCTTCAGCTGGGATACCAGCGAGACGATCAGCTGCAGGCCCAGGGAATCCGCCTTGGCCGGGTCGACGTCGTCGGGCAGTCCCTTGCCGTTGTCCGCCAGCTGGAGTTCCACCCGGTCCGGGGCGTCCAGGCTAGTACGGATGGAGATGGCGGGATCGACGGCGTCGGCGTCAAAAGCGTACTTTACGGCGTTGGTGAACAACTCATTGACGATCAGGCCGCAGGGGATGGCCGCGTCGATATCGAGGTCGATGGGTTGCAGTTCAAGCCGGATCGCCGGACGCACCGGGCCGTGGATGTAGGATGAGGCGATCCATTCGACGATGGTCCGGATGTATTCGCTCAAGTCGATATGGGCAAAATCTTTGGACTCGTACAGCAGTTCATGGATGACCGCCATGACGTTGATGCGGTCGATGGACTCCTTGAAGGGGTTGCCCGCGGAGTCATCGCCCCCGGCTTTGAGGGTCAGCAGGCTGATGATGATCTGCAGGTTGTTCTTTACCCGGTGATGGATTTCCTTCAACAGAATCTCTTTTTCCCGCAGGTTGGCGGAGATCCGTTTTTCCGCTTCCCGGTTGGTAGTGTTGTCCACGATCACCGTGACGACGCTGTCGCCGATGTTGGCGGCGTAGGAATAGGCGATTCTGCGGGAACCGTCCTTGCAGGTCAGGGTCCATTCAAAGGGATCCGCCGTCTGCTTGCCGACAAAAAGCTCCTGTATATACCGCTTCCAGCGACTCTTGACGATTTTCCGGTATTCATCATCCGGACAATACCGGGGCCACCATTCATGGGGGGTAGGGCAATCCGCTTCCGACCAGCCGAAGGCTTGTACGCTCGCCCGGTTGTACTGCAGCCGGTGGCTGTTCTTGTCCTCCACGATCGCCGGAATAGGCAGAAAATCCAGCAAGAGCTCCAGCCGGCGCTCGTTCTGCTGCAGCTGGAATTCCCGGTCCGTCACGGCGCTGACGGCGTGGTGGTAGTCCCTGGCCAGGGGCATCAGATCCTGGAAGCCGTCGTACGTAAATTCCAGGTCATAGTCCCCGGCGGCCAGTTTTTTGGTATGTCCCCGCAGCGCGGCGATGTCGCGGTCAAAGAAGTGGAGGATGGTCAGGATAAGGATCATGCTGATGCCGCTGAGGACCAGAATCCCCACAAAGGAGGTTTTTTTGATGTAGGTGGCGCTGGCGAACACCTGGTCCGAGGATTCCCGGACAACGGCGGTCCAGCCGGACCGGGTGCCCACCGGGGCCCAGCAGACCAGTTCGCTGGTCGGGGTGTCGACGCCCACCACCGCGCAGCCCGGAGCGACGCCCCGGCTTTCCTGATACCAGGCCTCCATGACGATGGATTCTTGCCGGTTAACCCGTCCTTTGTCCTGGTCGGCGATCAGATTCCCGTTCCGGTCCGCCACCGCGACGGCGGCTATCCCGCGTACCGGCAGGGCGGAGATGAAATTGCCCAGGGAACTGAGATCCAGGGCCGCGGCGATGATCCCGTTCCGGCCGGGAATCGACAGGACCGTGGTCGGGGCGTAGGTGTCTTCGGCGATGAAGACTGGAGATACGTAGGCTTGCCCCGTGCGGATGGGCTCGAGGTAGAAATCCCGGGCGGAAACGTCGTATCCCAGCAGGGAGGAATGGCCGGACGTCCGGATCACCCTGCCCTGGGAGTCGATCACCAGGACCGAACTGAAGGCGGGATAGATTCTTTCCAGCCTATCCAGGATGTCCTGGCCGACGTATCGATCGTCCTCCATGGCGCGAAGGCCGAGAAAGCACCCTTCCAGCAGGGTGTCGATATCGTCGGCCAGGGTCAGCGCCAACAGCCGGTTCCGGGCGGTAGTCTGTTCCCGGATGCGCACCGCCACGTGGTCGCTGGCGATGAAAGCGGTGATGATGGTGATCACCACCACCAGACCAAAACTGAAAGCCAGCGCCGACGAGGCCCGGATGCGGGAGCGGAGCGTCCGGGGCACGGTTAGTCTTCCTGCTTTTTAATGGTTATTTTTCCCCCGGACACGCGCTTGAGGTACACGTTGCGCCGGGCGTCGCCGTATTCATCCATGGATACCGATCCGGTGGGCGTAGAAAAGCTTCGGATGGATTGCAGCGCCCCCGCCACCTTTTTGGGTTGGTTCCCCGCCGCCTGCAGGGCGGTTTGGACAAAAAGCAGCGCATCCCAGGTCTGCAGGGCGCTGAAACCGGGCTTGGTGTGGAAGGTGGAACGGTACCGTTCGGTTAAGTCCGCCCAGCCCGGATGGTCCGGATCGGTCTGGTGGGCAAAGACGGCGCCGTCCACGACGCTGCCGCCATACGTGAGCAAGTCGTCGTTTCCCGCCCAACCGCTGACGTACAGCGGCGCCGAAAGGCCGCGGACGGCCAGTTCCTGGGCGATGGTGCCGGTATCGATGGAACTGGCGACGATCACCACCGCCTGGTACGCCGTAGTCGGGTCCTGGCGGGCCAGCCGGCGGAGGTACTCAAAATCGATATCCCCGGGAGCGGTAAAACGGATATCCGCCTGAACCGCAGTCTGGGTTTTTAGAGGAATGGCGTAGGTGTCGACGTAAGCCGAGTTGCCGGTGGTAGCCAGAAAGAGTACCCGTTGGATGCCCCGTTGACGCATGTCCGCCACCAGCATGGGTACGTCCTGCTCGGAACTCATGATGGTGCGGTAGAATCCGTCTTTTTTGCCGGACAGGACGGCGGAAGTGGCTGAAGGACTGACCAGGGGCGCCCGCTTGTCCGGCGGGACGGTCAAGGCGGCGACGGCGGATGAGCTGGTGTAGTAGCCGACGATGGCGCAGGCGCCGGCCTGGGTCAGTTCCCGGGTAACCGCTGCGGCGGTGGCGTCGTCGCTGCGCAGATCCCGGATCTCCAGCGCCAGCTCGCGGTCCCGGGGACCCCGGGCGGCGTTGGCAGTCCTGACAAAGAGTTCCGCCGCGTTCCGGCCTTCAACCCCCAGCATATAGTCCTTGCCCGACAAGCTGGCGGCAAACCCGATGACGACCGGGGCGCGGGGGGCGCAGGCAACGCACAATGACAGCGCCAGCGCGCTGATCGCCAGAATGCCGGGACGGGTACGCAAAAGCGGGTGGGTCATCAGGTTCACTGCAACGCTCCAATTCGGAATCTAGTACAAAGTATCGGTCATGCGCGTCCGCCATTCAAGGGAAACCGTGAAGCGCCGCGGCTACAGCCTGCCCATTATCCGGTACGCCGCGATGCCGATCCATTCCCGCAGCATCCGGGTAAAGCGGGTCAGCGCCCAAGCGTCGGGGAACAGGTCGGCGGGGTACAGGGGCGCTTCCGCCAAGCTGTCGACGGGGCAGCGCTCAAAATCGAAGCCCGCTTTGCGGAAGATGGCCGCCGATCGGGGCAGGTGCCAGGCCGAAGTAACCAGCACCACGCGCCGGGCGGCGCGGCGGGACAATAGCGATTTGGTGTACACCGCGTTTTCGTAGGTGTTGCGGGATGCGGCTTCCTGGAGGATGGCGCCTTCGGGCACGCCCATCAGGGAGACTAGTTCGGCCATAAAGGGCGCCTCCTTGCGGTCCGGCCGGGAGATGGAGCCTGATCCGCCGGAAACGACGACCAGCGGCGCCGCGCCGGAGCGGTACAGTTCCGCTGCGGCGCTCAAGCGCTCAAAGGCGTCGTTGACCGCGATGTTCCGGGGCGCGGACGAAGCGGGATCCACAGCGCCGCCCAGCACGACGATGGCGTCGAAGGGCCCCTTTGAAATGACCTGTTCCAGGCTCGGCAAGGGACCCTCCCACTGCCGGGCCAGAGTGTTGACGACGACCGGCAGGGAGACGACGCCCAACAGCAGAACCGCTCCCAGGGCAAGCCCCTTGAGCAGGCGCTGCCGGCGGCTGCCGGCTTTCAGGCCGGCCAGCGCCGCGACGACGATCAGGATGACCAGGAACAGCGGGGAGGTGAGAATCGGCCGCAGTATCTTGGAGACATAAAATACCACGGTCGAAACGATACCCACGCCGGTTCTTCCGGCTATTCCACAAAGGCTTCTTTGAGCACGCCCAGGTCCAGTTCGGGATAGACCGGATAGCGGCCCAGCAGCGCCGCCACCCGGGACAGGGCTTCTGCCTTGGCCGCCGTATCCACGGTGAATTTGGCCTTGCTCGGTTTGGCGGGGTCCTTGGGGTCGGGGTTCGGTTTGGTGCCCTTGAGCACCAGGGAAATGATGGCCCCCAGTTCGGCCATGTCGGCCACGCCCATGCCCAGGCTGGTCACGGCGGCGGTGCCGATGCGCAGACCCGAGGTATACCAGGGTCCGTTGGGATCGTAGGGCAGGCTGTTGCGGTTCAGCGTGATGCCGCATTCGTGCAGGGCGCTTTCCGCCTGACGGCCGGTAAGGCCCTGGCCGCGGACGTTGACCAGCAGCAGGTGGTTGTCCGTGCCGCCGGTCAGCACTTCCAGGCCGCCCTGGACGCAGGCCGCCGCCAAAGCCTGGCAGTTTTCCACGATCTTGTGGGCGTACACCTTGAATTCCGGAGTCCCCGCTTCACGGAAGGCCACCGCCTTGGCGGCGATGACGTGGGGGAGCGGCCCGCCCATGGTCAGGGGGCAGCCCTTGTCCAGGGCTTCGGCAAACTCCATGGTGGACAGCACCAGGCCGGCCCGGGGACCGCGCAGGGTCTTGTGGGTGGTGGTGGTGACGACATGGGCGAAGGGAATGGGGTTGTAGTCGCCTGAAAAGACGCCGCCCGCCACCAGGCCGGCAAAGTGGGCCATGTCGACCATGAATACGGCGCCGACCTTGTCGGCGATCTCCCGCATGCGGCGGAAGTCGATCTTTCGGGGATACGCGGAATATCCGGCCAACAGGATCAGGGGTTTGACCTCCATGGCTTGTTTTTCGATGCTGTCGTAGTCGATCAGCCCGGTTTCCCGGGAAACCGAATAGCTGTAGACGTCGAACATGCGGGAAGACAGGTTGTAGCGGTAGCCGTGGGTCAGGTGCCCGCCGGAATAATAGTCCAGACCCAGCAGGCGCTGGCTGCCCAGTTCGACCTTGAGTTCCTTCCACTGGGCGTCGCTCAGTTTGTAGAGGTTGGTCTCGTTGTACCTGGCCAGGGCGGGGTTCTCGATCCGGGTGCTCAGGATGGCCCAGTAGGCCAGCAGGTTGGCGTCCGCGCCGCAGTGGGGCTGGGCGTTGGCGTATTCGGCGCCGAAGATCCTGCAGGCCTCGGCGGCGGCCAGGGCTTCGACGGCGTCCACGTTCTCGTTGCCCGCGTAGAAGCGGTGGGCCGGCATGCCTTCGGCATACTTGTCGGTCAGCAGGTTGCCCATGGCCAGCTGCACCGCCAGGGAACAATAGTTTTCGCTGGCGATCAGCTTGACCCGCTTGCGCTGGCTTTCCAGTTCCTTGACGATGGAAGAAGCGATCTCCGGGGCGACTGCGGCTACTTCCTGCAGATTGCACAGGTAGGCCAACAGGCCCGTATCGACCCGGTCGATCGGGGTTTTGGTCAGATAGGCGGCGACGGGATTGGTTTTCATGGCAACGCTCCTTTGGAATTCTGCGCTTCTACAGTAGCCCGATCGGGGCGATCGATGCAAGCACGGTAATGGTGTAGAATGAGTTGGGCTAAAAACAATTCGCGCCGGGAGGGTGAACTTGAATTTCCGCATACAGTCTACCAAAGAACATCTGGAAAATACAGGGGGCGCCCTTGCCGCACAACTCGCCCGAATCTCGGGGCTCACCTTGACTTTCCTGTTCATAACCGCCTGCCTTTCCCCATCAGCCCCCCTGCCAATCACTGAAACGGCGCTCATTGAAGCGCCAGTATCCACAGAAATGCCGCCAGGCGCCATGGACGTAACGACTTACGGCGCCCTGTGTGACGGCGTCGCCAACGACACCGACGCTTTTGCGGCGGCTGCGGAGGCAATCAACCAACAGGGCGGCGGCGTTCTCTGGCTGCCGCCGAATGCCACTTGCGTGGTCGGCAAACAAACCTTCGTTTCGGGGGAAGGCTACAGCCCCGCGCCCATCATCCACATCCACGACTGCGCCAACCCCGTCACCATCAGGGGAAATGGAGCCAAACTGCTCGCGGCGGACGGATTGCGCTTCGGTTCCTTCGACCCCCACACGGGCGAACCCTTCACCCCGTCTGAATTACCGTTTACAGAACCCGAATATCGCGCGGACGCCTACAACATGCTGTTTCTCGTCGGCAACCAATCGGTCACGGTTTCGGACCTGGTACTGGACGGCAACCTGGACGGGCTGAACCTGGGCGGGGAGTGGGGCGATACCGGCTGGCAGACGGATGCCAACGGCATTCTGGCAATTGACAACCAAAACCTGACCATTCAAAATGTTCACACTCATCATCACGGCTTGGACGGCGTGCAGATTGCCCACTACGGGCTGACTCCCGCAAGCGCCGCCACGCCCGTGCTGCTCGACGGCGTGGTCTCGGAATACAACGCCCGCCAGGGACTTTCGTGGGTGGGCGGCATCG
>DYPP01000107.1 GCA_020719845.1 Treponema denticola | reverse complement strand
CGCAGCGGTCGCTTGCTTCGCAGCGGGACAAAAAAATCCCGGGGCTTTGGGCTCCGGGATTTTTAAAAACCGAACGGGAAACGTCTACTGGATCAGGAAGCCCGCGGCCAGGCCGAGGGTAAAGGCCCGGTCCGTATCCAGGGCGTCGGTCAGCATGGCGTCGATCACGAATTTGTACTTCTTGAGCTGCGGCGCCGCGGCTACGTCGATGCGGATGCCCGTGTTGAGCACGCCCCGGATAGCCGAATTGGCTCCCGTGGGCTGCAGGCTGTAGGAGAAGTTGGCAAAGTCGGTCACCCAGTGCACGTAGCGCTGAAAGACGTCGGGAAAGAGCAGCAGGTCGAAGCCCATGCCGAAGTCGACGGAGCTGTCCGAATCGCCTTCCACGAAGGTCTTGCCCACCACCACGGTAGTTTCCGAAGACATCTTGAAGAAGGTGGCCGGATAGGTGGCGGCCAGATAGATCTGCGTGGCGTTGGAGCTTTGGTCGTTCTGCTTCAGCAGCTGGGCGTTGCCGCCGATGGCCACCGCGGTGCCCGAGGTGGGCAGCTGCAGTTTGCCGGAGATGATAATGTCTTCGTTGTTGTCTCTGATCGAGGTGTCGAAGGCCAGGGCGAACTCGACCCACTTGAACAGGCTGACCGCCACCTTCGGGATGCTGGCGGTTTCGCTGTCCACCATCACCGCGTGGTAGCCCAGGTCAAAGCCGATGTTGGCGCTGCGTTCCCAGCCGATGCGTCCGGTGGGAATGGAAATCAGCCCCGTCGCACCGTTGAGGCTCATGCCTTTCAGGGACTGGGCGGATACCGCGGGCGCCAGCAGGGCCGCCAGTGCCAATAAAACCAAAGTTTTTTGCGCAACTTTCATTCTTTGTGACCTCCTCGTCATTGTAATCAAATATAGCAGGATTCGGTTCCTTTTCAAACCTAAAAAAAAAAAAGAGACCGTTGACCGTTTTTTAGTCATTAAGTCAAATCTAAAAACATCGGTTTTTAGAGCGGACTCATCATTGGCGTCTTTTTCCCTTTCGGCTACACTTGAGGCATGCACAGATCCCACGATTGGCAAGAAACGAGCCGCCGGCGCCTGATGGACTGCCGCATCTTTTCCGTCTCCGAAGCGGAGCGCCGCACCGACGACGGCCGGCAGGGCACCTTCTACCTGATCGACGCCCGGGATTGGGCGGGGGTCATCCCGGTGGTCAACACGCCGGAGGGTCCCCAGTTCGTCATGATCAAGCAGTTCCGGCACGGCACCGCCAAGGCGGTGATCGAATTTCCCGGGGGCATCATCGACGCCGGGGAAGACCCGGTATTGGCGGTCTCCCGGGAGCTGCTGGAAGAAACCGGCTACGCCGCAGACATGATCCTGCCCCTGGGGTCGATGTCCCCCAACCCGGCCATGATGACCAACCGCTTCCACGCCTTTGTGGCCGAAAACTGCTACCGCGTCCGGGAACCCGAGCCGGACGAGCACGAAGACGTGGAGGTCCTGCTGGTTCCCGCGGAAGAGGCGGTCAACCTGGTGGGCGGCGAGGACATGGGCCACGCCCTGATGATGGCCGCCCTGTTCCTGTATTCCCGCTACCTGGGCCGCTGCATCTAGCCCGCGCCCGGGGCGTCATAAACCGGTTGCCCGCCGCCGCCAATGGAAAAGGACGGGCTTGCGCCTGTCCTTTTTTTGATTCCGGCAATCAATGTCCGCTTCAGCGCACGCTGTGGTACATCAGGCCCGGCAGCCAGGTGATGATGCCCGGAAAGATGACCATGAGCACCAACACAAAGGCGACGATGCCCACGAAGGGCAGGACGCCCCGGATGATGTCGCCCATGGTCAGTCCCAGCTCCTTGGGCGCCGTGCCCTTGAGCACGAAGATGGACATGGCCATCGGCGGCGTCATGAAGGCCATCTGCAGGTTGACCACCACCATCATCCCCGCCCAGAGGGGATCAAAGCCCAGCTTGGCAAAGATGATGGAGAAGATCGGCACCACGATGAACACGATCCCGATCCATTCGATGAACATGCCCAGGGCAAAGACGATCAGCATGACCACCGCGAAGGAAGCCCACTTGCCGCCCGGGACGGACAGGATCAGGTCGGCCACCACGTCGCCGGCGCCGGCGTTCATGAAGATGCCGACGAAGGCGTAGGACATGGCGGCGATGAAGACCACAAAGGAGGCGACTTTCAGCGTCTCAATGGACGCCTTGAGCAGCATCTTCCAGCTGAACTTGCGGTAGGCCACCGACAAAAGCACCGTAGCCGCACAGCCGACCGCGGCGGCCTCGGTGGGCGGGGCTACGCCGGAGAAGATGGTGCCCATCACCGCGGCGATCAGCACCACCGGCGGCAGCATGGCCTTCATCAGCCGGCCGAACTTGGCCGGCGTAAAGGGCGTCATCTGGTCCTTGGGGATCGGCGGGCCCAGCTTGGGGTTGATGTTGGTGACGATCACCACGTACAGGATGTACATGCCCGACAGCAGCAGTCCGGGAAAGATGGCGCCCATGAACATCTGGCCGATGGACAGCCCCGCCTGGGGCGCGTACACGATCAGCATGATGCTGGGGGGTATCAGGATGCCCAGGGTGCCGGACGCCACGATGACCCCGGAAGCCAGGCTCTTGCTGTAGCCCCGCTTGAGCATCGGCCCCAGGGACATCAGCGTCAGGATGGTGACCGACGCCGCGATGACCCCCAGGCAGGCCGCCAGGACGGTGCCGAAGATGACGGTGACGATGGCCAGTCCGCCCTTGACCCGCCCCAGGGCGTCGTAGAGGCTGGAATACAGGTCGTTGGTGATCCCCGAATTCTCCAGCACGACCCCCATAAAGGTGAACAGGGGCACCGCCAGGTAGGGATAGTTCAGGGACAGGTCATAGAAGCGGGTAAACAGGATGTGGAAGGTGGTGGTCGGTCCGAACACCAGCATGCCCACCAGGAAGGCCACGCTGCCGATGACGAAGGCGATGGGGAACCCGGTCAGGACCAGGACGAATACCCCGCCCAGCATCAGGAGGGCGATAAGCTCAGGCGCCAGGTTGATCAAGTGGTGCTCCCTTTGCGACCATATACACGTCGCGCACGAATTGGGCCAGCGCCTGCAGGACCAGCAGCAGCAGCGCTACGGTCATCAGCGTCCGGTAGGGCCCGGCCGGCGGATACCAGAAACTGTTGGTCATGATCTCGTGGGTTTTCCAGGCCTTGATCGTCCAGGTGGCGGAGTACCAGAGCAGGACCGTCATCAGGGGGAAAAACAGCAGCAGCGAGGCGATGACGTCGATCAGCGCTCTGATCCGGATGGGCAACTGGCTGTAGATCAAGTCTACCCGGGTGTGGGCGTTCCGCTTGTAGTCGAAGGACGCGCCCAGGAGGTATAAGGCGCCACCCGCCATGCTCAAAGTGTCGTAGGACCAGATGGTCGGGGCGCCGAAGACGTGTCGCGAGACCGTCTCGAAGGTGCCCACTCCCACCAGGACCAGAGCGAAGTATTTGCCGACCGTGCCCGAGAGTTCGCTCAGGGAATCGACAAATTTCAGTACCATTCGTATGATGGCCATGCTCTGTTACTCCTTCTCCGGTTATTTCATCGAATCGTAGGCGACGCCGAAGGACTTCATGGAATTGTAGATTTCGGCGAAGATCGGTTTTTCGGAGGCCGACTTTGCGCTGTAGAACTTGTCCGCCTGGGCGTAGATGGCGTCGTCGATGGCCTTGGGAACCTTGGCCACTACGCTGCCGGCCTTCTTGAAGCCTTCCAGCGCCTTGATGGACTCGGCCACCAGGTACTCATGCTGCAGCTGGGTGTAGTTGGCGATCACGTTCTTGACGATGGCCTGCAGGTCCGCGGGCAGCTTGTTGAAGGCGTCCTTGTTGACGAAGAACACCTGGGGATCCGCCGCCGCCCGGGAGGGGGAGATGTACACGTACTTGGCCACTTCGTTGAAGTGCATGTTCCAGTTGGACGCCAGGGTGGAGTACTCGAAGGCGTCGATGGTGCCGCGCTGCATGGCTTCGTAGACTTCGCCGCCCGGGATGACCACCGTGGCCGCGCCGAGCTGCTTCAGGATTTCGCCGCCGTCGCCCATGCAGCGAGCCTTGAGTCCCTTGATGTCCGCCATGGTCTTGAGCTCCACCTTGGAATGGAAGAATACTTCCTGGGGCAGGGGCGACAGGGCGCCGGGGAAGGTCATGACGTTGAAGCCTTCCATCATCTTGTTCATCAGGTCCGCGCCGCCGCCGTAGTCGAACCAGGAGCGGAGGGCTTCACCGGGGAGGACGCCGGGCCGGGAGCTGATCAGGCCGGCGGCGGGCCACTTGTCCAGGTTGTACATCGGGCAGGTATAGCCCATCTGCAGCACGTTCTCGTGGATGGCGTCCAGTTCCTTGTAGGCCGGGACGATGGAGCCGCCCACGAAGGGCTTTACTTCCAGACGGCCGCCGGAAGCTTCGGTGATGGCCTTGCAGACCATGTCGTGGTAGACTTGGGAGGGATCCGACGCCGGGCCGTGGCCGGAGGACTTCCAGACGATTTTTTCTACCGGAGCGGCGGCGGCGGCGTCCGCGGCCTTGGCCGGGGCGCAGGAGGACAGGGCGACGGCGGCGATGGCCAATCCGGCCAGACCCAGCAATACGGTGCTCTTCTTCATTCGTTTCTCCTTATCCGAGAACAAAAAACTAAGCCCGCACCCAACGTGCGGACATAAAAACCAGACTAGGAGTTTGTCGGGCTTTGCCCTTTCAAATAAGAAAATTGCATGGATATGCAATTTTCTACCTTGCAAACTCCCAAAGGAGCCGACTTTAGCGGCATTTTGGCAACCTAAGGGGCACCCTTGGGTTACGAAAATCCACCAGTCCGACAGGCTCCTAGGCGATGACCAGGGCCGTGCCCGTGCGGTTGTGGAAATACCGCTTTTCCGTCTCCCCCAGAATCTGCATCGCCCCGGCGCCGGTGCAGTGGGAAACGCCGATGGCCCCCAGGTCGCTGTGCTCCAGGTAGTCGATGGACGCCTTGAAGGCTTCCGGACCGGCTTCCACCAGGTGGGTGCCGCCGAGCACGGCGTACAGGTGCTTTTTGAAGTGCGCCTTGACCGCGTCCAGCATATTGCGCATGCCCGGGTGGGAACAGCCCAGCAGGGCCACCAAGCCCTTGGGCGTGTCCACCACCAGCATGACCTCGTCATCGAAGCGGTCGGGAACGAATGCGCCCTGCTTGAACAGCTTGAAGCGGTCCTTGATCACCTCGTCGGCGTGGATGCGGGGAAACTGGGTCATGACGAAGACGCCGGGCACCAGTTCCCGGACGGGCACGGCCAGCTCGCTGTAGGCGATGCCCCGGTCCTGCAGATCCCGGGCGGTAAAATTGTTGCCCAGGAACTCGTAGCCGTCCCCGGGCAGGGCGGCGTATTTTTCTTCAAAAAAGCCTTTTCCCACCACCACCTCAAACTTTTTGGCCCGTTCCGACAGAGCCATCAGGCCGCCGGAATGGTCGTAGTGGCCGTGGCTGAGCACCACGTACTCCAGGTCCGCCAGGTCGATGCGCAGCTGGGCGGCGTTCTGCAGAAAGGTGCCCGACTGGCCGGTGTCGAACAGGACTTTGTGTCCTCCGGTCTCGACGCAGAACGAGACGCCGTGCTCGTTCTTCAGCGCCAGGTGCTCGCCCATGGTATTTTCGATCAAGGTCGTAATGCGCATCACTGGTTTCCTCCTGGGGTGTTTTTCATGGATGCCCGAATGTCCGACAGGGCATTGCGCAGATGTTCTTCCATTCTTTGTTCCGCCCCGGCGGCATCCCGGGCCTTGATGGCCTGCACCACCGCCTGATGCTCGGCGGCGGTCTTCAGGATCCGGCCGGGCACGTGCAGGCTGGAGATCCAGCCTTCCGGCAGGGCCTGGGTCATGGTCTTCATCATCATGTACAAGGTCCGGTTCTTGGTGGACTTGGCCAGCTGCAGGTGGAACTGCTCGTCGATCTTGATCATGTCCGCCGGATCGCCGGAAGCGGCCATGGTCCGGAATTGGTCGCAGATGGCTTCCAGTTTCTCGATGTCCGCCGGATCCGCCTTGGCCGCGGCGTAGGCGGCGGCTTTGGGATCGATGATCAGGCGAATTTCAAAGTGTTCGGCCACCGAGGTCTCGTTCTCCCGCAGCCAGGCGCCGAAGGCTTCCCGGCCCAGGTGGCCCGGGTCGGAGATGAAGATGCCCTTGCCGTGCTGCACGCTTACCTGCCCGTTCAGCTCCAGAAGGCGCACCGCCTCGCGGATCGACGACCGGCTGACCTGGAGCAGCTCCGTCAGTTCGTTCTCGGAATAGAACTTGTCCCCGGGCACCAGGTTCCGCCGGGCGATGATTTTCTTTATTTCCTGAACTACCTGATCCGAAAGCCGCGTTTTGGTAATCGCCACCCTGTACCTCGATTCCGCCGGAAATCTTGTATGATGTCTACTTATCAGACAAGTTATGGTACACCCGGTTTGCCGGCCTGTCAAATAAAATGTATAAAATAAAGAGGCAATTTCAAAAATCGGTTATTTTTGAAATTGCCTCTGCTGTTTCTCGCATTTCTTGCTAATCGCAAGAAATGCTACGAAATCAGCGCAGGTTTTTGTAGATTTTTCAAAATGCGGCTGCATTTTGAAAAATCCTCATAATGGCCTGAAAAAGCAGGTGGTCGTCAGCAAGACTTTTGACAACGATGATTTTGGCTATAACAAGATTACGGTTGAACATCCCTTGCGCCTCAACTTTCAGGCAAGCGCCGAGCGTATCGCCCTGCTGGACGACCTGCGCGCCTTTTAAAAAATTGCCGAAAGCGACAAGAAAAACGAGACCATCCGCCAGCAGGAAATTGAAGCGGGCAGCAAACGCCAGGCTGCGATCAAGACCATACTCCTTGATTTACAGAAGACAACAGCAGGGAAACTTTTCAAGGACCGCATCGCTTTTTTGAAAGAACTCAAAGCCAGCGACCAGAAGTCTGGTGTGCGCCTGTCGGTACCGGAGCTGAAAGCGGTTCTGGAAGCCGTGGACGAAACGGCGGTGTTCCCGGCAACATTGTTTACATTGACCATGATCAATGTCCCCGCTGGCCGCTTCCAGCGTGACGAAAAGGCAACCAACATCAGCGTGATTACTCAGCCCTGCCGGATGAGCCAGCACGAGATCACCCGGGCGCAGTTTTTGGCGATCATGGGAGCCGATCCCAGCGGCACAGGTTTTTCCTCTGGAACCACTGATCCTGTCCAAATAACGAATTGGTACCACGCCATAGCGTTCTGCAATAAACTGAGTTTGGCCGAAGGCCTGTCGCCGGTGTATGCGGTAGTAGGCGTCAACCATAGCACTTTGGCTTA
>DYPP01000216.1 GCA_020719845.1 Treponema denticola | reverse complement strand
TTTGGCTCTTCAACGCTTCTCTACGGAAAAAAGGGATGGCCGGCATCCCGGAGATCGTGTAACAGCCTGAGTTTTCCGAGGACACAGGCGGGTACGCGATATGGGAGCAACCATCCCGGTGGGGATTATGGGGTATCAGGGGCAGGTGATTGAGGCGGTTGAGCACGATCCGATTAGTGGAATCGTGCGGATTTCTTGTCGACGTGATCGACGGGTAACACCGATCGCTGCGGGCATTGATCGACGTGGGGGCGTTCATCGGCTCAAGCGGCGTTGGGTGAGCGATCTGCCGCTCATGGGACAGGCATGCCAAGTCGAGATCGAGTATGCCGAGGTGTTTGTCAGCCCCTCGGTGGTACGCGTCGAGCAGTTGGCGTTCGTCGAGCCGGCGATGCGTGTAACCAATCGCTATGCACTGCTGATTTCCGGCCTTTGCCGCCACATGCCGATTTCGGCGGTGGCCCGGCATACAGGGCTGCGCTGGAATACAGTCAAGTCGATCGATCAGGCCTATCTGGCCGAGACGATCAAGCCGGTGGCGCCGCAGGCGCTGGAAGGGATTCGTTACCTGGGGGTTGACGAGGTGGCGCGCGCCAAGGGGCAGGACTACCTGACGCTGGTCTATGACCTCTCGCCGGGCCCCCACTGTGGACGCATCCTGTGGATCAAGGAGGGCCGTGACAGCGCGGTGCTGAGTGCGTTTCTCGATGCCCTGAGCGAGGCGTGCGCCGCCGGCATCGAGGCCATCGCCATGGACATGGGCGCCGCCTACATCGCCGCCACGAAGGCAAGCTTGCCGACCGCCGCCATCGTCTTCGACCGCTTTCACATCATGCAGATGTTCTCCAAGGTCATTCGCGATTGCCGCCGGGCCGAGTTCAAGTCGGCCAAGGCCTTGGGCGACCTGACCGGACAGGAAGCGATCAAGGGCAGCCTCTACCTGTTGCTGACCAATCGCGACAATCTCAAGGACTCTGACCAGGGCCGGCTCGACACGCTCCTGGCGCAGAACGAGCCCCTCAACAAGCTCTACACGTTGAAGGAACAGTTGCAGGCGCTATGGCGCCAACCCGGCTCCCAGGCTGACATGACGGCCCGTCTCCAAGACTGGTGCGGCATGGCGGAGGCGGCGTCCCTCTCCGGCCTTGCGAAGTTCGCCAAGACACTGCAATCCCACCGAACCGGAATCTGCGCCTGGGCCGAGCACCCCATCAGCACCGCGCGCCTGGAAGCCGGCAATGTCAGCATCGCCCTCCTGCGACGACGTGCCAGAGGCTTCCGTGACACCGAATACTTGAAGCTCAAAATCTATCAAACCAACACGCCTGACAACCCTTCAATGCTTTTTACCAAGTTATCCAGGTAAATTTCCGTAGAGAAGCGTTGAAGAGCC
>DYPP01000215.1 GCA_020719845.1 Treponema denticola | reverse complement strand
CGCATTGCGTGGCGGCAGCCGATTTCTCGTCTCCTCCGGGCACTTCCGCAAGGTAGCCGAGTGCGACGAAGTGTTCGAGCATGGCTTGATTTGCCGGGTCTTCCGCCGGGAGTCGTTCGCGCCGGATGCCGTCCGGGTTTTCCCATGTTTCCACTTCCTTCGGTGCGGGGCGTTCTGTGAAGGTCTCTTCGAGAACGCGCCCGTCCATATCGCGTCCCACCGGCAACCCAAAATAACCGAGCACGGTGGGGGTGATGTCGAGCAAGCGCGCGCCGAAGACGAGTTCGTCCGAACGGAATCCTGGCCCTCGTGCGGCAAAAATCCCTTGCGGGCGGTGCCAGACTGTGATGCCAGCCGGCACATTGGGGGTGAACTTTGGCCGCAGGTGGTCGCTGTGAAACCCGTGGTCGGAGACGACCATGAGGGCTCCATCTTCTCCGGCGAAGTGCATGAGCCGCCGCAAAAAAAGGTCGTAAAGACGGTAGGTCGAGTTGACTACATCGCGGTAAAGCTCGAAGTCCCGTTCGGGCACGCCTTCCATGCGCGGCGGATGGTAGGGCATGAAACGGTGGCAGATTTCATCCAGCGGACGGTAATAGATTGCCGTGAAATCCCAGTCGGGGTGGCTTTCCATGACATGGGTTGCCTGGGCGTGAACGCTGAAGGCTTCCGCCAAATGCCCGGCGAGATGCCGCAGGCGAGGGTCTTTTTCTTGGTCGATTTCGTCGGCTTTTGGAACAAAGAGGCGGAGGATTTCGTCCGGGTCGATGTCGTAGGGGCTCACGCGTAATGGGGCGATTTCCTCTGCCAACTCGGGAGGCCAGCAGGTGCCTTTTGGTAATGGCGGCCAGTCGTCTGGATCGTCGTCGGGTTTTGCTCCCTGCAAATTCCCTGCCATGTTGGAAACGATGCAACCGTGCGGGTTCGTTTCACCATGTGTGGCAAACCAGCCGATGACATGAGAGCGCAGACCACGTTCCCCGAGGATTTCCCAAACGGTTTTGCAGCGGCGCGAGGCGTAGGCTACGGGAACCACGCGCTTGCTTGTGGGATCGACTTCGGTGAAGCCGTGAACCCCATGTTGCCAAGCCCGTTTGCCCGTGGCGATACTCGTCCAGAGCATCGGTGAGAGATGCGGCTCCATCGTGGCGAGGTTGCCAGAAACCCCGCCCTCGACCAGCCATGCCATGCCGGGCATTTCCCCCGCATCAAGTAGGGGCTGGATGAGTTTCCAGTCCGCCGAATCCCATCCGGCGAGGACCAGGCGTTTTTTGACCATGCAGCTCAGGCTACGGGCGCATTGGCTGCTTTTTTCTCTTTTCGCAAGCGGCGGGCGACGGCTACCCCAGCTCCGCCAAGGGCTAGAAGCAGAAGGGAAGAAGGCTCGGGAACGG
>DYPP01000214.1 GCA_020719845.1 Treponema denticola | reverse complement strand
ATGCCGCAGACCACCCGCCCGCTGCCGCCATTGCTTCCGCCCATCCGCTCGCCACCGAGGCGGGTTTTGAGGTACTCCATGCAGGTGGCAATGCCTTTGATGCCGCCGTGGCGGTCAGCGCTGCGCTGGCGGTGGTCGAACCCTACAGCTCCGGCATTGGCGGCGGTGGCTTCTGGTTGCTGCACATCGCCGAAGAGGATCGGCAGGTGATGATCGACGGGCGCGAACGCGCACCGCTGGCGGCGCAGCGTGACATGTATCTGGATGCGCAAGGCGAAGTCATCCCCAAGGCCTCCATGGACGGTGCACTCGCCGCCGCGATTCCCGGCGTGCCCGCCGCACTGGAGCATCTGACGCAGCACTATGGCCGCGTGCCACTGTCCGTAGCGCTCGCCCCGGCCATACGCCTGGCGCGCAACGGCTTTCCCGTCACCGAGCACTATCGCCGCATGGCCAGCTTCCGTCTGGCGGCACTGAACAAGGACAAGGACGCCGCCCGGCTATTCCTGCGCCAGGGTCAGGCTCCGGCCTTGGGCGAGCTGATCCGCCAGCCCGAGCTGGCCGATGTGCTGGAGCGCATGGCCAACGACGGTGCGGATGGCTTTTATCATGGCGAAGTGGCCGCAAGACTGGTGGATGGCGTGCGCAAGGCAGGCGGCATCTGGACGGCAAAGGATTTGGCCGACTACCGCGTCGTTGAACGCGAGCCGATACGCGGGCGCTATCGCGGCTTCGAAATCATCTCCGCCGCGCCGCCATCCTCCGGCGGTATTGCCCTGGTCACCATGCTCAACATCCTCTCCGGCTTTGACCTCAAGGCGCTGGACGAGAGCACGCGGCTGCACCTGATCGTCGAAGCCATGCGCCGCGCCTACCGCGACCGGGCGGAGTTTCTGGGCGACCCGGATAGCGTCGCCATCCCCACCGAGCGCCTGCTGCATCCCTACTACGCCGACGGCCTGCGCGCCTCCATGCGCAAGGACAAGGCCACGCCCAGCGCCAACCTGCCCGGCGCAGTCCGCACGGATGGCGGCAACGACACCACCCATTTTTCCATCCTCGACCAGGACGGCAACGCCGTCTCCGCCACCCTGAGCATCAACTACCCCTTCGGCGCCGCCTTCGTGCCACCCGGTACCGGCGTGCTGCTCAACGACGAAATGGACGACTTCTCGCTCAAACCCGGCGTGCCCAATGCCTACGGCCTGGTCGGCGCCGAAGCGAACGCCATCGCCCCCGGCAAGCGCATGCTCTCCAGCATGACCCCCACCTTCGTGCGCAACGAGCAACGCCTGGCCATCCTCGGCTCACCCGGCGGCAGCCGCATCATCACCATGGTCTTGCTCGGCACCCTCGAAGCCGTCGATGGCAAACCGCCGCTGGCCTGGGTCAGCCGCCC
>DYPP01000213.1 GCA_020719845.1 Treponema denticola | reverse complement strand
GCTGTTGCTGGGCGAACTGGAGCAACTGGAGGTGCCGGTTGCCACCCCGCCTCCGGACGATACGCCCCCGACCCGACCGCGCGGGAAACGGGGACCCCGGGAGGCGCGCCTGCCCGAAGATTTACCCACCGAAGAAGTGGTGATTGACCCGGATGAGGTAAAGCGCGATCCCACCGCCTACCGCTGCATCGGCCAGGATGTGACCGAGGAGCTCGACGTGAACCCGGCCCAGTATGTGCGGCGCCTGTATATCCGGCGCAAGTATGTGGCGGTAGGCCGGGAGCCGGGCAAGCCGGTCCAGGCGGCCATGCCGAAGCGGCCTATCGAGGGGAGCTACGCCAGTGCGGGGTTGTTGACCGATATCGTGCTGAAGAAATACGTGGATCATCTGCCCCTACACCGGCAGGAGCAGATCCTCCATCGCCGGTATGGCATCGAACTTTCCCGCCAGACCATGTGTGACTGGGTCTGGCGCGTGGCGGACTGGTGCAAACCGGTGGTCCAGTTGATCCGGGCGGAACTACAGTCGTGTGGCTATCTACAGGTGGACGAGACCCCGGTGCGGTATGCCTTGGCGGAAGGAGGGGGTAGCGCCCAGGGCTACTTCTGGGTCTTCCGGGACCCCGCCTCCCGACAGGTGTTGTACGAGTGGTATACCAGCCGGTCGGCGCGATGCCTGGATGGGATGTGCGGAAACTTCAAAGGGAAACTGCAAAGCGATGGGTACATCGCCTATCCGAGCTTTGTGGCCACGCATGAAGCCATTGATCTAGCGGGCTGCTGGGCGCATGCGCGGCGGAAGTTCCATGAGGCGCAGGAAGACGCGCCCGCGCTGGCCGGTTGGTTCCTGCATCAGATCGGACTGCTTTACCGGGTGGAAGCGAAGCTGCGGGCCCAAGGGGCCTCGCCGACCCTGCGCGGGGTGGTGCGTGCGGCGGAAAGCCAGCTGGTGCTGGACCGGATCGAAAAGGCCTTGCGCCTGAAGGTGTCTTCGCCTCTGCCCAAGAGCCCGATGGGCCTGGCGATCGCCTACGCGCTGGGGCAATGGAAGTATCTGGTGAAGTATGCCACCGACGGGCGGTTGGAGATCGACAACAACGGGGTGGAGAACGCCATCCGGCCCACCGCCTTGGGCAAGAAGAACTGGCTGTTCATCGGTCATCCGGAAGCGGGCGAGCGCAGCGCGATCCTCTATACCCTGCTGGAGAACTGCAAACAGTTGGATATCCACCCCGGCGAATACTTGAAAGACCTGCTTACGCGCTTGCCCGGCCTGAAGATCAATGAGATCGCGGACCTGACTCCGGCCCGCTGGAAAGCCGCCCGCCAAGCCCGCGCCGCCTGACGCCCCGCTCCACGCTACACCCGTTTCATCCGGCGTCTACAACGGCCACGGTCGGACGCTTACT
>DYPP01000212.1 GCA_020719845.1 Treponema denticola | reverse complement strand
TGGACAGGGAGGGCGGGGCTTATCGCGCTACGCTGACCAATGGCGCGACACTTGCTACAAATCTGGTGATTTCCGCCATGGGTCTGGTGCCGAATATCGAACTGGCGAAAAAGGCTGGGTTAATGGTCAATCGCGGCATTCATGCCGATCCCGCTGACATGCGCAGCAGCGATCCGCATATCTTTGCCGTGGGCGATTGCGCCGAGGTGGACGGGCGTAGCTACTTCTACATCGAGCCGATCAAGCGTCAGGCCGAGGCGGTGGCGGCAGCAATCTGTGGCGAATATGCACCATTTGAGCGCAAACCGACCAGCATACGCGTCAAAACGCCGAGTCTGGCGCTCAATCTGTGTCCGCCCGACCTGAGCGTGGCCGACTTGGGGCATTGGGTGCTGGAACGTGAAAACGCTGCATCCTGCCGCATGGCTTTCATGGTGCACGGGCGCTCTTGCGGGTTTGCGCTGAGCGGCACTGAAGCGGCCAGCGCCGCCGAGCTTTATGACACCGTCTGTCGTAACGCGATGGCGGTGTAAAGCGCAGGGTTTTCATATCTGACCAAGGTTTTCACACGCCACCCTACGAGGAGCCTTCCATGAGTACTGTATTGCTGTCCATCCCCGAGCTGCTGACGCTGACCGAAAAGGAGCCCACGGTCATCATCGACACCCGTTCACCCGAGGCCTACGCCGCCGGGCATATTCCGGGTGCGGTCAATATCCACGATATTTTCACCTACCTTGCGACCTCCACCCCGGAAGGTCTGGACGCGCTCAAGGCCAAGTTCAGCGAAGCCTTTGGCAAGGCCGGGCTCTCCGGCAAGGAAACGGCCGTGATCTACGAAGAGGCGATGAACACCGGCTTCGGTCAGTCGCCGCGCGGTTACGTGCTGCTGTCCTATCTGGGCTATCCGAAGATTTCCATTCTGCATGGCGGTTACCGCGCCTGGCTGGATGCCGGATTGCCCGTCAGCACCGAAGTCCCTGAGGTGACGCCCGTCGAGTTCCCGCTGGTGGATACCGGAACCGAGCTGCTGATCGGCAAGGACGAAGTGCTGGCCGCGCTGGATGACGAGAACGTGGTGCTGCTGGACGTACGCGACATTGATGAGTGGATCGGCACCAGCTCCTCGCCCTATGGCAAGGACTTCTGCCCGCGCAAGGGTCGCCTGCCCGGCGCACGCTGGATCGAGTGGTATCGCTTCATGAAGCCGGGCGCCACCCCGCTCTACAAGGCTGCCGAAGAAATCCTGGCCGAATGCCACACCGTTGGCATCCGCCCGGACACGCCGGTTTACCTTTACTGCTTCAAGGGCGCACGCGCTTCCAACACGCTGGTTGCGCTCAAGGCAGCGGGTATCGAGAACGTCAAGCTCTACTTTGGTTCATGGAACGAGTGGTCACGCGACCCCGAGCT
>DYPP01000020.1:31547-37201 GCA_020719845.1 Treponema denticola | reverse complement strand
GCGGCCAGCGACCGCCGGGCGATGGCGACCAGCCCTTCCAGGGTCAGCGCCGGATCCCAGAGGTCGAAGGGTCGCCGGGTAACGATCGGCGGGGCTTCGTAGGGGCCCGTACCCGCCAGGCGGACGGTTTGACCGTCGAGTCCCAGTTCTCCGGCAATGGCCTCCACCAGGCGGTCGGTCAATCCCGCCCAGCCGATCATCAGCCCGGAACGCACCGCGTCGGCGGAATTTTTGCCGATCGCCCGGACGGGTTGTTCCAGCCGTACCTGGGGCAGCAACGCGGTATGCTGCCGCAGTCCTTCCGCCGCGCTGCCCAAACCGGGAGCCAGCGCCGCGCCCACCAGGTCCCCCGCCGCGTTCACCGCCGTAAAGGTCAGGGTGGACCCGAAATCCACGGCGATGCAGGGCGTGCCCAGCCGCGCCGCGGCGGCGACGGCGTTGCAGACCAGATCGGAGCCGAGCTCCGCGGGATTATCCGTACGGATGCGGAGGCCCGTTTTGACCCCCGGACCGACCAGCACGGGCGCCCCGTGGGCGGGCAAAAACGTGGCCAGCACGTCCATGAAGACCTGAGTCTGCACGGGGACCACCGACGACAGGGCGCCGCAGCGCAGCGACTCGGGGGCCACGCCCCGTTCCCGCAGCAGGGAGGCGACCAGGAAGGTCCACTCTTCCACGCTGCGCTGCGCCGCGGACAGGCGGAAACGGCACGCCCATCCGCCCTCGGGTTTTCCCACGCCGAAAGCAATGGCCCCGTTGCGGACGTCCGCCGCCAGAATCACGCCCCCCGCTCCTCTTCCCGGGAAAGCCGGGAGCCGCCGCCGGAAAGGGGAACGCGCTTCCAGGCCAGGATGATGGCCAGGGAAAGGATCGCCGCCGCCGCGGCTTCCCCGGGTCCGTTGCCCAGGGCCACCGCGCCGATCACCGGCCAGGGGAAGAAGCCGAACACCCCCAAACCGGACAGCACCAAAGCCGTATTGACCGCGCTGCCGACCAGCGCCGCCAGGATGACCCCCGCGGATTCGCGCCAGGGAGTCGTCGCCGCCCCGCCCCGCACCAGACGGTAGCCCAGCCAGGCGGCGGGCCCGATCAGCAGCCGGGGCAAGACGGAAATCAAGGGATTGACGAAGGCCGTATCCACCGGACCCGTGGGCGCGATGGCCGCCTGCAACAGGCTGAACAGCCCGAACAACAAGCCGATAAAAGCGCCGACGACGGGTCCTTCCAGGATGGCGCCGATGATCACCGGCACGTGCATGACCGTGATCGACGCGCCGGAGAACCAGGGAATGAACCCCAGATGGGTGACACCCAGGACGATGGCCAGGGCGGACAGAATGCCCGCAGTGGCGATTTTACGGACCGGTAGGACTGCCATGAGCTTACCTCCAAAAAACAGCGATTACGGGCACCTCAAAAAGCAGAAGCTTTTCAAGATTCCCCTTATGATCCCCCAGGGGGATTTTTTCCGAACAGACGCAGCTCCATGGCCGTAGCCAGGGTCTCCGACCGTTCCAGAGCGCGCAAAAAGAGCGGGACGATCAGCGCGGCGGCGGCGCGCAGGCGCTTCTTGCCGCCGTAGCCGCCGCCTCGGGAAATTTGGGCTACGGCGATCCGTTCGGCCTCTTCCACCAGGACGGGCACAAACCGCAGCGCGATGCCGACGGCCAGGGAAAATTCGCGCACCCGAATGCCCAGACGCCCCAGGGGGGCGATCCAGGCGCTCAGCGTCCGCAGCGATTCGGCCAGCGGGGTCAGCGCGGAATAGAGGGACAGCAGCGCCATCAGGGTGGCCAGGCGCAGCACCAGCAGCAGGGACCGATTCAATTCCCCGGCGGTGACGGTAAAAAAGCCGCCGTCGATCAGGATCGGACCGCTATCGCCTGGCCACCTGAAGGCGAACTGCACCGCGACCATCAGCGCCAGGTACGGCAGGGCGGGGACCAGGCCCCGCAGCAGGTGCTTGGGGCCGATTCTGCCCGCCGCCGCGCCCAGGACAAGGGTAAAAAGCAGGACGCCCAGGGTGTGGATCGGGTGCGGCCCGGCGACGGCCACAACAGCCAGCCCCAGGAGAGCCGCCAGCTTGGTTCCCGCGCTTCGGCGCAGCAGGAACGAAGGGCGATCCAGAAACTGCCCCAGGGTGACGTTGCGGAAAAATTCGACCCCCGTACCCCGGCGGCGCCGCTTCGGCTCGACGGATTCATTTGTCCGGTAACGCTGATGTCCGGATTGGGCCCGGGACGCCGCCGGCGGCTCGTCTTTCCGCTTGTCCGCGCTTCGGTCCAGACCGGCGATCAGGGCGGCCGCGGTCAGCGGCGGCTCCGGATGCGGGTAGCGGCCGTGGCGGCGGAGTTCCGCGGCCACCGCGGCGGTCCAGGGCAGAGCCAGGCCCCAGTCGTCGCTCCAGCGGGAACCGAATATCGCCTCCGGCGGCCCCACCGCCGCCAGCGCGCCGGCCTGCATGACCGCCACCAGGTCGAAGCCCGCGGCTTCTTCCATCGAATGGGTGGTGGCCAGCACGGTTTTTCCCCGGGCGCGGAGCTCGTCCAGAACGTGGAGAATGCGTTCCCGTCCCGCGCCGTCCAGGGCGGCGGTCGGTTCATCCAGCAGAACCAGCTCGCCGTCCAGGGCCAGCACGCCGGCCAGGGCGGCGCGGCGTTTTTCGCCCCCCGAAAGGTCCCGGGTGCCGCGATTCTTGAATTCATCGTAGGCCAGTCCGGTCAGCTCCATGGCCTGCCGCACCGCCGCCCGCAGCGGCGCGCCCTGCTGCCCCTTGTTGCGCGGTCCGTAGGCCACGTCGTCGGCGACATAGGCTTCGAACAGCGCCGCTTCCGGATTCTGCACGCCCAGAGTCACCCGGAGGCGCAGTTGGCGCAGGTCGACCCGGCGGTCCCGGGTATCCAGGCCCAAAGCCAGCACCCGGCCGCGGCGGGGCAGCAGCACTGCGTTGGCGTGGCGCAGCAGGGTGGATTTTCCCGATCCGGTGGTGCCGACCAGGGCCAGCGTCGCACCCGCGGGCACCGTCAGGCTGACCTCACGGATGCCCGTGGCGGCAAAGGACGTCCCCGGCAGATAGTCGTGGCCGACGGCGTCGAAACGGAGCGCGCAGCTGTCGGGTTGGGCGGCGGGCGCATCAGGCGCGGCAGGTGCGGCGGGCTGCAGCAAGGCGCGGGCTTCGGCGTGGGGCTGGGCCAGATACGGCAGCAGCGCCGCCGCCGCCGCTTCGGGATCCAGGGTGGGCGCGGAAAATCCGGGGAAAAGCCGGAAAAATCCCTGCAGCGCCTTGACCGATTCGGGCAGCCGCAGACCCCAACGTTCCAGTTTTTCCTGGGCAAACAGCGTCGGCGCGTCGCCGTCGAATACCAGCCCCCCCTGGTGTAGCACCAGGCAGCGACCGGCCCGGGCCGCTTCTTCCAGCGCGTGGGTCACGTGGACGATGGTGGTGCCCGACGCGGCCAGCCGGTCCAGCAGGACCAGCAGGTTTTCCCGGCCCCGGGGATCCAGCATGGACGCCGGCTCATCCAGCAGCAGCACCCGGGGATCCATCGCCAGCGCCCCGGCTATCGCCAGGCGGGATTTTTCGCCCCCCGACAAGAACTGGGGTGGTCGCGTCCGGGAAGCGCTCAAGCCTACCGCTTCCAGCGCCGCGGCTACCCGGAGGCCGACGGTTTCGGCGTCCAGGCCCAGATTTTGCGGGCCGAAAGCGACGTCCTCCTCGGCGATGGTCCCCACGATCATGTCGTCCGCATTCTGCAGCACCGTCCCGACGATGCGCCGGACCGCCGCCGCTTCGACCGCCGGATCAAGGGCCTTGCCTTCATCCCCGTAGACGGTGACTCCCCCGGTGGTGGGAGCCACGAGTCCGTTGACGCACTTGAGCAGCGTACTTTTGCCGGAGCCGTTGCCGCCCAGCACGGCGACGTAGGTCCCCGAGCTTATGGTTAAATCGATACCGCAAAGGGCGTGGGCGGGAGAATCGGGATAGGTATAGAAGAGGTTATGAACAGCGATGCGAAGACTTCCGTGCATGACGCTCCACGTCTCGGTCCGGTCAAGGATCCAAGCGCGGGCTAAACCTAGGTCATTTTTTCCCGTCGGTCAAGGTATCGGCGCGGCGAAAGCTTGCGAAATATCGAATTATGCCGATACTGGAACCATGAACACGAACCTTTTTACGCCACGACTCCATTCGGGTTATCTGGTTGTCGGCCTTCCCGCCCTCGCCGCGCTGGCCGGCGGCGCAGCGGCCTTGTCCGGCGGCGCCCCGCTGCTGGCGGCGGCGACGTTCCTGGCGGCGGCGGCGGGCGCGGCGTACCTGGCCTACGTCGCCCGGCAGGACGCCCGACCGGCCGGGGGCGACTCGACGGCTTCCGGCTCCAACGAGATCCCCCCGGACCGGCTGGATCCGCTGACCGGCCTGGCCAACATCAACGGCCTCAACGCCTGGTTTGCCGAAAAGGCTCAGCGGCTGGCCCAGGACAACAAGGCCATCATCGTCCTGTCCGCGGACCTGGCCAATTACGCCCAGCTGGTGCGCAGCCGGGGGCAGGAACTGGCGGACGCGGTCATCAAGGAAGCGGCCCGGCGGGTGGCTTCATTCACCGGCGACGACGGCATCGCCGCCCGCACCGAAGGCGACGAGTTCGCCGTGGTGGCCACGGTGGTGCCCGCCCATTCCCTGGAATTGACCGCCGAGCGGGCGGGAAAACTGACCGAGCTGCTGCAGCGGCCGGTAGAACTGCCCATCGGCGTCATCTGGATCGGCGGTTCCGTGGGGGCCGCCACCGGCTCGCCCCTGGAAGGGCAGGCGGTGCTGGCCAAAGCCCGGGAAGCCCTGAAAAAGGCAAAACTGGTCGGCCAGGGGCACTATGTCGTGGACGGCCTCACCGCCGGCCACCAAGCCTAGCAGCCCGTCGAATTTTGGCCGGGCCCTGCTCGGCCGCCATAGAGCGCCGCAGCCATCCCGCTGGTTTTAGCGGCGCACCGCCGAGGCTAGCGCGGTCGTTCCCGCTTATAGCCCCGCAGGGGGGTCGGGAATTCCCGGCCGAAAATGAAAAAGCAGACCGGCTTACGCCGGATCAACGGCGCGATCTGCTGCAGAAAAGAGGAAAGATCGCCGCCGATGCGTTCGCTGCCCCTGACCACCACGACCAGGGGCTTGTTTTTTCTGCCGAAGAGGGTCAGACCGTCGATGATCTTTTCCAGGCCCGCAGCCTCGGCGGGCAGTTCCGGCAACGGTGTTTCGAAATAAGCGGCCACCGCCTTTTGACGCAGCAGGCGCACAAAACGGTTCCTGGACCGCGGGGTTTCCCGCGCCAGCGGCTCCGCCAGGGCGGCGTTAAAGGCCCGCAAAAAACCGCTCACCGTCAAAGCTTCTTCCGGCGCCAGGGGGCCGATTTCCACCAACAGAGCCCCTTCGGCAGCGTGCTCGAGCCCGCGGGACAGGCGGCCCCGGTCCGCCTGGTCGGCGGGTTCCCCGATATACCGGAAATCGCCCTGCCCGCGGCGCGCCCGCTGCACCGCCTTTTCCAGCGCGGCGACGACCGACTCCAGCGGAACCTGCCGATACTGCCAACGCACCGGCAGCGCCGCGTCCGACGGGGACGCCCCGCTCAAGACCACCGCCGGAGGTACCGCCGCCGCAGGGGTAACCG
>DYPP01000020.1:0-31447 GCA_020719845.1 Treponema denticola | reverse complement strand
ACCGCCGCCGCAGGGGTAACCGGCGCCCGGGGCCCGGCGGACCGGGGCGCCGGGACTTCTTCCAGGGGAACAAGGTCCGCCGGGTCGTCTTCAGGTCCCTTCGGTCCCTTCGGACCCGTCGGCGCGGCGGCGGCCGGCTTGGACGGCGGGACGGCCGCGGACTGCGCCGGCCGGGTCGGCGCGGCGGCGATCGGCGGCGACGCAAGCCCCTGGGCGCTGCGGTAATCGGCGGATATCTCCTGAAAATAGCTCAAGACCTCGGTGCGCACTTCGGATACCGGCAGCGCCGGGCGTTCCCTGGCCGTTCCGGCCGCCGGCGCGGGGACGAGGGCGGGGGCGACAGGGGCCAGGCGCCCAAGGGCTTCCCGCAACGCCGCCTCCAGGGAGGCGCCGGAAGGGTAGCGCAATTTGGGGTCCCGGTCGACGGCCTTCAGAATGACCGGCACCAAGGCCCCGCTGACGCCCCGGCGCGCCAGTCCCTCGGCGGACAAATCATCGGCTGCGTCGCCGTTGGCCAGCAGCGCCGCCAGCAGTACTCCGAGGGAATAGACGTCGCCCGCCGGGGACGGTGCCCCGGATAGGCGGATTTCCGGCGCCAGATACGCCGCGTCGGCAAATTGCGCCGCCCCGGCGGCGCGCAGGCTGTCGAGGAGCGCGCTGTTGCCGGGACCAAGGATTCCAAAATCCGACCCCTGCCGACCCTGACGGGCTACCAGGATATTGTGCGGCAACAGGGATGCAAAGGCCATTCCCCGGGCATGATACTGCTCAAGGCCGGCGGCCAGCAGGGCGACCGCCTCGGCCATGGCCGACGGGTCGACGGCGTGCATGGTCTTCAGCCAGGTCGGCAACGAAATTTCATCCCGGTATTCGGTGGAAATAAAGAGGCGTTCCTGATAGTAGTCCACCTCGATCAACGGCACCAGCGCCTCGGCCTCCAGCCGATAGGCGGCGATGGCTTCGGCGCGGACCGCTTCCTGCAGGTCGCGGCAGGGAGGCTGGTCTTTGATAAACCGGAGCAGAAAGCGGTTGGGCGAGAATACCGCCAGGGCAAGCCAATGCTCGGCGCAAAAATCTTCGCCGAGTTTCTTTTGAAGCAGATAACAATTATTGACTTCCGCGGAAGGCTTCAGCATTCCTGGTCCATGCCTTGTCGTAAAAAAAATCCGCCGTTCTTACCTTGAACCGGACGGCCGGGGTAGAAACGACGGATCCTGATCGATGGCAAAAAACTTAGGCTTCGATCACCGGAACGATGGGTTTTACCATCTTGGCCATATAATCGCCCCGGGCCAGCAACACATCGGGGATGGCTTCGTTGAGGTGTTTGGTCATGTCCAGGAACTTGCCGCGGATGTTGTTGGCCTGCAAGGCCACGTCCTTGACCTCGTTCGAGGGCATCGGCTTTTGGGGTTCGATCAACGATGAAATACGATCCAGCACGGTCAATACGACCCGGTTCAGGGGATCCATCTGGTCCTTGGTCTTGTCCAGGTGCTTGCCCAGGTTGTTCACGTCCGATACGGTCAGCGGGTAGAGGCGATACCCCTCTTCCGGCACCCGGTAGCACAGGGTCAGCAACCCGTAGATGATCACCAGCGCCTTGGGATACACTTCGCCCGCCTTCCAGCCCGTCAGCATGCGGAAGCATTCTTTCAGGATGAACGTGTTCGGCTGGATGCTGCCCAGGAACTTGGATGGATCCTTGTCCCCGACCAGCGTATCGATGACCCAATGGTTGCCGGATTCGATCAACCGGAAATAAATCGGGTAGTTGTCGGGGTTCAGCTTGACCTTGTTCTCAAGATAATAGGCAAAGGCCAGCGCGGCAAAGGCGGAATACCCCTCGCTGCTCTCGATGACGTCTTTCAAATACCCCAGTGACAGAGCATCAATCTCTTTTTCCGACCATTGTGGCCATTCGGCGCCCGCCATGTCTTCCTCCTGCTTCCGCAACCCGCCGCCGGACCGGCGGCGGGCGGCTCATACCTGCTATGACAGCGAAACGTCGACTATCCTGCCTGAACTTGTTCCGCTTCAGCCAGGGGAACCCGCTTGCGGGGCTGCACGTCTTTGTCCAGGTTCGGCTCCAGCCGGAGCTGAACCTCGGGAATCACGTCCACCAGGTGCTTCTTGGAGTCGAAGAAGTTGTTGCGGATATTGTGGGAATGCACCGCCAGGTCCTCCATGTCTTCATCCACGTTCTGTCCTTCCAGGGAAGCCATCTTGTCCAGGATGTCCAGGATGCTGCGGTTGAGCAGGTCGTCCTGGCCCTTTTCTTCGTTCAGGTGCTTGCCCAGGGAGTTGACGTCCGCCACCGACGGCGGATAGATCTTGTAGCCGTCCAGGGGGGAGTTGTACGTCGCCTGGAACACGCCGAGGATGATGCCGAGCGTCTTGGGATAGATTTCCGCTTTCCGGTACTTGGCCAGGATGGCGAAGCAGGTGGAAACGATAAAGTAGTTCGGCTGGATGGAGCTCATGAACAGGAAGGGATCCCGGGTGCCCAGCAGCGCGTCGATCACGTTGTGGTTGCGCACCGTCAGGATGTTCAGGAATACCGGGTAGTTGCCGTTGGTGATGCCCGTAAAATTGAGGTAGCTGGCGTAGGTGGTCGCAGCTTCCACGGCTTCCACCGTCCGGCACCCGAGTATGCCCTTGAGCATGTAGTATTCTATCTGCTGGATTTCAACTTCCGTCCAGTCTTGTTTCTTTTCAAAGAGTTCCTTCATGGTTTTACCCCTTTCCCCTGCTTAGTCTACAAAAAGCTGTCGCGGCGCGGTTTCTTTGGCCACGTAGTCGGACTTGACCAGAAGAACCTGCGGAATGATGTCTTCCATTTTCTTCCGCTTGTCGAAATAGAAGGTGCGGATGTTGTTGGCCTGCCGCGCCATTTGTTCCTTGTCGGGATCATTGGAGGTGCCCGCCAGCGAACCGAGCTTGTCCAGGATGTCCAGGATGCAGCGGTTGTTGGGGTCATCCTGGCCCAGTTCCTTGTTGAGGTGCTTGCCGAGGTTGTTGACGTCGTTGATGGAAACGGCAAAAATCTTGAAGCCGTCCTTGGGGGAGGCGTAGGCCGCCTGCAGGATGCCCAGCACGATGGAGAGGGTAACGGGATAGATGCCGCCCGGGTGCCAGTTGGTCAGGAGCTTGTAGCCCGTAAAAACCAGGAAGCTGTTGGGCTGGATGGGGCTCAACAGCAGGAAGGGATCCTTCTTGCCGACCATGGTGTCGATGACCCAATGGTTCTCCACCTCAAGCAGCTTGAGGAAGGCCGGGTAATTGTCGTTGTTCAGGCCCGAGAGGCTGAGAAAACGAGAAAAACTGATGGAGCCTTCCACCGCTTCTTCGGTTCTTGAGCCGAGCATATTCTGCACGATTCCCAGCTCAACCTGCATTATCGTCTCTTTAGACCACGTCCTTTCAATGACCCGTTCGGTCTGCTTGTCCATCACAACCTCCACGCGTTGATTATCTCATCATGGGAACAATCATCTCATTCAGTCTACTCCGGGACAATAACTTGTCAAGCGGGAAAACAAAAAAATCACTTTTTTCCGTGGTGCATGTCCATGAAACTCTTGCCGAAGGCGGAATAATCCGTATCCTGGGACTTGTTCTGGGTTTCAACCTCCGACTTGAACATCTCCCGGAAATAGGCGTCCACGTAATCCCGGCGGCGGGTGAAGTTGCCGGCGACCTTTTTGGCCAGCGCCGCCGGATCCTCGCAGAAGCCGGTAAAGGCTTTCAGGCACAGGGCGGTCATCTCCGGTACCGATACGGACAAGAAGGCTTTCAGCCGGGCGTCGAATTCGTCGATCGACACGCCCTGGAAGTTGTCCGGACGGAGCAGGGTCAGAAATCGCGTCTTCTCCGTCCGCTGCCAGCCGAATTTATCCTTCAGGCCGGTGATCTTCATGCTTTCCGCCAGCATGTCCGCCTTGTCGTAGTCGATGGCCACCAGGAACTGCCGGTTCCGGGCGTTGTTGATGACCAGATAGTTGTTGGGGTTGCGGTCCTCGTCGAAGAAGATCCAGCGGTTGACCAGGTCCGCCCGCAGCAGGTTGATGAAGGGCGCTTCCATATAGTTGTAGGAACTGATCTGCACCGCCCGGGGCACGACCTTGGTGACCCGGTGCCGTTTGCCGTCGATCAGCACCGCCGTCGTGGGCGCCGCCAGCGTGCCCGTGCGGTGGTCCAACAGGTAGGCCAGCTCGCAGGCCCGGTGGTAGACCATTTCTTCCGCCGTGGCCACGGGCTTGACGATCCACAGATCCCCCTCCTGGTCGAGGGCGCCGGCGTAGCTTTTGACCTGGGCGTTGAAGGGCACGTCGTCCTGGGAGTCGGACAGGCGCAGGGTCAGGGAATTGAGCCGGTCCGCCACCGTCGCCGTATCCAGGTCCAGGTAGAAATACCGGACCAGTTCGGCGTCGCCGACCTCGGTCGACAATTTTTGCTGTTCATCCAAAGTAGTATACCTCCGCCTGCTTGGGCATCGCGAATTTGACGATGAGCTCACCCTTTTCCACGGTAAAGTACGGCGCCTTGCTGCCGTAGCCGGAATAAAGGATATGGTGGTTCTTGATGCCGATCACGTTCATCCAGACGCCGGTCTGGTTGCCGTCGTTCCAGATCGGGTTGTGGCCGACGATGAAGGGCGTATCCTCCGGCAGGTCCAGCTGCCGCAGGACCAGACGCAGTTCCTTTTCGCCGTATTCCTTGAGGCTCGGATTGCCGTGGAACTCGTTGACCCGGTTCCACATCAGCTGGTGCATTTTTTCCGGGTATTTTTTGATGTTGACCAGCTCTTCCCGCACCAGGCCGCCCCGGGGCGGTCCGGCGTGGGTGACGACGAAGCCGTCGCCGATGAGGAAGAGCGGCAGGCTGTCGAAAAATTCGGCCACCGCCTGCACGTACTCCGGCCCATGGCTGTCCAGCAGTTCCTTCTTGAATTCCACGCCCTGCAGGATCCCGCTTTTCCGCAACCGCTCGTCGAAGGTGTCGTGGTTGCCCTTCAGGTAGTACACAGAGCCGGGATAGCGCAGGAAAATCTCAAAAATATAATCCAGTATTTCCACGGAACTGCGCATCTGCTTCATGTAGCCCGTGCGCTCGTCGTGCAGGGCGTCGCCGACAAAAATCAGCGCCGCCCGACCGGCCTTTAGGTCAGCTGGGTTGTTTTCGTGTTCCAGGATGCGGATCAGGTGGTCCTTGGCGGAGTGCAGGTCGCCGATGATGATCGGCCGCAGCTGGGGCGGAAACAGGATCAGCCCGCCGGGCTTGCCTTCCGCGTCCGTCGGTCGGCCGGGAACCTTATTCACCAGCTCTACGACCCGCTGGACCAGCGCCACGCCTTCCAGTCCCGCCGGAGAGGCGCGTACCGCTTCCAGCACCACCGTATCCTCACTTTTTTTCCGTGACACCCGTCTTCCCCCTTTTCCCCTGATGCTCGCCGTCGCCGGATCAGGGCGCATTCTTTCAGTATTCGCACGTTTTGTAAACCCGCTTCGGAAAACCGTCGCTTTCCAGAGTCCTCCACGGACTATTTTTTCGGCGACCGCGGCTTCCTGGCCGCCGGCGGACGATTTTTCGGTTTGCCGGCCCCGGCTTGAACCTCAGGTTCGGCGCCCGGCGCGGCTTTGGGCGCGGGCTTGGCCGGCGCCTTGGCCGGAGACTTTGCGGACCTTGCAGGCGGCGCTTCGACCCCGGGAGTCTGCGCGTTGGCCGGTGCGGCCGGCGCAGCGGCAGGTGGCGGTGGAGTCGCTTCCGGAACCGGATCGGCAACCGGCGTTTCCTTGACGAAGCGGCCATAGCTGTCCCGCTTGCGCTGCCGGCGCTTGGTCACCAGTTCCGCGTAGTCGTCCTCGGGTTCCACGCCGTTGCGGTCCGGCAGGCGCACCAAAAGGGGTTCGGGAATGGCGTCGACCAGCTTTCTGGTGCGGTCGAAGTAGGCGTAGCGCACCCGGAAAGCCTGCTTGGAAAGCACGTTCTTGTCGGGTTCGCCGTAGTAGACGCCCACCTGGGCCATACGGTCCAGGATTTCCAGCACCAGCCGGTTGACCGGGTGCTCCTGGTTTTCATCCTTCAACAGGAACTTGCCCAGGGTATTGATGTCCATGATGGTGTACTTGCGGATCCGGTAGCCGTCGTCGGGGTCGAAATAGGCGTTCTGGATGATGCCCAGCATGGCTTCCAGGGCGGGGGCGTAGATTTCGTCCGGATGCCGGGAAAAAAGGGCTTCAAAGGCCGCTTCGATCAGGTCCGAATCGGGTTTAATGGTGGAAAACAGGAGCCGGGGTTCCCGGTCGTGCAGCAGCTCGTCGATGACCCAGGGGTTGTTGGTCATGACCAGGCGCATGAACAGCCAGTAGTTGTCGCTGTTCAGGCCCGCGTAGGAAAGATAGCGGGCAAAGGCCACGGAACATTCCACCTGGGCCTGGGTAGTGCAGGCAAAAACGGCTTCCCGTACCTGGTGCGCGTGTTCGCGGATGAGTTTTCTATCGTTGTCGACCAGCGCGAAACCGCTTTTGAACGTCATTGCCGGGTACCTCTTCCTACTATCGGCAGGATCGGCCCCGGCATTAACGGTGGTCTGACTTTCACCGTCCATATCTTGAGTATCCATCAGCGCACGGCGTAACGCAAGAGCGACTGGACGCCGCGCCCCCTTGACCCGGGGAGACGGCGCATCTAGCATGGAACGATGAAATTCCTGCATACCGCCGACCTGCACCTGGGACGGATCCTGCACGAGCGTTCGCTGGAGGACGACCAGAAGGCCATGCTGGCCGGCCTGACGGCCCTGCTGGCAGCGGACGACTACCAGGCCTTGGTGATCGCCGGGGACGTCTACGACCGGTCCATCCCCGCCCCGGAGGCGGTTTCCCTTTTTGGTTCCTTTCTGGCTGACCTGCGGCGGCGGTTTCCGGACCTGGCGGTGCTGGCGGTGCCGGGCAACCACGATTCGCCGGAACGCCTGGGTTTTGGCCGGGAGCTGTTCGGCGAACTGGGCATCCATATCGGCGCGACTGTCGAAGCCGCGACGGAACCCGTCATCCTGGGCGGTCCGGGGCCGCGCACGGCCTTTTTCCTGCTGCCCTTTCTGAGTCCCGGCGTGCTGCGCAGCCAGCGGGACCTGGCCCGGGAAGCTGCGGAACGGCTGGAGGCCGCCCGGACGGCGGCGCTGGCCGATGGCGCGGACCGGACCGTCCTGGTGGCCCACCTGTTTGCCCAGGGGGGCGCGGAATCCGACTCAGAACGGATCTTTCTGGGCAGCGCCGAACGCGTGGATCCGGCCCTGTTCGCCGGGTTCGACTACGTCGCCCTGGGGCACCTGCACCGGCGGCAGCGGGTGGGAACCCAAGCCTGGTACTCCGGCAGCCCGCTGGCCTACTCCTTCGCCGAGGCAGACCACGAGAAGGGCGCGCTGGCGGTGGATCTGGCGGGCAGTCCGGGGCAGGCCGTTACCGTCACCCCCCTGCCCCTGCGCCCGCTGCGGCGGCTGCGGCGGCGCAGCGGCGGGTTCGAAACCTTCCTGGAGGGTTCTACCCTGGCCGAGGACGGCACGGATTTCCGGGAGGATTACCTGGAACTGACCCTGACCGACTCCGGCCTGGTGGACAATCCCCTGGCCCTGCTGCGCCGCCGCTTTCCCCAGCTGCTGGCGGTCAGGCAGGGCAACACCCCGGCCGCCTTTCCGGGAGCATCCGCCGCCCCGGCGCCGATCGGCGACGGTCCGCCGCGCCGGGGCGCGGCGGAGGACTTCGAGCTGTTCCTGCAGGACCTGTACGGAACCGCCGCCCCCGCCGAACTGGACCTGTTCCGCGAGCTGAGCCGGGAGGCCGAAAATGCGGCCCAATAAGCTGGTGATGCTCAACCTGGGACCCTTCGTGGGCCGGACGGAGATCGATTTTGACCGCCTGGACGACATCTTCCTGATCACCGGCAAAACCGGCGCGGGCAAGACCACCGTCTTCGACGCCCTTTGCTTTGCCCTCTACGGCACCCTGCCGGGCAGCCGCCGGGGCACGGTGGCCCACCTGCGGTCGGATTACTCAGGAGAGGACGACGAGTGCCACGTCTCCCTGGAGTTTTCCCTGGGCAGCCAACGCTACCGGGTAGACCGCAGTCCCAAGCAGGACAAGAAGAAGAAACGGGGCACGGGTTTTACCACCGTGGACGAGACGGCGCTGCTGTACGAGTGGACGGGGAGCGAATTCGAACCCCGCAGTTCCCGCAAGAGCGAGGCGGACGAAAAGATCCGGCGTTTGATCGGCCTGTCGCCGGAAGAATTCGTCAAGATCGTCCTGCTCCCCCAGGGAGAGTTCGCCGAATTCCTGCGTCAGAACACCACCGAGCGCCGGGAGGTGCTGCGCAAGCTTTTTCCCGTGGACGCCGCGGTGCGGGTGCGGGAACTGGCCCAGGCCAAGGCCCGGGATGCGGGCGCGCGGCTGGCGGAAGCGGAACGCAGCCTGGCCGAACTGGCCGACCGGGTTCCCGCAGAGACCGCGGAAGCCGCCCGGGAGGCGGCGCACCGGGAGCTGGAGGCCGCCAAGGAGCGCACCCGCCGGGCGGCGGATGAGCTGGCCCGGACGGCGGAAGCCCTGCGCCTGGCGGAGGCCCAGCAAGCGGCCCTGCGGCGGCTGGAAGGCCTGGACCGGGAAGAGGCGGACCTGCGCAACCGGGAACCCGAATTCCGGCGCCAGGAATCGCTGCTGGCCCGTTCGCGCCTGGCCCACCCCCTGGCCCACCTGGTGGACCGGGCCGAAGCTGGCCGGAAGGCGGCGCTGGCCGCGGCCCAGACCCTGTCGGCGGCGGAAACCCTCCGCAAAGAACGGGCGGCCGCCGTTTTGGCCCTGGCCGCAGGGCAGGAAGAGATCCGGAATGGGGAGCGGGAAGCCGAGCGGCTGCGCGGGCTGCGGGGTCCGCTGGAAGCGGCGACCGCGGAAGAAAACGGCCTGACGGAACTGGGCGGCCAGCGGGAATCCCTGGGCCGCAGGCTGGCCGAACTGGAAGAAGCCATCCGAAACGCCCAGGCCCGGGCTGCCCAGGCGGCGGCGGAACAGCAAACCCTGGAAGCATCCGCCGCCGGCGCGGATACCCTGGACACGGAACTGGAGCAGCTCCGCGCCGGCCTGGAAAGCCTCCGGGGCATGCTCGGTCTGGCGGAAAAGGCGGCGGCCTTGCGGGGAGAGCGCGGCCGGCTGCAGCTGCTGCTCGACCAGACCGCCCGGGAAGCCGCGGACCTGGAAAAAAGCCTGCCCGTGCTGGAAGTAGAAGTCCGGACGCTGGGGAACCGCAAAACGGAACAGGAGGACGCCGTCGGCGCCGCCCGACTGGCGATCAAGCTGCGGGCGGGCGAACCCTGTCCGGTCTGCGGAGCCCGGGAACACCCGGCGCCCGCCGCCGCGCCGCCGCCGGAGTACGGTCTGACGGAACGGTTGGAGGCCCTGGTCAAGACCAAAGCCGCGGCGGAACGGGATTTATCCGCCCGGCAGGCCGAGCTGGCCGCCCGCCGCCGGGAGGCCGCCCGCCTGGAACGGGACGCCGGGGAACTGTCCGTACCCTATCGCGAAGCCCTGGCCAGGCTGCCCGGCGCCGACCAGGCCGCTTTGGCGGCCGCTTTGCCGGACCCGGAAGCCCTGCCCGAAGCCGCGCCGGTCGCCGAGGTCCTGCGCCGGACCGCCCTGGCGGCGACGGAAACCGCGGCCCGCCGGGACGCTGCGGTGCGCGCCCGGGCCCGTCTGGCCGTCCTGTTCCGGGAAGGGGAAGCTGCGGCGCGGCACCGGACGACGCTGGAAGCCGACCGGGCGGGCGCGGCGGAACGGCTGCGCGGCCTGGAGACGGCGTACGCCGAAAAAAGCCGGCGCCTGAAGGCGCTGTTGACCGAATGGAACACGGACACCATCCTGGCCGCCCGGGAGCAGCTGGAGCGGCGCGCCGCGGAGCTGGCCGCCGCTCTGGCCGCCCACGAAGAGTCGCGGACCAAGCTGGCCCGGGAAGAATCGGCGGCGCTCACCCGGGAAGAAGTAACCCGGCAAGCCCTGGCCGCCGCGCTGGCGGAGGAGCAGGTCGCCGTGGCGGCGCTGGGCGGCGCCCTTGCGGATTCGGTGTTTGCCGACGCCGGGGAAATCGGCGCCGCCCTGCTGGACGCGGCAACCGAAGCCCGGCTTGAAAAGCAGGTCGGCGACTGGAAGGAAGGCCTCCACCGCCTGCAATCGTCCCGGCGGGAAGTGGAGCAGGCCCGGGACCAGCTGGTCCAGGACCGCCGCGGCGCGTCGGCGACGCCGGAGGAACTCCGCCGGGAACTGGAAGCCCGGGAAGCGGAACGGAAAACCGCCGAAGAAGACCGCGACCGGGCCGCCGCGGCGCTGGCGGGGCTGATGAAGGAACAGGCCGCCTACCGGGAAGCCGCGGAACGGCGGCGCAGCCTGGCCCGGGAAGCGGGGGAACTCAAGACCCTGGCGGACGACCTGTCGGGCAACAACCCCAAGCGGCGCGGCTTCGACGCCTGGCTTTTGGGACTCTACCTGCAGGAGGTGGCCGTCTACGCCACCCGCCGGCTGGAGCGGATGAGCGAAGGCCGCTACGCCCTCGTCCTGAACGCCGAGGGGGACGGCGGCCGGGGATACGCGGGACTCGACCTGGCGGTTTTCGACGCCTTCACCGGCAAGGCCCGGCCCTGCGCCACCCTCTCCGGCGGCGAGAGCTTCATGGCCGCCATCAGCCTGGCCCTGGGCCTGGCGGATTCCATCCAGAGCCGGTCCGGCGGCGTGCGGCTGGACGCGGTCTTCATCGACGAGGGTTTCGGCAGCCTGGACGACGCCAGCCTGGATCGGGCCCTGGGCATCCTGGACGAAATCCGGGACCACCGCATGGTGGGCCTTATTTCCCACGTGGGCGACCTGCGCAGCCGCATCCCCAGCCGGATCGACGTGGAAAAGACCGCCGCGGGTTCCCGGATCGTTATGTAGCCCCCCCGGGACGATCGCTTATTTGACTTTTAGCATCCTTTATTGATACTTAGATGGAGAGATGAAAGAAGACAGAAGCCTTTCATACAAAGCGGCGACCATGATTCTGGCGACCGCCCTGACCTGCACGGCGGGTTTGATCGTGGGGATCGTGTTCGGGACTCTGAACGCCTATCTGAACCTGGAAAATCAGGCCGGCGACGACGCGCTGGACCGCGTGCGCGCGCTCCTGGACGATCAAGCGGCCCAACTTGCCGCAGCGGTCCGGGATTACGCCTATTGGGACGATACCTGGAACTACATCAACGGCGACGCTCCGGAATACCCGGACCTGAATCTGAACGCCGCGACACTGGACAATCTGGACCTGGATTTTGCCGCCCTCTACGGCCGGGACAACCGGTTGCGGGGACTGTTCCGGAGTTCGGCCTATTCGGGGACGCCGGACCTGCCGGGGACGCTCGATTCCGGGTCCCTGCCCTTCCCGGCCAGCGCCGAGTCGCCGGCGGGCATGGCCGCCCTGAGCGGCAAGCCCTACCTGCTGGCTTCGGCGGCGGTCACCCGCAGCGACCGGACCGGACCAGCCGCCGGCCGGCTGATCTTTGCCCGGGAGCTGGACCCGGAATTCGAACGCACCCTGTCCCGGCTTTCGGGAACCACGACGCGGGTGATTTCCCTGCGGACGGACCAGGCCGCGCCGGAGGCCCAGGAACGCCGCTCCCTTTCGGATGCCTACATCCGCCGCCTTTCCTTGGCCGATTGGTCGGAAGCCACCAATCTGGTCCTGGAGGTCCAGCTGGACCGGCGCATCATGCGCCAGGGCTTCCGGGCAGTCGTGGTTTTTACCCTGCTGGCCCTGGTCGTCGCGCTGCTGGCCATGTTCGGCTACAACCTGACGGTGCGGATGCTGATCATCGATCCCATCCGCCGGCTGGAACGGATCGCGACGGATGAGTCCGGGGGCTTTGCGGCTTTTTACACGGAAATTCACCAGTTGGGCGAACGCCGGGACCTGATCGGCAATCTGGCCCGCATGATCGAACGGGCGGACCAGGGCGACCGGGCCGCCGCGGAACGGCTGGAGGCGGAAGTAGCCGAGCGCACCAAAAAGTTGAGCATCTACCAAAAAATCGTCTACGACACGGGGGAAGGCATCCTGATCACCGCCCTGGACGGGACTATTCTGGAGACCAATCCCGCTTTCCAACAGCTGACGGGTTACGGAGAAGCCGAAATCATCGGCCGGAACGTGCGGCTGCTCAAGTCCGACCGGCAGGGACCGGAATTCTACGACCAGCTGGGGAACCAGATCCGGCGGGAAGGGCGCTGGGAAGGAGAAATCTGGAACCGGCGCAAAGACGGGTCCCTCTTTCCCGCCTGGCTGACCATCGACACGATCGAGGATGGGCAGGGGCACCAGGAACGGTACATCGGATTCATCGTGGACATCACCAAGCTGAAGGACGCGGAGGACAACCTCAACCGGCTGGCTTTCTACGACGCCCTGACCAAGCTTCCCAACCGGTCGCTGTTCATGGACCGCATCAACCGGGCTCTGAGCCGGGCGCAGCGCAATAAAAGCCGGATCGCCCTCCTCTACCTGGACCTGGATCATTTCAAGGACGTCAACGACGGCTACGGCCACCTGATGGGCGACGAACTGCTCAAGGAGGCGGCCCTGCGCATCCAGGCCCAGGTGCGGGATACCGACACGGTCTGCCGTCTGGGGGGGGACGAATTTACGGTGATCCTGGAATCGATCCACAAGAGCGAAGACGCGTCCACGGTGGCCCGCAAAATAGTCGATCAGCTCAAAAACCCCTTCTTTTTGTCCGGCAAGGAGATCTACGTCGGCTCCAGCGTCGGCATCGCCCTGTACCCCTACGACGGCAATTCGGTGGAAGAGTTGGTCAAGAACGCCGACGCGGCCATGTACGAAGCCAAGGAGCGCGGCCGGGGCCAGTACCGCTTTGCCTCCGGCGCCGCGGGCAACTCCAGCCGGCACCGGGTTGAAATGGAAACCACCCTCCGGCGGGCCCTGCTGAACGACAACTTCGTGATTCATTTTCAACCCCAGGTGTCCGCGGGCAACGCCATGGTAGGCTCCAACCAGGGCCTCATCGGCGTGGAAGCGCTGGTCAGGCTCCGGACGGAAGACGGCAGCCTCGCCCTTCCGGATACCTTCATCGAGATCGCCGAGGATACGGGTCTGATCATCCCCATCGGCGAATGGGTGCTGCGGCGGTCCTGCATCGAGGCCAAACGCTGGTCCGACGCGGGCAAACCGATCCAGGTTTCGGTGAACGTCTCGCAGCGGCAGTTTGAAAAGGGCATCATCGTCGAACAGACCGCAGCGGCGCTCCGGGATACCGCTCTGGATCCGCGGCTGCTGAAGCTGGAAGTCACCGAATCCCTTTTCATGCGCGACATCGACCGGGCGGTGGCCATCATGGAGCAATTGAAGGAGCTGGGCATCACCTTCGCGGTGGACGACTTCGGCACGGGTTATTCCTCCCTGCGCTACATCGACGCCCTGCCCATCGACAGCCTGAAAATCGACAAATCCTTCATCGACCGCATCTCCAACAAGAACGATGCCGGCGCCGTGGCGCTGGCGGTGGTCTCCCTGGCCCGGTCCTTCGGCCTGGTCTCCATCGCCGAGGGCGTGGAGACCGGCGAGCAGCTGGAAGCCCTGCGCCGACGGGGCTGCGACGCCATCCAGGGCTTCTACGTCAGCAAACCCCTGTCGGCGGAAGAATTCATGCTGTTCATCGCCCAGGACGGGCAGAATCCGGCCAAGACCAGCTCTGCCCGCTCCGAAGACGCGGGCCTGGAAGAGCTGGAAGCGGTCTTGTAGGGCGCCCCTTTCTGCGTTACCATGGCCCCACTTCAGCAGAGGAGGCAACCGGCGTGGCCAGCGATCATTCCCGTTCCGCCCTCATCGTCGTCGACGTCCAGAACGATTTTTGTCCCGGCGGCGCGCTGGCGGTGCCCGACGGCGACGCGGTCGTGCCGCCGCTCAACGCGGCGATGTCCGGGTTCATCCGCGCCGGCGGCCTGGTGGTCGCCACCCAGGACTGGCACCCCGCGGGGCACGTTTCCTTTGCTTCCGCTCCGGCGGGAGCCGGGGCAGCCGAGCAGCGCTGGCCGGACCACTGCGTCCAGGGCACCCGGGGCGCGGACCTGCACCCCGACCTGGATACCCGGCCAATCCGCTGCATCCTCCGCAAGGGCTTCCGCCCCGACCTGGATTCCTACTCGGCGTTCTTCGAGAACGACCGGCGGACGACCACCGGACTGGCGGCGCTGCTGCGGGGCCTGGACGTGGACACCCTCTACGTCGGCGGCCTGGCCACGGACTACTGCGTCCTGTACACCGCCCTGGACGGCGTCGACCTGGGCTTTGCCGTGCGGGTGATCCGGGACGCCGTGCGGGGCGTGGGCGTACCGGAAAATTCCATGGAGCAGGCGCTGCGGCGCCTGGAGGCGGCCCAGGTCGAATGGGTCGATTCAGGGAGCCTGGCCTAGATGGAATCATCCGCCCTTTTTACCGATTTCTACGAACTGACCATGGCCCAGGGCTACTGGAAGCGGAACATGGACCGCCGCTCGGTATTCGAGATGTTTTTCCGCCGCCAACCCTTCGGCGGCGGATTCGCCGTCTTTGCCGGGCTGGAAACCTTCCTGGACAAGCTGCGGGAATTCCGCTTTTCCGCCGACGACCTGCGCTACCTGGCCACGCTGGGCATATTCGAGCCGGGCTTTCTGGAATACCTCAAGTCTTTCCGCTTCCGGGGCGACGTCTGGGCGGTGGACGAAGCCAGCGTCGTCTTTCCCCAGGAACCGCTGGTCCGGGTGGACGCGGGCCTGATCGAAGCCCAGCTGATCGAAGGCATGCTGCTCAACACGATCAACTTCCAGAGCCTGGTGGCCACCAAGACCGCCCGGGTCTGGCTGGCTTCCGGCGAAGGTTCGATCATGGAATTCGGCCTGCGCCGCGCCCAGGGCCCGGACGGCGCGTTGTCCGCGTCCCGGGCGGCCTACATCGGCGGCGCCGCGGGCACCTCCAACACCCTGGCGGGCCGACGCTTCGGAATACCCGTCCTGGGCACCATGGCCCATTCCTGGGTCATGTCTTTTCCTTCGGAATACGAATCCTTCATGGCCTACGCGGATACGTACCCGGACCGGACCATTTTTCTGATCGACACCTACGACTCCCTGGAAAGCGGCATCCGCAACGCCATCGCGGCGGGCCGGAAGCTGCAGGAACGGGGCAAGAAATTCGGGGTGCGCCTGGATTCCGGGGACATCCACTACCTCTCGGTGGAAGTCCGCAAGGCGCTGGACGCCGCAGGTCTGCGGGAAGCCACCATCGCCGTCTCCAACGACCTGGACGAATCCATCATCCAGACCCTGACCGCCGCGGGCGCGCCCATCGACAGCTGGGGCGTGGGCACCCAGATGGTCACCGGCGGCACGGAAGCGGCGTTCACCGGCGTCTACAAGCTGGCGGCCCGCATGGGCGACGCGGGGGACCTGCTTCCGGCCATAAAATTTTCCGACAACCCCGAAAAGACGACCAACCCGGGAGTCAAGCAGGTTTGGCGCCTGCTGGACGACCAGGGCCGGGCCAAGGCGGACGTCATGACCATCGACACGCCGCCGGAAGACCTGATCCGGACCGGAGAAGACCGGGTATTCTGGCACCCCGCCGCGGATTACCGCCACTTCCACTGGAAGGTGGTGACCGAGGCGCGTCCGCTGCTGTCCCCCCGCATCCGCCGGGGAAACCTGGTCGCGCCCCACCCGGACCTGGCGGTCCTCAAGGAGCGTCTCCGCCTCGGGCTGGACCGCTTCGACGCCAGCTACAAGCGCCTGCTCAACCCCCACGTCTACAAGGTGTCCGTTTCGGAACGCCTGCGGGACCTGAAGCTGTCCCTGATCCGGGAATACCTGGGAGAAAAATGATGAAGCGGAAAATCTCCGCCGTCCTGGCCGCGGCAGCGGAAAACCGCGTCCTGGTCTACGGCCATCGGGGCGCCCGATCCTACGCGCCGATGAATACGCTGGCTTCCTTTGAGCTGGCCATCCGCCAGGGGGCGGACGGCGTCGAACTGGACGTGCAGCTGAGCGCCGACGGAAAGCTGGTCGTGATCCATGATTTTTCCGTAGACGGCACCACCGACGGCAGCGGCGCGGTGCGGGACCTGTCTTTTTCCGCCCTGCGGGAATTGAACGCCGCCGCCCGGTTCAAACCCGCCGCCGTGCCCCTGGACGGCAGGGTCCCGGGACCTTTTGCCTTTTCGGCCATCCCCACCCTGGACGAAGTCTTTGTCCTGGTCCGGGATACCGCCGGTCCGGACTTCATCGTCAACGTGGAAATCAAGGCCCCCTTCTGCCGGGCCGACGGCGGCGAGGAACCCGCCGCCCGGGACGGCATCGAAGCGGCGGTGGCGGCCTGCGTCGCCCGCCACGGCATGGCCCGGCAGGTGATCGTTTCTTCCTTCAACCCACCGACCCTGAACCGCCTGCGCGCCGCGGCGCCGGATCTGCCCCGGGGCTTTCTGGAAGCCGACGACGCGCCCCTGGCGACGGCGCCGCTGATGGCGGCCATCCCCCACCAAGCCTGGCATCCCTGCGCTTCCCTGGTCACGCCGGAGACGGCGGGCGCCCGGCGGCGGCAGGGCACGGGGGTCAACGTCTGGACCGTCAACGAGGCGGCGGAAGCGCTCCGGCTGATCGGCTGCGGCGCGACGGGCATCATCACCGACGTGCCCGACCGCATCCTTCAGGCGGTGAACAGGAGCCTTCCATGCCGTCTTTGATCGAACAACGCGACCAGACCTTCCAACTCAACGCCGGAGGCGCCAGCTACGTCCTGCACATCGAACGGGAACGGTATCCCGCCCACGACCACTGGGGCGCGCCGCTGGCCTGCTGGCAGGGCGCCAACGCCATCCGCCGCCAGGAACGCATCTTTTCGCCCAACCCCTTTCCGGAGGACCGGGCTTTTTCCCTGGACACCCTGCGCCAGGAGTTTCCCGGTCCGGGACGCACCGACTTCCGGTCGCCGGCTTTTCAGGTGCGCCTGGCCGACGGCAGCGCGGCGGTGGACCTCTGGTACTCCGGCGCCCGCGTCGCGCCGGGCAAACCGGCCCTGCCGGGCCTGCCCGCCGGCCACGTTTCGTCTCCCGACGACGCCCAGACCCTGTATATCGAACTGCGGGACCCCCTTTCGGGGCTGGAAGCGGAACTGGCCTATACGGCCTTCCGGCAGCATCCGGTGATCGCCCGCAGCGTCCGCCTCCGGAACGGCGGCAGCCGGCCGCTGACCATCCAGCGGCTCTACAGCCTGAGCCTGGACTTGGAGCTTCCCGGGGCGCGCTGGCTGCAGCTTTCCGGCGCCCACGTCCGGGAACGCACCGCCGTCGAACGGCACCTGACGGAGGGCCAGGTTTCCGTATCCAGCCGCCGGGGCGCCAGCAGCCACCAGCAGAACCCTTTCTTTGCCCTGCTGGCCCCGGACGCGGGGGAAGAGCACGGCGAGGCCTGGGGCTTCCACCTGGTCTACAGCGGCAACTTCCAGGCCCTGGCGGAGCTGGACCAGTTCGGCGTGCTGCGGGCGCAGTGCGGGATCAATCCGGAAGATTTTGCCTGGGCGCTGGAACCCGGGGCGGTTTTTCAGGCGCCCGAGGTCATCCTGACCTACTCGGCCGCGGGCAAGGGCGGCTTGTCCCGGGCGGCGCACCGCTTTGTCCTGGACCAGGTCTGCCGCGGTCCCTGGGCGCGCCGGGAACGTCCCATCCTGATCAACAACTGGGAAGCCACCTACTTTGACTTCGACGAAGCCAAGATCGACGCCATCGTCGCGGCCGCCGCGCCGCTGGGCATCGAGCTCTTCGTGCTGGACGACGGCTGGTTCGGCAAACGGGACGACGACCGCAGCGGTCTGGGCGACTGGACGGTCAACCGGCGCAAGCTGCCGTCGGGCATCGACGGGCTGGCCGATCGGGTGCACGGCCGGGGACTCAAGTTCGGGCTCTGGCTGGAACCGGAAGCGGTTTCCCCGGACAGCGACCTGTACCGCGCCCATCCGGACTGGTGCCTGCATACCCCGGGGCGCAGCCGCTCCGAGGGCCGCAGCCAGCTGCTGCTGGACCTGGGCCGGCCGGAGGTGCGCGCCCATCTGCTGGCCGTACTCCGGAACCTGCTGGCCGGCGGCCAGGTGGACTACGTAAAGTGGGACATGAACCGCCACCTGACCGAAACCGGCGGCGCGGCGGCGCACCGGCACCTGCTGGGCCTGTACGAAATTCTGGAAGCCGTCACCACCGCCTATCCGGAAATCCTCTTTGAGAGCTGTTCCGGCGGCGGCGGCCGGTTTGACCTGGGCATGCTCTACTACACGCCCCAGATCTGGACCAGCGACAATACCGACGCCGTCAGCCGCCTGGAGATCCAGTGGGGAACGTCCCTGGCCTATCCGGCGGCGGCCATGGGCGCCCACGTGTCCGCGTCGCCCAACCACCAGGTCCGGCGCCTGACGTCGCTCAAGACCCGGGCCGACGTGGCCATGGCCGGCGCCTTCGGCTACGAGCTGGACCCCCGGGCATTCACCGCCGCCGAGGCGGAAGAAGTCCGGGCCGTCAACGCCTGGTACCGGGAACACCGCGGCCTGCTCCAGTTCGGCGACGTGTACCGCCTCCAGGATCCCCGGGGCGACGAATCCGCCGCCTGGCTGGTCGTCGCCGCCGACCGGCGGCGGGCGGTGCTCTTTTGGTATCGGATACTGGCCCGGCCGGCGGCGGCGCAGGTCGTGCTGCGCTTCCGGGGACTGGAACCGGGACTGCGTTACCGGGTCGGCGGGGATGGGGTGGTCGGGGTGTGGGCCGGAGACGAGCTGATGGGAGCGGGCTTGCGGCTCCCGGAAGCGCAGGGCGACTTTCAGTCGCTGCGCCTGGAGTTGTCCGCGGAGTGAGTCCGACTTTTCCCGGCCCTACTTGATCTCCAGGCCGAGGATGTAATCCTCCAGCTCCTTGGTCAGGCGCTTTTCCTTCTCGTACTGGCCGTCGATTTCTTCCAGCAGGGCTTCGATGTCGTTTTCCTGGGCTTCCAGCTTATTCAGGTATTTTTTATACAGATCCGACGAGCTGGAAAGGCTGTCCATGTTGCCGCGGATGCGGCTCTGCTCTCCCTTGAACTGGGTCAGCCTGCGTTCCGCTTCCTTGCGTTCCGCGGCGACATTCTTGAGGGTGCTTCTTTTTTCGACGATCGACGCAAAAGCCCGCTTCAGTTCCGGCTTGGCCGCCTTTTCCCCGGCGTAGGCCAGCAGCTGGGCATCCGAGAGCTTGACGATGCCGTAGGAATGGTAGAGCTGCCGCTCTTCCCGGATTTTGAAAGTATCCGTAGCCGCCGCCTTGAGGGGCACCCGGAAGCGGTAGCTGTCTCGGGTCGTCGCGGGCATCCGGTCGGGCACGACCAGCGTCCAGGCCGGGTCGTAGGGGGCCACCAGGATGACTTCCCTGGCCTTCGGGGAGCTGTTCCGCAGGGTATAGGATCTTTCCCGGCCGGCGGAAACGGTCAGCTTGCAGACCCCCTTGGCCAAGGACAGGGCGACGATGGTTTCCGTGCCCGTGTCCGGAGCCGGGGCGACCTCGGTCTCCATGTCCACCGCGTAGGTCAAAAGGCGTTCGCCCCGGGGCAGCAGGTCTTCGATCAGCGCGTCGCCGGCGTAGGCGCCGGTTTCAAAGATGGTCAACGGACCGGCCAGCAGCGTGTAGGGCGTGGTGTTGGCCAGTTCGACCCCCAGCAGGGGCCGCACCGCGTCCACCGCCGGGTCGTAGACCGACACCCGGGCGCCGCGCACCGCGCCGTCCAGCAGGGGGAACATGGCCGATTCCCGCCGGGGCAGGCTGACCGGAACTTCGATCCGGTAGCGGACAAAATTGCCGCCCCCCTCCAGGGTGCCGTAGCCGGAAACGCCGGCGCCCGCGCTGTCGGCCTCGATCTCGGCGTAGTCGTCATAGGCTTCCGGAGCCGGCGCCTCCGCTTCCTCGTACATCATTTCTTTGGCCATGCGGGAAGGAGCGGCCATGGCCGGCGCCGGCGGCGCGGCTTTGGACATGACGTCGCCGTAGGTCTGCGGTCCCGGCGCAGCGGCGGCGACGGTCCGCACCACCGGCCTGGCCACGTAGCGCGGGGTGGCCAGATCCATGGCAAAGGAGATCGGCCGGCCGCTGACCAGGGACAGGGAAACCTGGTTCCAGTCTTCGTCGCCTGAGTTCTCCACGATGGCCCAGGCTTGCAGGAAGTGGTCCTCCGCCTCGCCCAGCACCAGGCGGTAGGCGGTTTTCCAGACCGGGGTTTCGGTCAGGTAGCCCAGGGAAACCCGGCGGGAACCGGTTCCGGCAAAGCCGATGCGCAGCGTCTTTTTATTCACGTCATGGTTTTCGGCGATTACCGCCAGGGCTTTGCGGAATTCGCCTTCCACGGCCGGATCGGAAAAGCGGATGCTTCTTGCCGACTCCAGCGGAAAGGAACGCAAGCCTTCGGCGGTCAGCAGGTTGATCTGGTTGCGGGTGCCGCTTTCGGCGTCGGCGACGGCTTCCACGCCGATCAGCGTACCTTCTTCGGCTTCGGGTACGGCCAGGACTACGCCCTCGCCCCGCAGCTGGGTCAGGATGGCGACGAGACCCGGGTTGCCGGACAGATTGACGGCAAAGCTCTTCAGGCGCTTTTCCACCGGGTCCTGGGATCCGTAGGTGACGCCGCTGATCCGGCCGCCGTCCAGGTCGCGGACGGTCAGGCTTTTCAGCAGGTCGTTGACCTCCGTGGACCGGAAGGCCAGCTCGACCTCCTGGTTTCCGCTGACCCGCCCCTGGCGGTTGAAGTAGCCCACGCCGCCGACGTACAGGACCAGGCTGGTGAGCGGCAGTTGGGCCGTGCCGGCGACGGCGGACGGGGCCGTGGTTTCCCGAGCGCTCTGGGCGCCCAGGTTGGGCAAGGTCCACCAGGAGGACAAGCACAAAAGGCCGAGCAGGAACGACGCAGGTTTACGCATGCACACCTCTACTGAATAAAAGCTTCGGATACGGCTTTGCCTTCCGCGGTATAGACTTTGCGGGGATTGTTGGGATCCAGGATCCTTTCGCCGCGTAAAAAGTACACGTAGCGGTAGGTGCCCGGGGGGAGCGGCAGCGTCAGGGCGTAGCGTCCCGGCGCCACTTCATCCAGCTCGTACATGAAAGGGTCCCAGCTGTTGAAGCTCCCGCCCACGCTGACCCGCAGCCCCGGGGCGCCGCGGTAGCTGAAGCGCAGGCTGCCGGTTGAATCGTCCACCGTGGACTCGCTCTGGTCGTCGGGGGGTAAGGAAACCACCGACCGGACCAGGCCGGAAATCGGGTCCAGCCGGGCAAAGGGGTTGCGGGGATCCGCCGTCCAGAGGCCGTCCACCACCAGACGGTATTCCAGTTCCGCCAGCTCCCGGGGAAACTCGTAGACGTAAAAAAGAATTCCCGTATCCTTCAGCGAAGAACCGCCTGAAACCGGCTTGGCGCCGGTCTCGGCGCCGGTTCCGGCGTCCAGACCGGCGTCGGGCTTCAGCAGCTTCCGGAACCAGTGGACCCGGGCAAACCCTTCGTGGGCAAAGGAAACGCCGACGCGCCGCGCCGGGGAAGCGGCGGTAAAAATGACCGCATCCTCGAACAGCTCCGGCGCACCGGGGCGCACGATGCCCGAAAGATGGTCCCTGAATCGAAAAGATTCCCGATCGACCGCCGTCGCGAGGTGGGTACAGGCCAGCAATAGCATAAAAATGGTATTCCGTTTCATACGTTCTTTACAATTATCGGCTGATGCTTCAATATCTTGAATATGCCTTCGCTGCAAGATCTGGAACAATTCAGGACTTCTTTCCGGGCCATCGGGGGAGAAGCGACGACCATGGCCCAACGGGGAGAATTTTTCGCCGATCTTGAGCTGCCGGAAACGGAAGGCGCCGGGGAAGCGGCGGCGGAAGATATTTTCTCGCCGCCCAAAGAGGACGCGGACCTGGATTTCAGCGCCTTTCTGGACTCCATACCCGATGACCTGTCGCCGCCGCCGCCGGAGATGCCCCGGGAACCGCCGCCGGAGGATGAATCCGAAGGTACCTTTCCGGAAGACCTGCTGAGCGGCTTTGCCGCCGAAATCGAAGCCGAGCAGGCGGCTCCGGGTGACGAGGCCGCTGCTTTTGAACTTCCCGAAGAACTGGACGCGGGTTTGGAAGACCTGGATTTTTCCGCCGCCCCGGCGCCCGGCGCCCCGGAGGCGCTTGAAGATTTCATGCCCGCCCCCGACGCGGAAGCCTCCCCGCCGGAAGATTTCATGAGTCTGCCCGACGATTTCATGAGCCCGCCGGATGAGGCGGCCGCAGCCGGAACGCCGGCGGACGAATCCTTTTCCCTGTTCGCCGAGGAAGCTCCGCCGGATGAGGAAGCCCCGGAAGTCGAATCCCTGCCCTCCCTGGACGCGGAAGCCCCGGGGACGGATGATGAATACGATTTTTCCATTCCCGATTTTGAATCCCCCGCTGCGCACGAAGAACCCCCCGCCGCCGAATCGGCGCTGGATGAAACCCCGCTGGATTCGTTCGACACCTTTTCGTTGGATGAAAGCTCCCTTTCCGGCACCTTCGGCCTGCAGGACGAGCAGAAAACGGGGACCCAGCCGGGGTTCGCCAAGCTGGAAGAATTTTCCCTGGCCGGCATCGACGACATCTTCGGCAGCCCCGCTCCGGGCGCCGCGCCGTCGGCAGCGCCCTTTACCGGCGGAACCGCGGCCCAGGCCGAGGTGGAAGAGATCCACCTCAGCGACGAGGAACTCCGCAAGCTGGAGGATACGCTGGCCGCCTATCCCCTCAACCTGCGCATCGCCTGCGAAGAACTGATCGCCGAACACGCCGTGGCGCCGGATTTGATGTCCACCCTGGTCAAACAGCTGGTGCGCGGCGCCGGCGCCCGGGAAACCGCAGGCCTGGCGGGAAAAATCCTGGGCCGCCAGATCGTCATTCCCCGGGGCTTTGAAAAAAAGAGCGGCGCCGAACTGGAAGCCGAGCAGGCGACCTTCGCCTACGCCTTTTTCCACCACTTTCTGCCCCTGCTGCGCATATTCGCCGTGGTCGCCCTGCTGGTCGCCTCGGGGGTGTACCTTTTTTTTGAATTCATCTACACCCCCCTGCGGGCGGAGACCATCTATAAGCAGGGGTACGAACGCATCGCCGCCGGCGACTACGCCCGGTCCCAAGAGCGGTTTGAGGAAGCCCTGCAGATCAGGCCCAAGAAGGGGTGGTTCTACAAATACGCCGAAAAATACCGGGAACTGCGGCAGTATCCCCTGGCGGAGGAAACCTACGAAAGGCTGTTGCGGTGGTATCCCCGGGACAAGAAGGGAGCCCTGGACTACGCCGCCATGGAGCGGACCCAACGGGGGAATTACGCCAAGGCGGATTCCCTGATCCGCGAGCGCCTCCTGGATTACGACGTGGATGACCGGGAGGGCCTGCTGGCCCTGGGAGATACCAACCTGGAATGGGGCGCCATCGATCCGTCCCGCTACGAGCAGGCCCGCCGCGCCTACGCCCGGCTGATCGAGCGCTACGGATCCCAGGACGAATTTCTGGAACGGATGCTCAAGTATTTTATCCGCACCGACAATCTGGCGGAAGTCCTGCCGCTGCAGCTCTATTTTATGGAATCCGACCGCCGCCGGATCGCCGCGCCCACCCTGGCCGAACTGGGCGGCTACCTGCTGGACAAGAGGACCCAGGAAAGCTCCGGCGTGCCGGACCCCAACCTGGACCGGATCGAAGGCCAGAAGCAATTGCTGGAGCGGGCCATCCGGCAGGACGCGGCGTATCCCGAATCCTGGTACCATCTGGCGCGCTACAACGACCGCTACGGGTCGCCTGAGGATGAGCGCGGCAGCCTGGAACGGGCGCTGGAGAAGTTTGCCGCAGCGGAGGAACTGTCGGCCAAACGAATCGGATACCATATCGACGCCTACCGCCGCTACGGCGAAAACCTGATCCGGAGCAAGGAGTTCATTTCCGCCGAGCAGGAATTGAACAAAGGCGCGGCCATCTACGAAGACGCGGTGCGGCGGAACAATCTGCCCCGATCGGCCGCCAACGGGCAACTCTACGCGCTGCTGGGGGATCTGGAATATTTCAACAGCGGCGATATGGAACAGGCGCTGGCCCAGTACGCAAAAGCCGAACAGGACGGCTGGGCGCCGCCGGATATGTTGTACCGCATGGGTTACGCCCACTACAACCGGCGGAACTGGAGCGCGGCCCTGGAATCCTTCTTCGACGCTTCGACCGGCTTGCCCCTGAACCGGCGTCTGCTTTTGGCCCTGGGCAACGCATCCTACCAGCGGGGCAACCTGAACGCCGCCCAAGGCTACTATACCCGCTTGCAGGATCTTCTGGACGCGGAACGCGCCCGGTTTCCCGTATTGCTGCCCAACGACCGGCCGGAACACCTGGAACTGGCGGAACGCCTGATGCGGGTGCGGAACAACCTGGGCGTCACCCTGGAGGACCTGGCGGACCGCATGGGCGCCGGACCGCTCCGTTCCCGGGCGCTGGCGCTGTACGCCGAATCCGCCCGGGCCTGGGACGCGATCACCCGCAATCCGACGACCATGGTGCGGTCCGGTTCGGCCAACCTGGCCTACCTGAACACCCGGAACAGCCTCTATCCCGAAGCCGGGTACGAACGCCAGATCTACGTGGAGATCGACAAGGACGTCCTGGAACCTTCGCCCTGGGAAAAGCTGCTCAGCCCCTGAGCGGCTACTTGTCTTCCCGCATGTAGCTCACCCCCAGCGCCGAGGGGGCGCCGGTATTCTTGCTGTGGGTTTCCCACCAGGTCATGGCCACCAGCACCAGCACGGTGGCCAGGTAGGGCGCCATGTTGAGGTAGGGCGCGGGGATGTTGGTGCCCGAGGCCTGCAGGCGGAACTGGACCGCGTTGATGCCCCCGAAAATGATGGCCCCCAGAATCGCCCGGCCCGGATTCCACGTCGAAAAGATGACCAGGGCGATGACGATCCAGCCCCGGCCGCCGGTGATGTTCTCCGTCCAGCCCGGGGTGTAGCTGAGGGACAGGTGGGCGCCGCCGATCCCCACCAGCATGCCGCCCAGGATGGTGTAGACGTAGCGCAGCCTGATCACCGCCACCCCCATGGCGTCCGCGGTCTGGGGGTTTTCGCCGACCGCCCGCAGATTCAGGCCGTGCTTGGTCTGGTACATGAAGAAGGTAGCCACGGGAATGAGCAGGAAGACGATATAGGTCAGCAGGTCCTGGTTGAAGAACGCGCCGACCAGGGGAAGCCCGGACAGCCCGGGGATGGCGATGGGGTGCAGCCGCGCCGCGGTCAAGCCGGTCAGGTAGCGGGAATTGCTTTCCGGCCCCAGCCGCTGTCCGAGAAAGCTGGCCAGTCCGGTGCCGAAGAGGGTGATGGAAAGCCCGGATACCACCTGGTTGGCCCGCATGGTGATGGACAAAAAGGCGTGCACCGCCGCCAGCGCCATGCCCACCAGCATGGCCGTCAGGACGGCCAGGACGATGCTTCCCGTATAGTAGGCCGTGGCAAAGGCGCTGACCGCGCCCAGGAGCATCATGCCCTCGATGCCCAGGTTGAGGACACCCGACCGCTCGGTGTAGATTTCGCCGATGGTGGCGTACACCAGGCTGGTGCCGGCCTTGAGCGTGATGGCCAGAATGGAAGCGACGAGGGTGAACATCAGGCGGACTCCTTTGCGCCGGCTTCGGCGGCATCCTGGGGCTTCAGCACCCTGAGCCGGTACTCGGCGAACAGGCTGCCCGCGAGCATGGGAAAAAGGATCATGCCCTGCAGGACCAGGCCCATGGCGGCGGGCAGCCCCATGGTCATCTGCACCTGGTCGCCGCCCACCAGCAGGGCGGCCATGAGCAGGCCCACCAACAGGGCGGCGATGGGATTGAGCTGGCTGAGCCAGGCCACGATGATGGCCGTATAGCCGTAGCCGATGGAAAGCCCCTGCTGCAGGCGGTGGCTGATGGCGGTCACCTCGCAGGCGCCGGCCAGACCGGAAAGCGCCCCGGACAAAAAGAGGGCCAGCAGGATGTTCTTTTTGATGTTGACCCCCAGGTAGCGGGCGGCCTTCTGGTTCTTGCCGATCATCTTGAGCTCAAAGCCCCAGCGGGTCCGGTTGAACAGCACCCAGAGCACCACCGCGATGACGACGGCGAACCAGAGCCCCGCGTGGGCCCGCCCGGAAAAGCGCGGCAGCCAGGCGGCTTTGGGAAACAGGCGGGTGCCGGGAAAGCCGAAGCCGCCGGGGTCCCGCCAGGGGCCATAGTACAGGCCTTCGGCAAAAAGGATGGCCACGTAGTTGAGCATCAGCGTGGTCAGCGTTTCGTCCACACCGATACTCACCTTCAAAGCTGCGGGAATCCCCGCCCACAGGGCGCCGGCCAACACGCCCACGGTCAGCGCCGTGGGCAAGAGCAGCCAGCCGGGAATATAGGCGGACCAGAACAGCGCCACCCAGGCGGCGGCCACGCCGCCTGAGGTCAGCTGGCCCTCGGCGCCGATGTTCCAGAACCGCAGGCGGAAGGCGATGGATACCCCCAGCCCGGTCAGCATCAGCGGGATGGCTTTGACCAGGGTTTCGGTAAAATCGATCCAGGTGCCGAAGGCGCCCCGGAACATGCCCGCGTAGGTGGCCAGGGGATTGGCGCCGAAAATCAAAAGGAGTACGCCGGTAAGCAGCAGGCTGGTCAGAAAGGAAACAACCGGCACCAGGACGACCGCCCGGCGGCTCAGGGTTTTCCGTTTTTCAAAGATCAATCGCATCGGGTGCTACTCCTCTTTGCAGGCGGCGGCGGCCAGCTGGGCGGCTTCTTCTTCGACCTTGGCCAGAGGTACGCCAGCCATCATCAGGCCGAGCTTCTCGATGGCCGCCTCGGCGGAGGACAGGATGCCCATCACCTTGCCTTCGAACATGACGGCGATCCGGTCGGCCACGCTGATCAATTCTTCCAGGTCTTCGGAAACCAGCAGCACCGCCTTGCCCTGGTCCCGCTGGGCTACCAGTTCCAGCCGCACCGCTTCGGTGGCGCCCACGTCCAGCCCCCGACTGGGGTAGGCGGCCACCAGCAGCCCGCCGCAGGAGTCTATTTCCCGGGCCAGGATCGTCTTCTGGATATTGCCGCCGGACAGGAACTTGACGTGGGTCTGCGGCGCCGGAGTAGTAATGTTGAACAGATCAATCATTTTCAGCGCCAGGCGCAGAATTCTGCGGGGCAGCAGAAAGCCGCCGGCCAAGAGCGGCGCCTTGCGGTAGCCCTTCATGGCCAGGTTGTCGGCGACGCTCATGTCGCCCACCACGCCCATGGCAACCCGGTCGGAGGGAATATGGCTGACCCCGGACTGGATCATCGTGTAGGGGCTTTTTCCGGTCAGGTCCTTGCCTTCCAGCAGCACCGTGCCGCCCGAGGGTTTGTGCAGACCGGTGATCACTTCGGTCAGCTCCCGCTGGCCGTTGCCGGCCACGCCGGCGATGCCGACGATCTCGCCGGCATGGACGGTCAGATCGATGCCCTGCAACGCGGGCAGACCCTTTTCGTCTTCCGCCCGGATGTCCCGCAGCTCCAGAATCGATTTGCCCGGTTCGGCGGCCTTCTTTTCGATCCGGAACAGCACATCCCGACCGACCATCAGCCGGGCCAGTTCCTGGGGACTGGTCTCGCCGGTCCGCTTGACCGTCACCAGCTTGCCCTTGTGCAGCACCCGGACCCAGTCGGAAAAATCGATCACTTCTTCCATCTTGTGGGTAATGAAAATGGCGGAGCGGCCTTCGCCGGTCATTTTTTGCAGGATGCAGTTCAGTTCGTCCGATTCCTGGGGCGTCAGCACCGCCGTCGGTTCATCCAGGATCAGAATTGTCGCGCCCCGATAAATCTGCTTCAGGATTTCGACCCGCTGCTGTTCGCCCACGGACAACTGCCGGATCCGGGCCTGGGGGTTCACCTTGATGCCGTAGTGGGCGGATAATTCGGCGATTTTGCGGCTGATGGCTTTCAGATCCGGCACCAGCGCCGTCCCGGGTAGACCGAGGATCACGTTTTCCGCCACCGTCATGGTATCCACCAGCATGAAGTTCTGGTGCACCATGCCGATCCCCAGGTCCATGGCGTCCCGGGGGCTGTCGATTTCGACCCGATGGCCCCGGATGAGAATTTCGCCCTCGTCGGGACGATACAAACCGGCCAGGATATTCATCAGCGAACTCTTGCCCGCCCCGTTTTCGCCCAGCAGGGCCAGAACTTCGCCGGCGTAGAGTTCCAGATCCACCTTGTCGTTGGCGACCACGCCGGGGAAGCGCTTGGTGATCCCCCGCATTTCCAGAATGGGCCGTGTTTCGGCTTCAGCTTTTCCCATCTGCGCGCCACCTTTGCAAGCATGATAAAGGGACCCGGCCGCAGCCGGGTCCCTTAGGGTAAGGGAGTTTTGTCGAGAATAATCAGTTGCCCGTCTTGCCCAGGACGCCTTCGACGAATTTGCCCATGTTCAGCATGTCGCCGTCGCTCATCTTGCCGCCTGCGGGAACCATCAGGGAACCGTCCTGCGCCTTTACGGGGCCCCAGAATACGTCCCAGGCGCCGCTTTCGATCTTGGCGCGTTCCGCTTCCACCAGGGCTTTGACGTCGGCGGAAACCTTCGGGCTGAACGCCGACAGCTGGACGACGCCTTCCTTCAGACCGCCCCAGTAGGAATGGCTCTTCCAGGTTCCGGCCATGGCCTGGCCGATGGTGTCGGTGTAGTAGAGGCCCCAGTTCCACATCGGGCTGACCAGCACGGTGTCGCCCACGAATTTGCCCATGTCCGAATCATAGCCGACGGACAGCTTGCCCCGTTCCTGGGCGGCTTTCTGGGGTTCGGTGGTATCCTGGTGCTGGGCGATCAGGTCGCAGCCTTCATCCAGCAGGGCGATGGCGGCTTCCCGTTCCTTGACCGGATCATACCAGGTGTTGGTCCACACCACCTTGACCGTCGCGGCGGGGTTGGCTTTCTTGACGCCCAGGGTAAAGGCGTTGATGCCCCGGACCACTTCGGGAATCGGGAAGGCGGCCACGTAGCCGATCTTGTTGTTCTGGGTGGACTTGCCGGCGACCAGGCCGGAAAGATAGCGCGCCTGGTACATGCGGCCGAAATAGTTGGACATGTTGTCCAAAGTCTTGTACCCCGAACAGTGTTCAAAATAGACGTTCGGGAATTCCTGGGCTACTTCGTGCATGAAGTCCATGTAGCCGAAGCTGGTGGCAAAGATCATGTCGTAGCCTTTCTGGGCGTACTGACGGATGATGCGCGCCGCGTCGGGACCCTCGGCCACGTTTTCGATCATCGTCGTTTCGACCTTGGCGCCGAATTTTTCCTGCACCATCTTGCGGCCCCGGTCGTGCTCGTAGGTCCACCCCAGGTCTCCAGGCAAGCCGATGTAGACAAAGGCCACCTTGAAAGCTTCTTCGCTTTTGGCAGCCGCGGCGGGCGCCGCTTCCTTTTGCCCTGCGGCAAACGTGAGCGCCGGCACAAGGGCGATCAGCGCCAGACAGGTGATCAAGAGTTTCTTCATTTTCCTTCTCCTCCTTTACCTTGCGGATATAGCATTGTACACCGGTTTTTAATGAAGTGAAAACTATTTATAAACATTTTAGGCGGAATCGTCGCCGGGTAACTTACCCTTTATTTTTATGGAAATCGGTGTTGATCAAAAAACTTTCTAGAAGGTTGTATTACTTTCCTCCGAATTATGTTATAATACTGTCATATAGTGACAGTTTCTATTATATTTTAAGGCAGTAAATATGAACAGGCTGACGAAGAGTATTATAGAACATCTCCCCAATCCCATTTTTTCGGTGCACGATCTCGCCGTCCTGGAGCCATCGGCCGCCAATATCCGGCACGCGTTGGTAAAGCGGGCGGTTGCGGGTGGAGACTTGATCATTATCCGCCGGGGACTTTACGCGCTGTCTCCGGTGTATCGAAAAACGGCTCTCAATACGTTTTCCGCCGCCCAACAGATATACGGCCCCTCGTACATCAGCCTGGAATCCGCCCTGAGCGCGCACAGCTGGATCCCCGAGGGGGTCAGGGACATTGTCAGCGTTACCTGCCGGCTTTCCCGGGATTTCGACACGCCTCTTGGCCATTTCTCCTATATCCGCGTACCGCAAAAAACGCTTTTTGCAGGAATCAAGCGCGTCACGAACGACGCCGGGATAAGCTGGCTGATGGCGACTCCGCTCAAGGCGCTCGCGGACTATGTGTACTTCCACCGGCTCGGTTGGACATCACTCGAGCCTTTGATCAAGTCGCTCCGGATCGAAGAAGAACTACTTGCGGAACTGGTTCACGCTGACTTTGATGAGCTGGAGGATAATTATACGAGCCTTCGGGTCCGCCGTTTTCTAAGAGCACTCAAAAAGGACGTTTTGCCATGAACGTAGCCATGATCCGCGATCGGTTGGCGACGTATGGATGCACATCGGAAATTGAAGAAGAACAGGCCATCCGGGAAATTACGCAAGAGCTGGTTCTTGCCGCCTTGGGGCGTACTGATTTTTTCAAGGAAGCTGTTTTCCAGGGAGGAACCGCCCTGCGGATTCTGTATGGGCTGGACCGTTTTTCCGAAGATCTTGATTTTATCCTGAAAAAAAGCCATCCCGGATTTACCTGGAAGGATTACCTTCCGTCGATCACCGAGGAATTGTCGGCTTATGGATACAAGGTCGAGACTCAGGACCGATCGATTTCGGAAACCACCGTTAAAAAGGCCTTCGTCAAGGATGATGCCATCGGAAAGGTCCTCAATTTTAAGTATGCGGGAAAGGCAGGCGTATTGGGAAAAATCCGGATCAAGCTGGAAGCTGACATCAATCCCCCGGAGGGGGGCGAATATGAGATCAAGTATCTGGATTTTCCCTTTGTATCGTCGGTGGTCGTGCAAACCTTGCCTTCCCTGTTTGCCGGAAAGATTCATGCGCTGCTGTGCCGGGATTATCTGAAGGGTCGGGATTGGTATGATTTCCTTTGGTACACCGCGCGGCGAACGCCGATTAATTACCGGCTGCTTTCGTCGGCCCTGTCGCAGGTTGGTCCCGGGAAAAACTATGATCGTCCGGTGGACTACGCCTGGTGCCTACAAGCGCTGCGGGAGAAAATTGAAAGCGTCGATTGGCATTCCGCCGCCGCGGACGTTCGCCGGTTTATCCGTTTTCGGGAACAGAAAGCCCTTGACCTCTGGAACCGGGACCTGTTCGCCGGACAGCTGGAAAAGATTCCTCATTCATCCTTGTAGAAAAGGCTAGACCGCCTGGCCCCCAAAACTGCCGACCCAATAGGCTTTAGTTGCTGACCGACGGTGGCAGATTTGATTGGAA
>DYPP01000106.1 GCA_020719845.1 Treponema denticola | reverse complement strand
GAAAATACTGAGGCTGTCTGATAACTAACCGAGTTATCAGACAGCCTCAATTAGTCATAACCAAACGAATACACACTTGCGTTTGGGCAAAAGAAGGCCCTACACTGAGGGAATGATCAAACGCACCTGGTGGGAGCAGGAAATATAGCGACTCTGGACGAAAAGGAATATCGTCCGGCTTTCCGGCGTCTGCCGATCAGGGAAAACCCAGCTCTGCCGGTCGCTGACGAGTACCAGGTATCTAGACTGCGAACTCCCCTCGGTCAGGCGCGAGCTGGAAGACCCGGAATCCTTCCTGAAATCCATGAATGGCGGCCGGGTGGTGTTCGATGAAATCCACCGCATGGACGACCCGGCGCTGCTCCTTAAAATAGCCGCGGATCATTTCCCGGAGATCAAGATCATCGCCACCGGCTCTTCCGCATCGAGCGTCGCACATCGTTCCTGAAATTCGCGGAATTGCTGTTTGCCCAGAGCGGCGGCCGCTTCCAAGCCGCTTCCTTCGCTTCCAGCTGCTCGGTAAGCCGACCCACCATCATGAACTATCTGGCGGTCCTTGAATCGACCTACCTCATCCACGTCATCAGACCGTACCATGGCCGTACCGCCCAGGAAATCACCTTGACCCCGAATATCTACGGATTCGACACGGGCTTCGTCGCCTGGTCGCAGGGCGTGCACGAGATCAGCCCCAAGGACAAGGGTTTTTTCTGGGAACACCTGGTCCTGAACGAATTGATCGCCCGCCTGCAGAGCCGCGGCATCCGGGCGTTTCGGGCTTTGCATCCGGGCGCCATGAATCTGGTGGTAGCCTCGGACATCGTCGAACCATATACCCGGACAATCGCCGGCCTTGAAATCATATTCACGCCTTTGAACCGTTTGGCGGAAGTCATCAAATCGGGTATAATCTAAGGCAAATGAACTATTCAACAATACGGGACAACCACACCAACGGCACCGTCGGCGACTTCCTGAAAGAGAACATCACCCCCGAAGCGGACGTTTCAATTGTTTCCGCCTACTTCACCATCTACGCGTACCACCTGTTGCGGGACCAGCTGCAATCGATCGATGGGCTGCGCTTTCTTTTCGGGGAACCCACGTTCATTAAAACCATGGACCCGGACAAGGACAACAGCCGGTCGTACCAGATCGAGGATTCCAGCCTGGCCGTTTCGATGGAAAAGCGGCTTTCCCAGCGGGCGGTCGCGCGTGCCTGCCGGGAGTGGCTGGAAGGCAAGGCCGAGATCAAGTCGATGGTCAAACCCAACTTCCTGCACGGAAAGCTCTACCACCTCCGGCAAAAAAGCGGGGTGGAAAAAGCCATCGCCGGCAGCTCCAATTTTACCGTCAACGGGCTGGGCCTGGGCGGCAGCAAGAACATCGAACTCAACCTGATCGTCGATTCGGACCGGGAACGGCAGGAACTGCGGGAGTGGTTCGACGCCCTCTGGCATGACGACAGCGGCCTCGTGGAAGACGTGAAGGCCGAAGTGCTGGGGTACCTGGACCGGCTCTATGCCGAGAACAGCCCGGAGTTCATCTACAAGCTTACCCTGTACCATATCTTCAAGGATTCCACGGACGCGGCGGACGGGGACGCTGGCCTCGACGAGCAGTCGGGCTTCTTCCGGAGCGGCATCTGGAACGCACTCTACGATTTCCAGAAGGACGGCGTCACAGGCGCGATCAACAAGATCCTGAAGCACAACGGCTGCGTCATCGCCGATTCTGTGGGCCTTGGCAAAACCTTCGAGGCGCTGGCGGTCATCAAGTACTTCGAGCTGCTCAACTACCGGGTGCTGGTCCTGTGCCCTAAAAAGCTGTCCGGCAACTGGACGGTGTACCAGGCTTCCCAGAACCACCTGCTCAACCCTTTTCCGGCGGACCGCTTTGGCTACACGGTGCTCTACCACACCGACCTGGGCCGCAGCGGGGGATTTTCCGGGGCCAACGGCATCAACCTGGAAACCTTCAACTGGGGAGCCTACGACCTGGTGGTCATCGACGAATCCCACAACTTCCGCGGCAACCCGCGGCTGAACGAGCGGGCCGACGGCAGCGCGGCGATGAACCGCGCCCGCTGGCTGATGGATAAAATCATCAAGGCGGGCACCAGGACCAGGGTGCTGCTTTTGTCGGCCACGCCGGTGAACAATACGCTGAAGGACCTGCGCAACCAGCTCTACCTGATCACCGAAGGCCGGGACGACGCGCTGGCGGCAAGCGCCGGCATCAAGAGCCTCAACACCACGCTCAATTCGGCGCAGAACCAGTTTACCCGCTGGGCCGACCCCAAAAAGAACCCTGAACGGACCATCCGGCAGCTCCTGGAGCGCCTTGATTCGGGCTTCTTCAAGCTGCTGGACGAACTGACCATCGCCCGTTCCCGCAAGCACATCAAGAGCTTCTACGACCTGGGCGCCATCGGATCGTTCCCGGTGCGCGACAAACCGCTGTCCCTGTACCCAGGCATAGACACGGCGGACCGCTTTCCGTCCTACGACCGGCTCAACCAGAAAATAATGCGCTACAAGCTGTCCATCTTCAACCCGTCCGCCTACCTGAAGCCGGAGTGCCACGCGAAATACCAGGCCATGGAAGGCGGCGACAACCTCAACTTTACCCAGCTGGACCGGGAAAGCACGCTCATCGCCATGATGAAGGTGAACTACCTCAAGCGCCTGGAAAGCTCCATCGAATCCTTCGAGATATCGCTGGATCGTACCATCGGCAAGATTGACGCGATGATAGCCAAGATTGCCGCATTCAAAGCCAACCATGGCGTTGTAGATCCCGTGTACTTCCTTGATTTCAGCGACTGGACCGACGGCGAAGAAGAGCCCGACGAGACCGAATGGTTCGTCGGCAAGAAGCTGAAATTCGACTTTGCCGACCTCGATCTGGACCGCTGGACCGAGGATCTCCGCGCCGACAGGGAAGAGTTGATCGACCTGTACAACAACGCGGTATCGGTAACGCCGGAGCGGGACGCCAAGCTCGCGGAACTTAAAAAGCGCATCGCCGAAAAGGTCGAAAAGCCCTTCAACGACGGCAACCGCAAGGTGCTGGTCTTTACCGCCTTCTCGGACACGGCCCGCTACCTGTACGAACAACTCGAACCCTGGTACCGCGAGACGTTCGGCCTGCACTGCGCCTTGGTCTGCGGTTCCTATACGCGGACCAGCTATGGCAAGAACGACTACGATGCCATCCTGACCAACTTCTCGCCCCGGTCCAAAAGGCGGTCCGCGGTATCCAGCCGCGACGAATCGGCGGAGATCGAGCTGCTGGTCGCCACGGACTGCATCAGCGAGGGGCAGAACCTGCAGGACTGCGACCTGCTGATCAACTACGACATCCACTGGAACCCGGTGCGCATCATCCAGCGCTTCGGCCGCATCGACCGGCTGGGCAGCGTCAACAAACGCGTCAAGCTGATCAACTTCTGGCCCACCCAGGACCTGGACGCGTACATCAAGCTCAAGGACCGCGTCGAGTCGCGCATGGCTTTGGTGGACATGACCGCCACGGGGGAAGACAACATCCTCAATGCCGAGCAGATCCAGGACCTGATCTCGGAAGACCTCAAGTACCGGAACAAGCAGCTGGCCCGCCTGCGGGACGAGGTGCTGGACCTGGAAGACATGGATTCGTCGGTATCGCTGACTGATTTCTCCCTGGACGACTTCCGCGTGGAGTTGACCCGGGCGCTGGAAGCGGACAAAAAAACGCTGGCCGACGCTCCCCTGGGGCTGTACGCGTTGGTACCGGTACCCATCGGCACGGTCGCCTCCACGGCAGGCGCTATCAAGGCAGGCGTCGTCTTCTGCCTCCGGCAGAAGGATGAGGGAGCGCAGACCACGGAGGTCAATCCTCTTGCGCCTTACTTTTTGGCCTACGTGGCCGCCGATGGAACGGTACGCTACAACTTTACCCAGGCCAGGCAGAGCCTGGAGATACTGCGAACCCTGTGCCAGGGTGTGGACAGGCCGTACGAAGAACTCTGCGCGCTCTTCAACGCGGAGACTGCCCAGGGGGCCAGCATGGAGCCCTACTCGGCGCTCCTGCGGGCGGCGGGGGATGACATCCTCAGGCTCTACCGCAAACGCGAAGCCGGCGGGCTCGTCGGCGGGGGCCGGGGCGCGACGATAGCGCCCCGGGAAGCGCGGGCGGAGCGGATGGACCAGTTCGAACTGGTCACCTGGCTCATCGTGAGGGAAGCATGAGCGACACGGAACGGAAAAAACGCATCGCCGAAGCCCTGGCCGCCTTTTCAGGCGACGACCTGCGGGGCGCGGGTCTGGCCCTCTTTGCCGCGCTGGGCTACGCCGTGGACCGGAGCGCGCCCTTTGCGCACAAGAGCGCGGCCTGGTTCATCGAACACTACGCCGCCGCGAGTTCCGCGGCCTTCAACGCGGACAAGGCGCTGACCGCCCAGTGGCGCTACGCCGACCTGCTCTTCCAGCTGACCAGGGACGAACTGAACCGGCAGGACGGCCTCTTCGACGCGGGCCGGGTGGACGACACGATCATGGAGAGCTACCTGTTCTTCGTCGTCGGCCTGGAAAAAGAAACGTACACCCGCTCCGAGCTGGCTGCCGTCACCCGGGAAATAAACAAGGTCTTTCCCATGCCCGTGCTGGTGCTGTTCCGGCACGGCGAAACGCTTACCCTCTCGGTCATCGACCGGCGCATCAACAAGCGCGACCAGGACGCCGACGTGCTGGCCAAGGTTACGCTGATCAAGGACATACGCCTCCGGGACCCCCACCGGGCGCACGTCGAGATACTGCACGACCTGTCGCTGGACGCCTTGCGCGGCCGCCAGGACGTGCGCAACTTCGTGGAGCTGCACAAGGCCTGGCGGGCGACGCTGGATATTTCGGAGCTGAACAAACGCTTCTACCGGGAGCTGTCCAACTGGTACTTCTGGGCCATGGACAAGGTGCGCTTCCCCGCCGACGACGGCCAGGCGCCGGAGGTCCGCAGCGCGACCAACCTGATACGCCTGATCACCCGGGTCATATTCGTGTGGTTCATCCGGGAAAAGAACCTGATACCCGAGCGCCTCTTTGACCGGCGGGAACTGTCCCGGGTGCTCAGGGGCTTTTTGAAGGACGAGAAGGCCAACACCTTCTACCCGGCCATCCTGCAGAACCTGTTCTTTGCCACGCTCAACCAGAAGATGCACGAGCGGGAGTTTGCCCGGGAAGGCGACTTTGCGGTCAATAAAGCCCAGTACGCGGTCAAGCTGCTGTACCGCTACGCGTCCCTGTTCGCGGTGAGCCAGGACGAGGCGCTGGCCCTCTTCAAGGACGTGCCCTTCCTGAACGGCGGGCTCTTCGATTGCCTGGACAACAAGGGCGGGCAGAACCTCTACATCGACGGCTTCTCGCGCAACCCCGCCAAGCAAGCTGTCGTGCCGGACTACCTGTTCTTTGCCCCCGAGCGCGAGGCGGACCTGAACGATGTCTACGGCACCACGGGCAAGAGCTACAAGGTGCGGGGGCTGATCGACCTGCTCAACGCCTACAAGTTCACCATCGCCGAGAACACGCCCATAGAGGAAGAAGTGGCGCTGGACCCGGAACTGCTGGGCAAAGTCTTCGAGAACCTGCTGGCCAGCTACAACCCGGAAACCCGCACTACCGCGCGCAACCGCACCGGCAGCTTCTACACGCCCCGGGAAATAGTCGACTACATGACCGACCGGAGCCTCAAGGCCTACCTGGCCCGCGCCCTGGTCGAACGCGGCGGCCTTAAGGAAGCCGACGCCGGCGCGGGGCTGGACATCCTCTTTGCGTACACCGAAAAGGAGCACGCCTTTACCCGGGAAGAGCGCAACGTCCTGATCGAGGCCATCGACAGCCTCAAGATCCTGGACCCCGCCTGCGGCTCCGGCGCCTACCCCATGGGCATCCTGCACAAGCTGGTCTACATCCTGCACAAGCTGGACCCCAACAACGAACTGTGGCGCAACCGGCAGATGGAAAAAGCGCTGCAGCTGGACGACCCGGACATCCGGGACAAGGCGCTCGCCGACATCCAGGCGGCCTTTGACCACAACGAGCTGGACTACGGGCGCAAGCTGTACCTGATCGAGAACAGCATCTACGGCGTGGACATCCAGCCCATCGCCATGCAGATCGCCAAGCTGCGCTTCTTCATCTCCCTGGTCATCGACCAGAACCGTCGCCCCGACGCGGACAACCTGGGCATACGGTCTTTGCCCAACCTGGAGACCAAGTTCGTGGCGGCGGACAGCCTGATCGGCCTCAAGCGCGATTTTACCGAACTCTTCCACGACGCGACGCTCCTGCAGCTGGAGGCCGAACTCAAGACCGTCCGGCACCGCTACTTCGGCGCCCGCAGCTACTGGGAGAAGAAAACCTACCAGCAGAAGGACGCGCAGCTGCGTGCGAGTATCGTCGAGGCGATCAAGGCATCGGTAGCAAAGCGCAACGCCGGCTACCGCCAACAGATCGACCTGCTGGCGCAGCAGCTGCCCTACTACGAGGGACCGGATAAAAAGAAACGTGAAAAGAAAATTACCGAGCTGACGGGCAGGATGATCGACACGGAAACGGCGGATTCCACCGCCTCGCTCTTGTCGCGCTTTGACCCCTACGACCAGAACGCCAGCGCGCCCTTCCTTGACCCCGAATGGATGTTCGGCGTATCCGGCGGCTTCGACGTGGTCATCGGCAACCCGCCCTACGTGCAGATCCAGAATTTTTCCGGCAAGCCCGAGCAGGCGCGCTGGGAAGGCCAGCGCTACGCCGTCTGGGCCAAAACCGGCGACGTGTACTGCCTGTTCTACGAGCGGGGCTACGGCCTCCTGGCGCCGGGCGGAAGCCTCTGCTACATCACCAGCAACAAGTGGATGCGCGCCGCCTACGGCAAGACGCTGCGGCAATTTTTTCTGGCCAACGGCCGCGTGGACACCATCATCGACTTTGGCGACTCGCCCATCTTCGAACACGCCACCACCTACACCAACATCCTCCTGTGGCGCAAGACCGAAACCGCCCAAGCGCCGCTCGCCGCCTTCGACCTGTCCCGGGAATATTCCACCGACCAGGACCTAGTCGCCATGCTGGCCGCCAAGGGCCCGGGCGAGGCGCTCTTTACGATTGACGGCTTCGTTATCGCCGCCGGCGACCAGGCTATTATCAAGCGCCGCATCGAGGCCGCCGGCAAGCCGCTCAGGGACTGGGGCGTCAACATCAATCGCGGCATACTGACCGGCCTCAACGAAGCCTTCATCATCGACCAGGCCACATACGACGAACTCGTGGCCGCCGACCCGCGGAGCGCCGAAGTGCTCAAGCCCATCCTCCGCGGCCGGGACATAAAACGCTACAAGGCGGAGTGGGCAGGGAAGTACCTGGTGGCCACCTTCCCGGCGCTTCATATCGATATCGACGCGTACCCCGCCGTCCACGATTACCTGCGATCCTTCGGCCAAGCCCTGGAACAGAGCGGCGAACGTGGCTGCCGTAAAAAGACCAACAACAAATGGTTTGAGACACAGGACACCATCGCGTACTGGG
>DYPP01000211.1 GCA_020719845.1 Treponema denticola | reverse complement strand
CCTTGCGATCATCCATCAACAACAAGTCGGCATGCCGCTCCAGCGCCAGAGCGAGCGGGGAAACCGGGGACAGACCACGGTTTAGGGGGAAACCCGGAGGGAAACCGGGGAGGGGGAAACCCGGGACAGACCACGGTTTAGGGGAGAGAAATTGAGGGGGGAAACCCGGGGGGAAACCCGGGACAGACCACGGTTTAGGGGAGAGAAATTGAGAGAAATTGAGGGTCTACCATCGGATTTGTAGGTAGCCGGTAGACCCCGACGGGGGTAAGCTGGCGTTGAGACGGGGGTGTGGCTCCTGGGGTCCGCGACCGGCTTTGGCCGACTCGCTTGACTTGAAATGCCGCCCCCGTCTCCCTGCATCGTCCGCTGAGGTCATACGGGATGGTGCCGGGCCATGGGGCCGTGGCTCTGTATGTAGACGAGACTGGCGGATGATCCAAGCGGTTCATACCTTGCGGTCCGACATATGGGGGTTGCCATGGTCTTGCGTCCGGAGCTTCGGGTGAGCGTCGATGTGGGTTGCCATCGTCATAGCGTGGCGGTGGGCTTGACCAACGGGGAGTTGCTGGAGGAGTTCGACATCGATCACCGCCCGGAGGGGTTCGCGGACTTCTTCAGTCGCATCGAGCGTCATCAGCGCCGCTACCCGGGACCGGTGGCGGTGGCCATGGAGGGTTACAACGGCCACGCCCGCCCTTTGGACACCCTGGTGCGTGAACACCATTGGCGGTTGCTTAACGTCAACAACCTCAAACTCGCCCGCTTCAAACAGGTCTTCCCGGCAGCCGCCAAGACCGACCGCATCGACGCACGCCGGGGCCTGGAGTTGATGCAGATGGGCGAGCACATGCCGCGCGCCCGCGACGCCCTCCAAGAGGTCCAGGCGGCCCCTGCCGAGAACCTGGAACTCAAGCGCCTGACCCGCCGTCGGCGCGCCCTGGTGGACGAAAAGTGCCGGGTGCTCAGCCGCTTGCAGGACGACCTGCAGGCCGTCTGCCCGGGCCTCCTGGAGATCACCGCAGACGCCGAGAACCTCTGGTTCCTCCACCTGCTGGCCCACGGCGAGGATCTGACCAAGCTCGCGCGCCTGCACGAGACGACCCTGCTCGGGATCCCAGCCATCGGCAAGAAATACGCCGCAATCATCCGCCAATGGCAACCTCGCGCCTTCTTCAGTCACGAGGTCGCCTACGCCGGCCCCATGATCGTCGCCGACACCCGGCGGGTGTTGGACCTGCGCGACCAGATCAAGGCCCTGGAAGGCCGCTGCGAGGCCCTGGCGGCCACTTCCCAGATCGCCCAGCGCATTGATACCATCCCCGGCTTCGGCCTGGTATGCTCCAGCGAACTGGCCGGGGAGATCGGCACCCTGGACCGTTTGATCTGGTGACACCGCTCCGCGGTGTCACCCATCTGTGCGGCGCTCCGCG
>DYPP01000210.1 GCA_020719845.1 Treponema denticola | reverse complement strand
GGGGGGCTATTATTTCCTCTCCCGCCCGCGCCGCTTCGGCAAGAGCCTTTTTCTCGACACCCTGCATCAGCTCTTCGCCTGCCGCCGGGAACTCTTCGAGGGCCTCTACGTCGAGGACAAATGGGACTGGGACGCGCCCCGGCCGGTGATCAAGCTGAGTTTCGGCGGCGGGGTGCTGAAAAGCCAGGTGAAACTAACGGAAAAATTCGAGGAACTGCTGCGTAACGCCAGCCGCGAGCTGGGGGTGACCTGCGATTACGACTTTGCCGACCGCCGCTGTCTGGCCGAACTGATCCGCCGCACCCATGAACAGTACGGCCGCCGGGTGGCAGTGCTGGTGGACGAGTACGACAAGCCCATTCTGGACAACATCGAGGACCCCGCCATGGCCCTGGTCATGCGCGAGGGGCTGAAGGACTTCTACTCGGTGCTCAAGGATACCGATGTCCACATTCGTTTCGTCATGCTCACCGGGGTGAGCAAGTTTTCCAAGGTCAGCCTCTTTTCCGGGCTGAACAACCTGGAGGACATCACCCTGGACGAGCGTTTCGCCACCATCTGCGGCTATACCCACGCCGACGTGGTGGAGCATTTCGGTGAACACCTGGCGGGGGTGGATATGGAGGAGCTGCGGCGCTGGTACAACGGCTACCGCTGGCTGGGGGAAGCGGTCTACAACCCCTTCGACATCCTGCTGTTCATCTCCAAGGGACGCCTCTTCCGCAGCTACTGGTTCGAGACCGGCAGCCCCAGTTTTCTGGTGAAGCTCTTTCAAAAGAACAAATATTTTCTTCCCGACCTGGAGAATGTGGAGGCCGGCGACGCGCTGCTGGACTCCTTTGACGTGGACCGGATCGACCCGGTGGCGCTGCTCTTTCAGACCGGCTATCTCACCATCGTGCGGATGGAATCAGGTTTTGACGGGACATCGTATCGGCTTCGCCCGCCAAACCACGAGGTGCGTACCGCCCTCAACCGCACCTTGCTTCAGGGCTATACCGGCCTGATGAGTCAGAGCCGGCCCATGCAGACCCAGTTGTACGAGGCGGTGACGCGGGGAGACACCGAGGGGATGCGCCAGAGCATTTTTCGTCTCTTTGCCGCCATCCCTTACCGCAACCTGGACGCGGGCGACCTGCCGGACTACGAGGGCTATTACGCCAGCGTGCTCTATGCCTTTTTCGCCTCGCTGGGGGTGACGATCATCCCGGAGGACATCAGCAACCATGGGCAGGTGGATATGACGGTACGAACCGAGGGCCAGGTCTATGTGCTGGAGCTGAAGGTGGTGGCCGGGGCCAGTGTGGAGGGCAACCCGGCCCTGGCGCAGATTATCGCCCGCGACTACGCGGCCAAGTACCGGGGTCAAGCCGGCCTGACGGTACATGAGATCGGCGCAATCTTCAGCCGTCAGACGCGCAACCTGATCGCCTGGGA
>DYPP01000209.1 GCA_020719845.1 Treponema denticola | reverse complement strand
CTGCCAGCTGGCGGTGACAGACCGCAGCAGCGACAACAAACCGCTTGGCTTCCGGGAGATATAACCGGAAGTTGTGGATGAGGAAAAGACGAGCGTATCCTTCTGATGACGAAACCAGAACCCCGGCCGCGAAGCCGGGAGAAAGGATACGCTCGATGAGGAAGACTACAGTGGAGAGTTCGTCGGATCAACCGGCGATTGCGGTGAAGACGGCTTTGGAAGAGGTCTTGCAAGCGGGGGCCATGCAGATGTTGCAGGCGGCGATCGAAAACGAGGTGGCGGAGTATGTGGGACGGCACACCGACCAGCTGGATCAGGATGGTTACCGGCTGGTTGTGCGCAACGGGCACTTGCCGGAGCGCGTGCTGGTGACGGGGATCGGGCCGGTGAAGGTGCGGCAACCACGGGTGCAGGACTGGAGGCCCGGGGAGAAGTTCACGAGCCGGATTCTGCCCCCGTTCATGCGCCGGATACCCAGTGTGGACGCGCTGATCCCGTGTTTGTACCTCAAAGGCATTTCGACGGGGGATTTCAGGGAGGCGTTGGCCGCGATCCTGGGTCCGCAGGCGGCGGGGCTCTCGGCGACCAATATCGTGCGGCTGAAGGAAGGCTGGAATCAGGACTACGAACGCTGGCGCCAGCGGGATTTGAGCGCGAAGCATTACGCGTATCTGTGGGTGGACGGCGTGCATTTCAACGTGCGGCTGGAAGATGAACGCAGTTGCATCCTGGTGGTGATGGGGGCCACGGCGGAAGGCCGCAAGGAACTGCTGGCGGTGCAGGACGGGTATCGCGAAAGTAAGCTCTCGTGGATCGGCGTCCTGCGCGATCTGAAGGCGCGGGGCTTGAAGTCTGTGCCCTCGCTGGCGACGGGCGACGGGGCGCTGGGGTTCTGGGCGGCCGCGGCGGAAGAGTTCCCCACGATGCGCTCACAGCGCTGCTGGGTGCACAAGACGGCCAACGTTCTCGATAAGATGCCCCAAGGCATGCAGGGCCAGGCCAAAACGCGTATCCACGACATCTACATGGCGGCAACCAAAGCGCAGGCGCATCAGGCATTCGATGAATTCCTGCGCCTCTACGAAGTGAAGTACGCGAAAGCCTGCGAGTGCCTGCGCAAGGACAAGGACGCGCTCTTCGCGTTCTATGATTTTCCCGCCGAGCATTGGATTCACCTGCGCACCACCAATCCCATCGAGTCGATGTTTGCCACGGTGCGGCTGCGCACGGCGCGCACCAAAGGTTGTGGCTCGCGCAGCGCCACCCTGACGATGGTTTACAAGCTGGCCGAACAGGCCGAGAAGCACTGGAGGCGTTTGAACAAACACGAATACATCGCCCTGCTCATCCAAGGGGCACGGTTCGTTGACGGGGAGTTACAGAAGGCCGCGTGAAACACATTCAGCAGGATGCGCTCATCAAGTTCCCATCCACAACATTTGACAATATCTC
>DYPP01000019.1:33296-38053 GCA_020719845.1 Treponema denticola | reverse complement strand
CCTTAGGGGACTTCGAAAAACTTCAGTTTTTTGAGGTCTACAAATAAAAACCGCAAATCCTGCAAGGATTTGCCTGGGAACCTCTAAAAACCAACCGGGTTTTTAGAGGTTCCCCTAAGACCGCCCCGGGTGTTCCAGGTGGAGGGTTTTGGTGGGCTGGCCGCAGACTTCCGGGGGGCCGAAGTACTGGATGGCGCCGGGGAACAAAAAGCTGGTTTCCCGCGCCCAGGCTGCGCGCCGGGCGGCAAAGGCCTTGAAGGGGCCGCCGTCCAGTTCGACCAGGGCTTTGCGGATGACCGGCTTTTTGGAGCCGTGCCGTTGCTCCAGGTTCATCATCATGGTCAGGGGCACGCCCCCGGCCACCCACTGGTCCGCCGGAGCGGTCAGGTTCTTGACGCCGGCGATATACCCGGTCAAGCCCAGGGCGACCAGCGCGAAGGCGCTGAAACCCAGGGTATAGGTGTAGTCGGCGTCGAAGTTGGTGGGGAACGCGGCCCGGCCTTCGTAGCCGAAGAAGTGGCCCAGGGCGCTGAACTTGCCCGTATAGGTCCCGGCTTTCTTCATTTCCGCCAACCGTTTTTCCACCATGCCGATCAAGAGCTTTTCCGTGTCGATGCGCGAAACCTGCACGTTGCCGTGGGGGTCCCGGTCCATGAGCAGCTGCTTGCCGATCTCTTCGGGCAGGGCGGCGAAGACGGCGGCCGAGGAGGCCGACAGTTTTTGCGCCAGCCAGGCCGCCTGGGCGTCAAAGCCCCGCAGCGCGGCAAAAGCGTCGGCGTGGAGGGCCATCAGGTCGTTCAGTTCGACGATGAGCTGCTTCATTTCGGGCACGAATTCCACCAGGCCTTCGGGAATCAGGGCGACGCCGAAGTTTTCCTGGTTGGCGGCCCGCTGGGCGACGGAGGCGCAGATCTGGTCCACGATGTCTTTCAGGGACAGCTTCCTGGCTTCGACTTCTTCCGAGATCAGGCAGATGTTGGGCTGGGTCTGCAGGGCGCATTCCAGGGTGATGTGGCTGGCGGAACGGCCCATCAGCCGGATGAAGTGCCAGTATTTTTTGGCGCTGTCGGCGTCCCGTTCGATGTTGCCGATCAGCTCGCTGAAGGTTTTGACCGCCGTGTCGAAGCCGAAGGACGTTTCGATATACTCGTTCTTCAGGTCTCCATCGATGGTTTTGGGGCAACCGATCACCTGGACGGGCGTATCCTGGGCCAGAAAGTATTCCGCCAGCAGGGCGGCGTTGGTGTTGGAATCGTCGCCGCCGATGACCAGCACCGCGTCCAGGGCCAGCTTTTTGGCCGTATCCCGGGCCGCGGCAAACTGTTCGGGGCTTTCGATTTTGGTCCGTCCCGAACCGATCATGTCGAAGCCGCCGGTATTGCGGTAGCGGTCCATAAAGGCCGCGTCGATCTCCACGGTCCGGTTGTCGGTCAGCCCGCTGGGGCCGCCCAGGAATCCGTACAGCCGGGATGCCGGGTTGCCCTTCTTGAGGCCGTCGAACATCCCGGCGATGACGTTGTGGCCCCCCGGCGCCTGTCCGCCGGAAAGGATGACGCCGACCCTGAGCGGACGGGTGATCCGGGGATTTTTGCCCGGGACGAAGGTGGCGATCGGTTTGCCGTAGGTATGCTTGAAAAGATTCTTCAGTTCCAGCTGATCGGCGATGGATTCCGTGGGCGCGCCGAAGCGCACGTCGATGGCTTCGATGGCCGCCGACAAGACGGGCGGCAGTTTGGGTCGGTACGCGTAGCGCGCTTGATGCAGGGCCGATAGTTCCATGTTCCGTCTCCTTGAACGATTCTGGTCGAATTGATGCCGTAGGGGCTCGGCTGGGCGGAGCCTGCGCCGATTCTACCTAAATTTTCGCATTCATGGCAAGGATGGGGTATACTTGAAAGCAAGGGGTTCCCAACCCCAGTACGGATGGTCAGGAGGTTCAATATGAAGAAAACCGTATTGTCGGTTCTGGTCCTGGCGGGCATGGCGGCGGCGGCTTTTGCCGACGTGCGCCTGGATATCGGATTCGATGTTCCCCGGGGCATCGGCGGCATCGTGGACGGAGAAGCGGATATCAGCGAGGACACCGTCGACTTTTTCAACACCTACATCTTTCCCTTCCCCGAAGCCGGTGCCTACTACCAGCAGGCCCTGGGACCGGTACGCGTCGGCGGCGGGCTGCGGGTCTTTACCTTCATCCTGGAGAGCATCTACTGGCCCAACGTCTACGTGGAGTACGATGTATGGAAGCTGACCTTCGCGCTGCAGATGGGCGGCGGTTTGTTCGGGCTCTTCGGACTGTACAACACCCTTGATTTCGGCGAAGTGTTTCTGCCCGACGTGTCGGCGTGGTTCCGCATCGGCGACACCTTCCGTATCGGCGGCGGGGCTCTGGGCCTGCTGTTGCCCGAGCTTACCGACGGCATGGGCTTTGTGTACTACCTGGGCGCCAAGTTCGCGGTCAAACTGTAGGGCGCCTCTAAAAAAGGAAGTTTTTCGAGGTCCCCTGTAGCCGCTTTGACGCCGGCTTCAACGCCGGCTCAGAATTGACCCGTCGAAAGCATCACCAGGGAACAGGCGTGCAGCCAGGGAATCCCGGCGTGGTCCAGGGCCTGTTCCAGATGCGGGTTTTCCGCCCCCGGGTTCAGGATGACCCGGGCGGGCTTGAGGGCGCTGATCTCTCCGGCCAGGGGGGTGGAGCGTTTAGGCGAAAGATAGACGGTGACGGTGTCCACGGGTTCCCGGATGTCCGCCAGGCTGGCCGTCGCCTGCAGCCCCAGAACCTGATCCAGGGCCGGATTGACCGGTATGGTCCGGAAGCCGGCGTGCTTCAGGCGCTGAACGGCTTTGTAGGAATAGCGGCTTTCGTCGTCGCTGGCTCCCAGCACGGCTACGGTACGTTCGGTGTCGTTTTCCATTCAGGACTCCTGTCAATCCAGCTGCAATCGGTATAATATACCCAAATCCAGGCCTGAGGGCCACTGAAGATTCCCGGAGGCTAACCGAGATGCGTACTGGATTCCCGTTGCTGTTCCTGTTCATCCTTCTGGGCGTCAGCCCGGTCTATGCCCAGACCCGCACCGCTTCCGGGACGGGCACGGGTACCACCAAAGAATTCGCCGTCGAGGCCGCCAAGCTGGACGCGGCCAACACGCTGATTTTTACGGTGCTCAAGCGGGACACCGTGTTCCGGGACCTTTTTGTGCCCGAAGCCTTCAACAACGAATGGTTTCCCGCTGTCGAAGCCCGCAAGGACGCCTCAGGGGCCTGGACGGCCACCGCCGGAATCGCCGTGGACGACAGCCTGATCGAAGCTCTCTACGTCGGGCGCTATTCCACCACCGTCACCGCCCTGCTGGACGCGGCGGAAACCGCCCTGGCCGAGGCGGAGGCGCTGATCGCCGCAGGCGGCCGGGCGGAATCCAACGCCGACCTGATCGGTGCGGAGACCGCCTATAGCCGGGGAGAAGCCAAAATCGACGAGATCCTGCGCTATCTGGGGCCGGTGACGGACGCGCGCTACTTTTCGTCCCTGGGCAAACGCAAGGCGCCGGAGCTGAAAGCCCTGGCCGCCGCGTCCCAGGGTTCCGCCCAGGCCGGAGCGGCCCGGATCAAGGCCGGCCGGGGACGGCTGGAGGCGGACAGCCAGTCCGACGCGGTGACGGCCATCCTTGAATCCACGGAAACGGAGATCGCCGGGGTGGACGCGCTGGCGGACGAACTGTACCCCGTGGCTGCCGCCCCGCGTTCCTATCAGGAAACCTATCTGCGCACTTCCCGGGATCAGGCGCGGCAGGCGCGGAACACCCTGGAACAGCGCCGCCTGCGGGTCGAGGCGGCGGTGGCGGACCTGCCTGGGGAAAAACAGTATCCCCGGCGGCAGGCGGCGCTGCTGACCGACCGGCTGGACGCCATCGCCGCCCGGCTGGACGCGGTGGACCGGGCGGTTTCGGCGGAGCTCTTCCGCCGTTCGCCGCCGGTCCGGACGACGGTCTGGGCGCTCAACCACCCGCCGCAGGACCACTTTTCCCTGGCCCTGGTCCTGCCCTGCGGGTGGCGGACCAGCGAAGGCGACACGCGGCTGGTGGGGCTGCCGCTCGCGGTGGAAGGCCGGGGCGAAGGCGCCTTTGTCGTGGACGGCGGCGGCTTGTGGTTTCGGTCGCTGCTCCGCGCCGGCGACGAATCGATCCTGGAGGGCGCCGATTTTGCCCTGACCCAGGGCGTGGAAGCGGGTTTTTACGGACGGCGGCTGTGGGGCCTGGGATTCCGCTGGGATTGGCTGCGCCGGGACGCGGACGGCGCCGGCCGGGATGCGGTCGGGGCGGTTTCATTCCTCTTCGGCGCGCCCGGCGGCGGACTGGGCGCGCAGCGGAACGTTCCCCTCTGGGTCAACGCTTTTAGCTGGGAAATTCCCGGAGCCGGGGTTTTCATTCCGGCGCGCACGTTCAATCTCGGGGTTTCCAGCCTGCTGCGGCCGTCGCCCTGGGTCCGGATCGGCGTGGACGCGGCTTCCCGGGCCCGGACCGACGGTGACGACCGGTTCCGTTGGGTCGGCCTCCTGGGCGCTTCCTTCGGCTTCCGGCTCCCGGTGCTGCGCCCGCTGCTCTGGTCCCTGCGCTGGGAAGCGGCGGCGGGCGCGCCGCTGCGGGACGATGCGCCGGACTTTGACCAGCTGGAAAGCGAAAACGCCTTCCGGCTGGCCGTCGAGTATACCTTCTGAAAAAGCGCCGCGATCAGCCGATCGCCGCGATCAGCCGATC
>DYPP01000019.1:9476-33196 GCA_020719845.1 Treponema denticola | reverse complement strand
GAGTATACCTTCTGAAAAAGCGCCGCGATCAGCCGATCGCCGCGATCAGCCGATCCAGGTGCCGGTGAAGGCTTCGTTGCGCAGGATCCGGCGCAGGTTGTCCAGGTCCCGGCCGGCGGCGCACACCACCGGCAGGCCGATCTTGGCCGCGTGGCGGCTGGCTACGGGATCAAAGGGCACGTTCTTGCCGGGCACCCAGTCTTCGCCTACGATGGCGCGGAACTCCGCCCAGCCGATACGGTCGATGGGTTTGGCTGCGGGATTGACCCGCGGGTCGTCGGTGTACACCTGGGCGATGTTGGAAAGGTTGAGCACCCGGTCGGCCTGAAAGCGCTCCGCCAGGACGACGGCGTCATAATCGGTGGAAAACCCGGGCTTCCAGCCCGCGGCCACCAGGACCCGGCCGACGAAGGGACCCACCTGGCTGGGATCGATGACCACCTCCTGGGGGCAGAGCTCGCCCAGCACCGCCTTGAGCAGCTGGGCGTTGAGCCGGGTAGCCATGATGCCGATCCAGTCGGCCTGTTCGTCCGACCCGCCGCCGCTGACCTGGCGGTAGGCTTTTTGCCAGGCTCGGGCGGGTCCGCCGCCGCCGACCACCAGGATGAAGCGCCGCTTTTCATCAGCCGCCAGCTGTTCCCGCACCAGGCCGACAAAGGCGGCCAGAAATTCCGCGTCCGCCGATTCGGGCGCGACGATGGAGCCTCCCAGAGAAATGACCGTGACCATGCGCTGCTCCTTAGTAGACTCCCGTGACGACCAGATCGCTCCACAGGGAAGAATAGGACTCCAGACCGCCCAGGGCTTCTTCCCACAGGGTCTGCAGGGCGTACTCCCGGTTTCGGACCGTCACCCGGCCCCGGGGATCCATGGGGGACAGGATCGCCTGCCCCCGGGAAAAAGCCAGGTGCTGGTTGTCCAGGTTGCCGAAGTAATAGGCCGCCGCGTCGGCCCGGGGCGTCAACTCCCGGGGACCCGCCTCGGCACCCAGAGCCGGGTCGACGGGAACCCAGCCGAATCCGTCGATCCAGAATTCCGCCCAGAAGTGGCGGAACGAGGCCCGGCTTTTGTCGATCAAAAAGCCGGACACCGGAATGGCCGGAATTTCCAGGGCCCGGGCCAGGGCGCAGAACAGCATGGTCGCCGCGTAGGCGTCGGCTTTCTTGGCCGCCAGCGCTTCCAGCGCCCCGCCGGTCAGGCTTTCCGCAGACGGCTTGTCCGGCCGGATGCCCCCCTGGGCGAGGAGCCAATCGTAGAGCTTGCGCGCCCGCAGGTAGCTGTCTTTTTCTTTGCCCACGATCCGGGCGGCCAATTTTTCAATTTCCGGGTTGTCCCCGGGGATCAGCGGCGTGGCGACGGTGTACGCCGCTCGGATGGCCGAAGCGCCGTCGTTCTGGATCGAACCGGGTTTGATGCGGGTTTCCACGGCATAGACGTCCACCAGGTACGAAAGGGACAGGGTAGCGGCGCTGCCTTCGATCAGGTCCTTCAGCTGGAACAGCGCGGTGCCCCGGTGGTCTTCGACGAAGGGGTCCATGCTGCGGGTCAGCAGCTGGACGTTCCGCTGGCCGGCCGACGCCGTGGGGCGGGGCATCCAGACGTAGAGCGTATTGGTGCCCGAGGCCTTCTGGGTTTTGATGTCCACCGCGTAGGTGACGGCGTAGCTGCGTTTGTCTTTGAACGTTTTGGTGCCCGGACGCTTGGTCACGTCGAAGAAAACCGGCATGCTGACGCCCCGCCCGGTGCGGACGTTGAGGTTGCCGCTGATGGCGCCGTCGGGTACGCGGACCCTGATCTCCCGATCGCTCCAGAGTTCATAGCCGAATTCCATTTCCGAAACGTCGATGGAAGCGGGAATTCCGACCGCCGCCGGGGGCGTTTGGGCGTCCCAGGCAAATTGCACGCCGCTTTTTTCCCGGGACGCGCCGAAATTCTTGCCCGTGATCGTCAACACCGACCCGATGCTGCCGGCTACCGGGTCTACGGCTTCGATGCGCGGTCCGTCGCCCTCGGCCGCCAGGGAAACGGGTTGGGGCATGGTGGCTCGGTTGGTGAAGAGGGCGGGGTTGCTCTTCTTCCCCCGCACGTGGACGTAGACTAGCCCAGAATCGCCGAAATCGGGGATGCGCACGGCGATGCGGTCGTGGGTCCATTCTATATACGACGAGGCGGTGGGCGCGATGCCGGCGATGGTGACGTGGTTTTCGTTCCGCTGGTCCTCAAAATGGGCGCCCCGGATGGTGAGCACCTCGCCCATGACGCCGATCCGCGGGTCGATGGACGCCACGTGGGGGCTATTGCCCAGGCAAGACGTAAAAAAAAAGGCGGCCGCGGCCAAGGCGATGGGCAGCAAAAAGCGGAGCTTCATTGCGGCGGTGGTTCCCCGGTGGTTTGCGGCGCCGACCCGGGCTCCTGGTCGGCGGGTTCCTGGTAAGGGTTCAGCTCCAGCTGAATTTCGATGCGGGCGTGCCCGGCGCCGGTTTTGGGACCCAGGGGAAAAAAGAAGATCTGTTCGCCGAAATCCACGGGAATGGTCTGCATGGTGGTCTGATAGCGGATGCCCTCTTCCGGCGTGTTGACCCAGACCTGGCCCTGGGCTACCAGGACCTGCCGGCCGTCGTCCCGTCGGTAGGGGGTAAACTGGACCACGACGACGACGTTTTCGCCCACCAGCTTGAGCGAGACCGGCCGGCCCGGAATGGTTACCTTGGAACTCTCCGAGTTCCAGACTTCATCCCGGTCCCGCTCCACGACCCGGGCGATGATGTCCAGCACCACCGCTTTTTCCCGCAGGGCGGGCAGGATGTTCACGCCCTGATCCTGGGCGCCCGCCGACATGGCCGCCAGGATCAGCACCAGACCGAGCGTATTTCCGGCAACCTGGGCTCGCGTCAAGGGGCACTGCTCCGCAGGTAATCGGCGGCCCGGACCAGGGCGGGCTCCCCGGAAGGCACAAAACTGCGGCTCTCCGGCAGCTTGATGATCACGATGTCCGCGGCGCTGTCCTGGGATTCAAGGTAGCTGAGCACGCCGGACATATCCGCGATGGGGATGACGTCCTGGGCTTCCGAACCGAGCCGGGCGATGGACTGGTCCCGGTTCCTGGTCGCCAGCAGGGGACCGCCGACCAGGGCGGCGATCAGGGCGATGGCCAGCGCCGCCGCGGCCGCCGCGGGCAGCGGCAGCACCAGGGGGCGCCGCCACAGGCGCGGCGCGGTTTCCCGGTGGGATTGGTGCGCCCCCAGGGGGGCCAGCGCCCGCCATACCCGGGCCTTGGCGGCTTCCATGGTTTCCGGGGACGCTGGTTCCGCGCCCCCGCCCCGCAGGGCCAGGGCTGCCCGCCGGTACTCGTCCAGGCGGGCGGCGCAGACCGGACAGGCGGCCAGATGGGCTTCCAGTTTTTCTTTCCAGGGGGAAGGAAGCTCGCCGTCGAGGTACACCGAAAGCAGTTGACGATCAGGACACATGGCTACCGTCCTTGGCGATCATCCCGGCCAGTCGTTCCCGGGCCCTGAAGACCCGGACTTTGACGTTGCCCTCGCTGATGCCGAGGGCCCGGCCGATTTCCTTGTAATTCAGCTCGCCGTATTCTTTCAATACCAACACCGTCCGCAGGTTCTCCGGAAGCCGATCCAGCGCTTCTTTTATTTCCGTCCGGGTTTCTTCCTTGATCAACGCGCTTTCGCCCGTTTCCGAAACCCGCCGGTCTTCCCGGAAGGCTTTCTGGTACGCCTTGCGCTCCCGGTCCTTGCGCTTGGCGTAGTTCAGGGACGCGTTCTTCACCACCCGGATCAACCAGTACTTGGCTTCGTCCGCGCTGGGAAAGGACATGCCCTTCTCGTAGAGGCGGAAGAACGCATCCTGGCAGAGATCTTCCGCCGCGTCCTCGCTGCCCGCGATACGGTACGAAACCCGGAACAACACCGGAAATACCGTATCGTACAGGCGGCGGAAATCAGAGAGGGACATTGCACCACCCTCGCCTAAAAACAATTGGCTTCCTCAATCGTTACAAATCGAAACGGCATAATCGCCTGCAAGGCGGGGCCTCGCGCTAGCCGCGGCGCCAGATCGTGCCTCCCGGTCCGTCTTCCAGCAGGATGCCCCGCTCTTTCAGGGCGGCGCGGATGGCGTCCGCCCGGGCAAAGTCCCGCCCTTGCTTGGCCGCCGCGCGTTCGGCGATCAGGCCTTCAAGCTCGGCTTTCAGCGCCGCGCTTTCTTCCGGCACCGCCGCCGGCGCCGCTGCTTCCGCCAGCTTGAGTCCCAGTACCCGGTCCATGTCGAAAATGACCGCCAGCGCCTGCTCCGGCGGGATCGCGCCGTCCCGCACCAGCCCCCAGAGTTCCGCCAGGGCCCGGGGCGTGGAAAGGTCGGCGTCCAGGGCGGCGTCGAAGGCCGTCAGGTAAGCCGCCGCGGGTTCGTCCACCGCGGGCCGGACGCCCAAGTCCGCCGTCGGAATCCGCACCGCCTTGGCCGCGATGGCCCGGACGCTCTCGATCAGCGAACGCCGGGCGTTGCGGGCGCCGTCCAGGGCTTCGAACGAAAACTGCAGCTGGCTGCGGTAGTGGCCGCCGAGCAAAAGATAGCGGTAATCCAGCGGATCGTAGCCTGCGCCCACCAAGGACTGCAGGGTCAGGAAGCCGCCGGACGATTTGGACATTTTACCCTTGTCCAGCACCAGAAATTCGTTGTGCACCCAGTAGTTGACCCATTTTTTACCCGTCGCGGCCTCGCTCTGGGCGATTTCGTTGGTATGGTGCACGGCGATGTGGTCGATGCCGCCGGCGTGGATGTCGAACTGTTCGCCCAGGTACTTCATGCTCATGGCTGAGCATTCGATGTGCCAGCCCGGGTAGCCCCGGCCCCAGGGGCTGTCCCAGACCAGCGCCTGGTTTTCAAACTTGCTCTTGGTGAACCAGAGGGCAAAGTCCAGGGGGTTCCGTTTGCTTTCGTCCACGCCGATGCGGGCGCCCGCCTTGAGGTCGTCCAGGCGCAGCCGGGCCAGTTCGCCGTAGCGGGGAAACTTGGTGATGTCGAAGTACAGGTTGCCCCCGGCGGAATAGGTAAAGCCCCGGGCCTCGATGCGCCGGATGAGGGCGATCATCTCACCGATATGGTCCGTGGCCTTGCACACCACCGTCGGCCGCCGGATGTTTAGCCGGGTCGTATCCAGAAAGAACGCCTCCGTGTAGAAGGCCGCCACTTCCAGCACGCTCTTGCCCCGCTCTTCGGCGCTTTTGACCATTTTGTCGTCCCCCGAATCGTCGTCCCCGGTCAGATGGCCGACGTCGGTGATGTTCATCACGTGGGTTACGTCGTAGCCCGCCCGCCGGAGGCTCCGGACCAGGATATCGTGGGTTACGTAGGCCCGCAGGTTGCCGATATGCGCGTAGTTGTATACCGTCGGGCCGCAGCCGTAAAAGCCTACCTGGCCGGCGACGCGGGGGGTGAACACTTGGAGTTCTCGGCCCAGGGTATTGAACAGGGACAACGGCATGGAACCTCCGCGGAATTTGGGGTAAACTGGATGCGACATGCTTAAACTACGTAGTTTGATGGAAAAAATCAATACTGAAGTTGCCTTGCAGGGGCAACTCGGCTTTGACGAAGCGCTGGCGGCCCACAACACCTTTCGTCTGGGCGGTCCCGCCGACGTCTGGGTGCGGCCCCAGCCGTCCTGCTTCGCCGCCTACAGCGCCGCCCTGCTCCGGAACGCCCGGGAAGCGGGTGTTCCGGTATTCATCCTGGGGGGCGGAGCCAATATCGTCGTGGCCGACCGCGGTATCCGGGGCATAGTCCTGGACGCGACCGCCTGGACGGGGTGCGCCTTCGACGGGAAGCGGGTGGAAGTGCGCGCCGGGACCGAACCCGACGCGGCCGCCGAAGCCTGCGCGGTCCGGAACCTGGGGGGCCTTGCGTTCCTGGCGGGCATGCCCGGGACCCTCGGCGGCGCGGTCTGGATGAACGCCCGCTGCTACGGTTCCGCGGTGGCCGACGTCCTGGCCGAAACCCGCATTCTGGACGAGGACTTCCGGCCGGAGACGGTGCCCTTCCGGCCGGCGGATTTTGACTATAAAAAGAGTCCCTTCCAGGACCGGCGGGTACTAATCCTTTCCGCCGTCTTTTCCCTGTCCGACCGGCGGGAAGCGGACCTGCGGGCCGCAATGGACGCCCACCGGGCGGACCGCCGGGAAAAGGGCCACTACCGCCTGCCCTCGGCGGGTTCGGCCTTCAAAAACGACCACGCCTTCGGGCAGCCCACGGGCAAGATCATCGACGAGCTGGGGTTGCGGGGCCTGCAGGTCGGCGGCGCCCGGGTGGCGGACTGGCACGGCAACATCATCGTCAACACCGGCACCGCCACCTCCGCCGACGTGCGCCGGCTGGCCGACGAAGTGGCGCGGCGGGTCCGGGCCGAACGGGGGCTGCAGCTGGAGTGCGAAATACTGTTTGTGGGCGATTGGGCTGAAAACGACGCCGCGATCGGCTATACTTGAAGCGGTATGGAGGAGGATTCCTTTGATTAATAAGAAACGTGCGGGATTGTTGCTCGCGGTAGCCGTTCTGATCGGCATCCAGTCCGCTTCCGGCGCTTCCGCCGCGCCGGTGGGGATAATTCAGGAACTCCTGGGAACCGTCACCGTAACCCGGGCCGGCGAGGTCATCGACTATCTGGACGTCGGCGAGGATATCGAAAACTTCGATCTGATCAAGACCGGTGCCGACGGCAGCATCGTCATCGAGCTCAACCCGGGCACCGGCATGCGGGGCACCCTGGTGGTCAAGCCGAAGTCGGCTTTTACGGTCAAGACCGAGCTGGTCCGGGGTACGCCGACCACCGACGGCGCCCTGCTGGCGGGTTCGGTGGGCGTCAAGGTCAAAAAGATATCCGGCGACCCGGCGCTCAAGGTCCGCAGCGGCAACACCGTCATGGGCGTGCGGGGCACCGAGTTCGACGTGGACGTTTCGGTGAACGATTCGCTGTTGGTCAGCTGCGCCGAAGGCCGGGTGGTCTGCAGCGGCGAGGCGGGGGACGAGCTGGAAGCCCTGCCGGGCCAGGCGGTGGAGCAGCCCGCGGGGCAGCGCCTGCGCCGGGTGCCCGTGGCGGTTTCGTCCCTCAAGGACTTCCGGGATCGCTGGATAGCCGATGAGATCACCGCCTTCCGGGGTTCTCCCGTGGCGGCGCTGGACCAGTTCAGCAAAACCTACCTGCGCCACGTGGACGATTTCCGGGCGGCCTACGCCGGACTGGCCCGGGACCCGGTGTTCATCAAGTGGCGCGACGAGTTCAAGAGCGGCAAGAGCGTCTCGTCCCGGGACCCGGCGACGATGAAGGAAAAAGCCGCGGTCATCCGCAAGATCATGGCCGTGCGGCGCATCCTCTTCCTGTTCGAGCGGGTGTACTACCGGCTGGACGAGGTGGCGACCTACGTGCCCACCGCGGCGCTGGCCAAAAAACTGTCCAACGGACAGACGGTCCAGGATTTTCTGGCCCGGGTGCGGGCGGAACGGGCTGAGCTGGCCCGTATGACCGCCGCCTACCGGCTGGCGCTGCGCATGTACGCGGACCGCAACGAGGGCGCGGAGCCCGTCAGCCTGGGCGAAGAAGACGGCGCCTTCTTTGAGGACGACGATTCCTTTTTCGACTGAAACCGGCGCGGGGTTCGGAATAATACCGGATTTCCGAACCCCGCCGCCTTCCGCCGTTGACAAAGCGGCGCGGCTATTCCTATACTTTCAGCAAGTCGCTCTTGCTCGATGGGGAACGGGATGACCAATCAGTTGCAGCTTGCCTTCGTCAATTTTAAAAAAGACTCATACATCGTGGTCGAAGGCAAGCAGAACGCCGACCGGTTCTTCATCATCCGCCAGGGCAAGGTACGCATCTCCAAGGAAGTGGAGGTGGTGGAAGAGGAGGGCGGCAACATCCTGGGGCCCGGCGACTTTTTCGGCGTCGTTTCCACCATGTCCAGCCATAGCCACATCGAAACCGCCCAGGCGCTGACGGACATCACGCTCATTTCGGTGCAGAAAGACCAGTACGGTCAGCTGATCCAGAACAATACGCCCGTGGCCATGAAGATCATCCTGCAGTTTTCCAAGCGCATGCGCTTTCTGGATGAGGCGCTTACCCGGCTGACGCTCAAGAATACCGCCGAGAACGATCCTTCCCACCTGTTCAAGGTGGCCGAATACTACGCCAAGCAGAGCCAGTACAACCAGGCTTACTACGCCTACCACCAGTACATCAAATTTTGCCCCCAGGGGCAGAATGCCCAGCTGGCCCGGGAACGGATGGTCAAGATCGGCCCCTACGCCAAGGCGGTCTACCTGGAACGCCGGGCCGACGAGTTCACCCGCACCTATCCCAAGGATACGATGCTCTTTTCCGAAGGCCAGCCCGGGGAAGAGCTGTACATCATCCAGCGGGGTTCGGTCAAAATCGTCAAGATCGTGGACAACAACGAGGTGCTGCTGGCGGTGCTCAAGCAGGGGGACATCTTCGGCGAAATGGCCCTGCTGGAAGCCAAACCCCGGTCGGCCAGCGCCATCGCCTACGAGGACTGCACCGTCCTGGCGGTGAACAAGGAAAACTTTGAACGCATGGTCGGGACCCAACCGCAGATCATCACCCGGCTGACCCAGCTGTTGGCGGAACGCATCTGGTTCATCTACAAGCAGCTGGCCAATACGCTCATTTCCGACCCCCTGGGCCGCATGTACGACGCCCTGCTGATCCAGCTGGAAAAAAACCGCATCGTGCTGGGCAGTGCGGCGCACACCTTTGATTTCGGTCCCAAGGAGCTGGTCAACATGGTCGGCCTTTCCCAGGGCGACGGCCCCCTGGTGATGCGCAAATTGCTGGAAAACCCGAAAATCCGGGTGGTGGACAACAAGGTGACCCTGACCGACGTGTCCGAAGTGGTCAAGCAGACCGAATACTACCGTAAAATGCAGAAGATCGAACGTGCCCGGCGGGAAGCGTCGGTCCGGGCCTGATTCGACTTTTTAACCTCATATCCGGTGCGCTTTCGGTCGATACTCAGGGTGGGGCGGTTCCGGGATAGGGGCTGCCCCGTAGCTTTTTGGGGGGAGTTCCCATGACCGTGCCGCGCCCCGTCCGCCTGCTGGCTCTCTTTTTCATTCTCCGTACGGCCGGATTGGCCTATTCCCAGTCCGAGGCCGTCGCGGCCGCTCCGGAACCGGGTTTGCCCCGGACCTTTCGCGGCCTGAGCCTGGGCATGGGCCTGGAGGAACTGAAGACCGCTCTGGCCCAGGACGACCTGTTCTACTTCCGGGGCGACCGGGACGTTTCGCTGCTGCCCGCCCAGGAGCAGACCCTGGTGGAAACCAGCGGTTTTTCTTTTATCCGCCGGGCCTTCTTTCAACTCTATGAGGGCAAGGTGTTCATCATGGCCTTTGACCTGGACGCCGCCAAGATCGACCACTATTCGATTTTCAGCGCTTTTACCGAAAAATACGGTCCCAGCAGCAGCCTGGACCCCCAGCAAGCCGTCTGGAACAGCGCCGACACCCGGGTGTCCATCGAAAGGCCGTTGACGGTCAAGTATATCGACCAAGCGGTGTTCGACCGCCTCATGGGCGCCTCCCGGGTCAAAGAATCCCGGGAAGCGGTGCTGCGCCAGGAATTCCTGCGTGATTTTTAGCCGCAAGCCCCTGGCGGCCCTGCTGGCGGCGGCGCTGCTGGCCCTGTCCGGCGCGGGCTGCGGCGCCGAAAGTCCGGCCCGAGTCCGCCGCCTGCCGACCCGGGACCTGGTCATCCAAAAGTCCGACGGCACCAGCATTATCCTCAAGACGGAAATAGCCGCCAACGACCAGGACCGGGCGCGGGGCTTGATGCACCGGACCGAGGTTCCCGACGGGGAGGGGATGCTGTTCGTCTTTGACCGGGACCAGCCGCTGTCGTTCTGGATGAAGAATACCCTGCTGCCCCTGTCCATCGCCTATATCGCCACGGACGGGCGCATCCTGGAAATCCACGCCCTGCGGCCGGGTTCGCTGGCGCCGGTGCGCTCCGGCCGGGCGGCGCGCTACGCGCTGGAGGTGCCGCTGGGCTGGTTCGACCGGGTCGGGGTGGGTGTCGGCGACCGCGTCGAGCTGCCGCCGCCCTGACGGCGCGTCGGGAGCGCGGCCTGAGGTTTCAAGCGCCGGCCAGCTGTTCCAGATAGGCGGCGGCGGGCTGGTCGCCGGGCTCCAGTTCCAGGACGGTGCGGAAGAAGGCGGCGGCTTCGGCGGTATCGCCGGCCCGCAGGGCCAGGACCCCCAGATTGGAAATAACCTTGATGTTTTCGCTCTCCAGCCGCAGGGCGCCTTCCAGTTCCGACCGTGCGGCCTTGAGGTCGCCGGATTCCATCAGGCAGATGGCCAGTTCGTTGCGGGTGTCGGCGTTGTCGCCGCCCAGTTCCAGGGCTTTCCGGAAAGCCAGCGCGCCGTCGGTCCAGCGTTCCAGCCGCCGCAAGCCCCAGCCCAGCATAAACCAGCCGTTCCAGACCTCGGGATGCCGGGTGATGAAGTCCCGGGCGTGTTCGATGCCCTGTTCCTCCGACCCGCCGCGGATGAGTTCGTAGGTGCGCTGGAATTCTTCGTCCTCCAGGGCGTGGCCGGCGATCTGTTTGATGATGCTCCGGGCCCGCGCTTTTTTGCGGGGGTCGTCGGCTACGGGCAGAAAGGACTCAAAGCAGGCCCGGGCCCGTCCGTACCGGTGCCGCTTCATGAAGAAGAAGCCGGCGTTGAACAGGGCGTTGGGAAAGGGTTCCGGTTGGGCCAGCAGGGCCGTGTAGATTTCCAGGGCCCGGTCGTTTTCCGCGTCCGCTTCGGCTTCCCGGCCGGACCGTTCCAGCGCGTCCGCCCTTTCTTCCCGCACCAGGGCCAGGTTGAGCTGTACCGTGGGTTCCCCGGGAAAGAGACCCGCCAGGGCGCCGAGGATGTCCAGCGCCAGGTCGTAGTCGCCGTTCCGGGCTTTGAGGATGGCGGCTTCCGAGAATTCCGTCAGCAGGTCGGGTTTGACCGCCAGCACAAAGCGGCGGTAATAGTCGGCGTCCTCCGCCTGGGGGTCCGCGGCTACGACCCGGATCATGCCGGTAAGGATCATTTCCCAGGACAGGTTTTCCAGGTTCAGCGTTGCTTCGCCCGCCGGAATTTCCGCAGGCAAGGGGATAGCCGGGTCCAGGGTGAAGTCGCCGGTGCTCTCCAGGCTGCCCCGCAGGGAATCGGGCACCGACAGGTAGACGATGCGTTCAAGCTTTTTTGGCTGTTTCATGCTGCTCCGCTGCGGCAGCCGGCGCCGAAGCCTGTTCGGTCCGGCTTTCGGACCGGTATTGGCTGAGGTAATCGTTGATGCGCATCTTGTAGTTCATGGGGATCTGGGGCTCATCGAACTGCACCGCCATGGCCAGCAGGTCCTTGCGGCCTTCCACGTCTTCCGCCCGGAGGATCTTGCCCTTGAGCATCAAGCCTTCCCGGGGGTCGTCGAAGTCGATGCGCAGGTTGATCTCCCGTTCCACCAGAAATTTGGCTACCCCGACCATGATGATTTTGGCGCCGGAAAAAGAAATGTCCCGGAGGATGCAGCGCCGGGGCACGCCCTGGATGAAGATCGCGGTCTCCTTGGCGGGAAGCCGGAGCTTGCGCATGGTTTCGGGGTTGAGCAGGATGCGCTCTTCTTTTCTTTTGGTAGAATTGATGTTGGCGTCCAGCAGGCGGCCCATGATCTCGATCAGGTCGTCCGGCGGGCGCTGGGTAAACTGGATGGTCAGCATGGCCACGTCCGGGGACCCGCCGTAGGGCGAAAACCCGACCGCCTTGGAAGAAACAAAAAACATGAGCGGATCCGTCTTGTCCGACAGTTTGAAGCTGTAGCGCAGGCTGACCAGGCTGTTGGCCTGCTGAATTTTGCCGTGCAAGCCGGATTTGGCGTTGATGATGACCTTGGCGCCCTGAAAGGAGGACGAATAGATGACGCAGGGCCAGGTCTCGCCCACGCACTTGAGGTAGACGTGCTGGGTAAGCAGACCGGTAGCCCGGATGATCTCTTTGGTGAAGGTTACGTCGATACTCCGGTACCGCTCGTGATATTTTATGATCTGTTGACTGGTCATGACGCCCATGCCTTTTTACTATAGAGCGGAAGGACCCCAAGGTCAATGATATCCGGATCGAAATAGCCGAACCCTCGCCCGTCGGCGTCGATCCCGGCGGGCGTCTGGCGGCTACCAGATCCCCAATCGCTCCATGCGCTCCCGGGTGGGCCGCAGGTCGTAATGGACGCGCCTGAAGAACCACTGCCCCGTCAGGGTGTCGTATACCGCGTAGCGGGCGGCGGCGGACCGGGAATCGGCGCCGTGGGCGTCCGCCGCGTCCCGGGGAAACCCGACGCTGCCCGGGTTCAGCAGCACCCGCAGTCCCGGCGCGTCGGTCTCGACGACCATGGATCCTTCGCCGTAGGCCGCCCGGCACGCGCCGCCGGAAAGCGCGAAGGCCGACGGAACGTGGGTGTGGCCGAAGAAGCAGCGCCGGAAATCCCGGGCATAAAAAGCGCCCAGGGCGTCTTCGACGGAAAAAATGTAGCGCCAGACCGGATTTTCCGGGCTGCCGTGGGACAGGAGCAGGTCGTCGTAGGTTTCGATGGGCCGCAGACTGTCCAGGAAGGCCAGGCTTTCCGGGCTGAGGACGGAACGGGTCCATTCCATGGCGGTGCGGGCGTGGAGCGAAAAATCGGCCCAGTCGAGCTTGCCGCAGGCCGCCAGGTCGTGGTTGCCCGCCAGCGTCAGGGCGCAGGACTCCCGGGCCAGGGCGACGACTTCGTTGGGATCCGGCCCGTACCCGACCAGGTCGCCCAGGCAGAGGACCAGGTCCCGCTCATCCCGGGTCGCCTGCAGCACGGCGCTGAAGGCCGCCAGATTGGCGTGGATGTCGGACACGACGAGGACTCGCATAGTTCCTTGAATTTAAACTATACTGGCGGTATAGAAAAGCGGGGTGCGCGTATGGCCAAGGACAACGCCGGTGGGTTCGTCGCCAATTTGTCCGATCATTTTGCGGACGTATGGAAACTCTTGTCCGAGACGACGGCCTTTCTGAGCCGGACCGATGAATTCATCCATTATGAAAATCAGCTGCGCGCCTGGCGCGCCGCGCTGCAGCGGAAGCGGGGGGACGCGGAGAGCACCCGGCAGGTACGGCAAGAAATCACCGAACTGCGCAAGAACCTGCGCCTGCAGGGGCATGACCTGAGCCTGGCCCGGGAACAACTCCGTTTTGAAGGCTTCCGCAACGATTCTTGCGTGCGGGAGGGCTTCAAGCGGCTGGTGCTGGCGTTTACCCAGTACGGCGCTTTCTGGCTTTCCGGGGACGACAACCACGTAGCCCTGTCGGATTTTTTGGACCAACGCCTGGCCTCCGGCTCGGCGGCGCAAAAGAGCGCGCACATCCGGGAGCGGCATTATCTGTGGTACCGCCGCCGGGCGCACGAGCTGGTGCTATCCGGCTCGGATACGGAAATCAAGGAAGACTTTGACCATCTGCGGGCCATGGGCGAAGCCAACAGCCTGGTCCTGCTGAAAATGCTGAAGGGTCTGAAGTAGGAGGAGCGAATGGAGGGTCGGCGCTATTTTAGCCGGCGGACTGGGGTCCGGGGAGCGGCGCTGGCCGTCTTGGGGGCGGTGCTGGCCGCCTGCGCGGGGCTGGAGTTCGGTGCGCCAAGACCGGCGGAAACGCCCGGCGCGGCGGCGGACGGCGCGCCGCCCCTGTCCGACTCCGGCGGGCCGACGGCGGTCCTGCCGGACACGCTCCGTTTTGTGGCCGACGCCGCCTTGTCCCTGCCGGCGACGCCGGGCGTGGGCGACCTGGTGCCGGGCCTGCCCGGGGAAGAAGGGGAACTGCTGTCCTCGTCCTTCCGCAGCGCCTACGCGGAAGCCCGGTACCGCGGCGAAACGCTGCAGGGCGTGCTGGGCGGCGACCGGGTCCACCGCTGGTCCGGGATCGATCCGGCGGTCTACGTCCAGAACTGGCGTTCCGCCGGGACGGCGCCCAATTCCTGGGGCGTGCCGGCGCTGGCGCTGGCCATCCGTGGGCCGGGGGACGAAGCGGTATTCCTGGTGCGCGGTCCGATCCTGGACGCCTACGGCAGGGGCAACGGCTTCGGCGGGGCCAACGGTCCGGCGGGTTACGGTGCCCCCCTGGGCGACGAGTTCCCCTCCGGCGGCGGCAGCGCCCAGCGTTTTGAACGCGGGTTGTTTTCCGTCGCTCCGGAGGGCAGCGTAAGCTTTACCCCTGAGCCGCCGCCCTCGGCGGCCTTGCCCGCCGAAAGCGGTCCCGGGGATCCGTTCCGCGCCGCCCGGCGCCGGGCGGCGGACCGCAACCTGGACGTCCGCAGGCCCGACGGACCGGCGCGGCGGCTGTCCGTGCCGCCGTCCGCCGCCGACCCCTTGCCCGGCGCCCTGCCCCGGCCGGAGTCGGTCTGGGTGCAAAGCTTCGACAACCGGGCCTGGGCCTTGGTGTTACCCGAAGGCGCGGGCTACCCGGCGACGCCGCGCATCGTCGCGGCGCCCTTTCTGGACGCCCTGCTGGCGGCCCGGCGACAGCCCCTGCCCGGCGCGCCGGCGGATGCCTCCGGCGGCGATGACCCCTGGCTGGCGGGTTTTTCAGCCTACGGCGTACCCCTGACCGACGTCTTCCGCCGGGGATCGGGGCTGGCCCAGCGCTTTGCTCAGGGTTGGATGGTGAACGAATAGGCGTAGAGCCGCCGCAGGATGGCCGCCAGCTTGACGCCGTACTCCTTGTCCGCCGCCCAGGTTCCGGCCAGCTGGTCGATGGTGGGCGCCGTGCCGTATTTGATCCAGCGGTAGCGGGGATCCACCAGTTCCTGCCGCAGGCTTTCCGCCGTGGCGTAGCCCTTCAGGTGCTGGATGTGGGCGCGGACGCCGGTTGCGGCGTCGGGGAACCGTTCCCCCGGCTTTTCCGGGCCGATGGAGCCCAGGCCGCAGTAGTTGTGCATTTCCGGCGTCACCAGGCCGCCGAAACGGAGAAATCCCGTTTCCAGGTTCATCTGGGCAAAGGCGACATCGTGGTTGACCCCTTCCGCGGCGGCTTCCCGGACGTAGAGCCGGGCCAGGTCTTCGATCCGCCGCGGATCGAGTCGGGGATTGGCGTTGGCCAGAAAGGCCGCCAGGGATTCCGGCGGGACCAGCCCGCGGCCCATGATGTCCCGGGGCGGGGCGGGCGGAACCGGCCGTTCGACCGGCGGAGCGCCGAAAGTCGACGCCGCGGCTTCGGCGGGCTGAACTGCTTCCGCCGGACGCTCCGGCGGCGTTCCGGCGCAGGAAGCCAGGGCGGCGATCAGGACCAGCAGGCCGATGCGGGGCATAAAATACGTATTCATGCCCTTTTATCGGTATTTTTCTTCCGCCCTTAAAGCGCCGTCCGGCGGCGGAGCGTACCCTACGGTATGGAAACCAACGTGTGTTATGATCAGGAACAAACTTTTGCGCCGCCCCGGCCGGACCTTCGGCTGGGGCCCCGGGGGCTGCCCAAGGACGAACGTCCCCGGGAACGGCTGCAGATCCACGGTCCCCAGGCGCTGGCCGACGAGGAACTGCTGGCGGTGGTGTTGAATACGGGGATCCGGGGCAAGAACGTAAGTCGGCTGGCCAGGGATCTGCTGGAGCGGCTGGACGCGGAAAAAGGGATTCCCTCGGTGCGCGAGCTGGTGACGCTGTCCGGACTGGGGGAAGCCAAGGCGGGCACCATCGCCGCCATGCTCGAGTTCGGCCGGCGCCGCTGGGGCCCCTGCGGCGTCCGGGTCCAGCATCCTTCGGAAGCCTTTGCCCTGATCCGCCACCACGCCGACCGGCGCCAGGAGCGGTTCATCTGCCTGTCCCTCAACGGCGCCCACGAAGTGCTGGCGGTGCGCATCGTCACCATCGGTCTGGTCAACCGCACCGTCGTGCACCCCCGGGAAGTGTTCGCCGATCCCCTGACCGACCGGGCCAGCGCGGTCATCGTGGCCCACAACCACCCCTCGGGGCGCCTGCAGCCCTCGGCGGAGGACGAAGAAATCACCAGCCGGCTCCGGGCCAGCGCCGAAATCCTGGGCATATCCTTCCTGGATCATCTCATTTTTTCGGAGAGCGCCTTCTACAGTTTTTCCGAGGACGGCAAGCTGGTTTAAAACAGGAATAATGAGGTTTTTTCAAAATGCAGACGCCTTTTGAAATTGCCTCAATTGAGGCTGTCCCGTAACTCAGGGAGTTACGGGACAGCTACCTCAATGTTGTATTTTCGCAGGATTTTGGCGGTTTTACCTGGTTTTAACAACACAAACCGTTTAAATCCGCCAAAATCCGAGAAAATACTGAGGCTGTCTGATAACTAACCAAGTTGTCAGACAGCCTCAATTATCGTCTTTTCTTGCCTTGCGGCGGCGGTCTGCCTATATTTGGTGCAGGGCGGCGCGCCACGCCGCCGCGGTCCCTGGGACCGGGATTTCGACTAAAATGAGGAGCGGATCATGATCAGCGAAAAGATGACTAATTTGATCAACAAACAGATCAACAACGAGATGTATTCGGCCTATCTGTACATGGCCATGTCGGCCCACAGTTCCACCGTCGGCCTGAACGGGTTCGCCAAATGGTTCATGGTGCAGTACCACGAAGAAATGTTCCACGCCATGAAGATGTACAACTATCTGCTGGACCAGGGCGCCGAGCCGCACCTGCAGGCCATCCAGGAGCCGCCGAAGACCTTCGCTTCCGCCCGGGACATGTTCGAGAAGACGCTGGAGCACGAAAAAACCGTGACCCGGAACATCAACGACATCGCCGATCTGGCGCAGAAGGAAAACGACCACGCCACCTACGCCTACTACCAGTGGTTCGTCAACGAGCAGGTGGAAGAAGAGAAGGACGACAACGACATTTTGTTGCGCCTGAAGCTGGCCGGCGAAAACGGGCCCGGCCTGTTCATGCTGGACGGCGCCCTGGGCGCCCGGTCCCTGACGGTGCAATCCGACTTTTCACCGGGGATCCTCGCCACGGCGCCCTGACCGCCCGCCGTGCTGGCCGCCCGGTTCGACCTCCGTGGTCACCGGGCGGCTTTTTTTTTAAGAATGCAATATAATGTACTCATGCGTAGATTAGTTTTAGTGCTCTTGATTTTAGCCGGCGCCGCGGGGTTTGGTGCGTCGTCCCTGTGGGCCGACGCGATTGAAGAGGTGGAAGGCAGCGGGCTGGAGCTGCGGAGCGAACCTGCAGGCGCCGTGGTCTACGTGGACGGCCTCAAACGGGGCACCACCACCCTGGTGCTGGATACGCTGGCGGCGGGGGAATACCAGATCCTGCTGACCAGGGACGGCTACCTCAGCCGGAGCTTCAAGGTGACCGTGGTGGAGGGTAAACGCCTGGTGGTCACCGCCGAGCTGGAAGAAGAACTGGGCAAGGTCTACGTGCGCGTGGACCGGGCGCCGGGAGCGCCGGGTCCGGACATCCTGGCCCTGGAGCCGGAGCTCTACGCCGACGGCGAGAGCGTTGACGGCCCCTATATCGCCCTGCGCAGTGGTCTGCACACCATCCGGGTACGCGCCTTTGCCTGGGAGGACGCGTCCCGGAGCGTCCTGGTTTCCCGGGGGTCGTTGAGCACGCTGGAGTTCGCGCTGCGTCCCGGGGTATTCCGGGTCACGGACGCGTCATTGCTGCGGCGCCGCTTCAACCCCGGCAACCCGGGACTGCTGGGAACCACGGAATTCTTCTTTGAGGTGAGCGCCCCCGGGACGGCCACGCTGTCGGTGGCCGACGCGGCGGGGGTGGAGGTTTTTAGCCATCCCTTCGATCCCTTCGATACCTGGGAACAATCCGTCGCCTGGGACGGTCGGGTTTCCGGCGCTTCCGCGTCCTCCGGCCGGCCGTTGCCGGACGGGGTCTACACGGCGCGGTTGCAAGCCGTTTCCCTGCCCTGGGACGGGTCCGAGCCCGTGGCCGACGGCTTTGAGCTGCGGGTGGCCATCGATTCCACTCTCCATATTCGTCCCGCCGCGCTGACCCAGGGCAGCGGGGGCTTGCTGCTGACGCCCACCGCCGAACCGCTGCCGGCCCGCTCCTTTCAGATCGACGGCAACCTGCTCTTCGGACGCCCCTACGGCTCCGAAACGGCCTGGGAAACCGTCCCCTACGCGCTGGGCTTTCGGGTTGCCCCGGCGGACGGGTGGGAGCTGGCCGGGGCGCTGGACCTGCTTCCGGGCGCGGGCGGCGACGCGGTGCCGGGCTTCGGCGGATCGATCAAGAAGGTGCTGAGCGGTTCTTCCGGCGGTCCGGGACTGGCGTCGGCCCTCAGCCTCGGCTACGCCTGGGCGCGGACCGGGGCGCTGAACGCCTTCGGCGTCCGGCCGGGCCTGAGCGCCGGCGTACCCCTGACCTGGGCGCCCCTGGCGGAGCTGGCGTTTACCCTGTCGCCGGCCCTGCTGTGGACCGGCGCGGACGGGTATCCCCAGGAAGCCCTGCCCCGGGCGGTGCTGGGCGGGGGCCTGGCGGTTCGGCTGCCCCTGCTCATCGCCGGTGTGTCCGTCCGGTCGGAATATCGCTTTGACCAGGATGAAGCGGTTTCCGCCGGTCCGGTGCTGCTGGGCGCGGAACTGCGCTTTTTCCCGCCTCCGTCGGTCTTCGTGCTGAGCCTGCTGGGCGGGGCCTGGATCGACGACGGAGAACCGCGTCCCTTCGGCGGCGTGGGGTTCGGAATTCTTCACTAGAAGCCATGGGGAGCAACGTATGTACGGAAAACTGCAAGCCGACCTGACAGAACGGCTGACCAGGCTGCGGACCGAAGGGCTCTTTAAAAGCGAACGCGTGCTGGAAACCCGGCAGGGGGCGGAAATCCGGGCTGCCGGGGCGGACGGAACCAGTCGGGAGGTACTCAACTTCTGCGCCAACAACTACCTGGGCTTGTCCGGACGGCCCGAACTGGCCGCCGCTGCGTCCCGGGCCATGGACGAATGGGGGTACGGCCTGTCTTCGGTGCGCTTCATCTGCGGCACCCAGCGCATCCACCGGGATCTGGAAACCGACGTAGCCCGTTTTCTGGGGGTCGACGACGCCATCCTTTTTTCGTCCTGCTACGACGCCAACGGCGGGGTCTTCGAGGCCTTGCTGGACGCGGACTGCGCCATCCTCACCGACGCGCTCAACCACGCCTCCATCATCGACGGCGTGCGGCTGGCCAAGGCAACGCGCTATATCTACAACCACCTGGACATGGCCGATCTGGAGCGCCGGCTGGTGGACGCGAAGGCGGCCAAATACCGGCTGATCGTCACGGACGGCGTTTTTTCCATGGACGGCGATATCGCCGACTTGGCGGCCATCTGCGACCTGGCGGACGCCCACGACGCCCTGGTGCTGGTGGACGACAGCCACGCTACCGGTTTTATCGGCCCCACCGGCCGGGGCACGCCGGAATACTCCGGCGTCCGGGACCGGGTGGACCTGATCAGCACCACCTTCGGCAAGGCCCTGGGCGGCGGCGCCGGGGGCTGCGTGGCGGGGCGGCAAGAAATCATCCAATGGCTGCGGCAAAAAGCCCGGCCCTACCTGTTCAGCAACGCCCTACCGCCGGCCATCGTCGGCGGCAACCGGGAAGCCCTGCGGCTGGCCGCGGAATCCGCCGAAGCCCGCCTGCGGGTGATGCGCCAGGCCGAACGCTTCCGCGGCGCCATGGCCGCCGCGGGCTTTGCCCTCCGGCCGGGCATCCATCCCATCGTGCCGGTCATGTTCGGCGATGAGCAGCTGGCCCTGGGGATGGCCGAAGACCTGCTCCGGGAGGGCATCTACGTGATCGCCTTCAGCTTTCCCGTGGTGCCCCGGGGCCAGGCGCGCATCCGGGTGCAGCTGTCCGCGGCGCACAGCGACGCCATGGTCGACCGCTGCGTGGCCGCCTTCGTCAAGGTCGGCCGACAACGGGGAGCGATCTGAGCGATGGCCTGCAAGATAGCCGTACCGAACAAGAACGGCCGGGTGGATCCGCACTACGGCAGCTGCGATATTTTTTCCATTTTTACCATCGACACCGAAGCGGGCAACCGCATCGGCGGTCAAACGGACATTTCCGCCCGGGCGCTGCGGGGCTGCAAGACGGGCATCGCCGACGAACTGAAGCGGGCGGGGGTAAAGCAGGTGCTGGTCGCGGAAATCGGGCCCAGCGCCGCCCGGGCCCTGGGCGCCCGGGGCATCCAGGTGGTCGCCGGCGCCGCCGGTCCGGTCCGGGACGCCCTGGAGCGGCACCTGGCGGGGGTCAGTCCTTGTTGAGCACCTCGTCCCGTTCCGCCAGGGTGACTTCCAGGCGCACCGTCTTGCCGTTGCGGTTCACTTCCACCGCCACCTTGTCGCCGCCCCGGTTGTCCTCCAGCGCGTTGTACAGGTCCGCCAGGCGGGTGATCTTGACGCCGTCCACGGCGGTGATCACGTCGCCGCCCAGGTAGATGACGCTGGAACCGTAGCGCACCGGCTCGGTGCCCTGGCGCAGGCCCGCGCGTTCAGCAAAGCCGTTGCGCTTGGTCCGGGACACCAGCAGTCCCGTGGAGACGGGCAGCTTGGCGTAGCCCACCAGGGCGGGAAAGAGCTGCACCACCGTCGCGTCGATCCAGCCCCGGCGCACCTTGCCGTACTGGATCAGTTCGGCCACCACCCGCTTGGCGGTGTTGACCGGTATGGCGAAGCCGATGCCCACCGAACCGCCGGAGGGCGAATAGATCATGGTGTTGATGCCGATCATGCGTCCCATGGCGTCCAGCAGCGGGCCGCCGGAATTGCCGGGATTGATGGAAGCGTCGGTCTGGATCATGTCCCGGATGATGTTCTGGTTGGAAGTCTGGATCGGCCGGCCCAGGCCGGAAACGATGCCCACCGTCAGGGTGCGCTCCAGGGCGAAGGGGTTGCCGATGGCCAGCACCTTCTGGCCGATCTTCAGCTTGCCCGAATCTCCGAAGGGTACGGTCTGCAGCTCCTGCCCCTTGGGCGGATCGAACTTGAGCACCGCCATGTCGTTTTCCGGATCCGTGCCGATCACGGAACCCTCGTACTGGCTGCCGTCGGCCAGGTTGATGAACACCTTGTAGGCGTTTTCGATGACGTGGTAGTTGGTCAGCACGTAGCCCCGGGTGTCGATGATCGAACCCGACCCGGACCCGCCGTCCTGGGGCACGGGTTCCAGGAACCAGTTGATGGCCACCGTCTCGGTGGTGATGTTGACCACCGCGCTGTTCAGGCGTTCGTAGACGGAAATATTTTCCAGTTCGTCCTGGGTATAGGGAACGATGTCCGCGGCGTTGGCCAGGCCGACGGCCGTCGCGGATTGACGCAGGTCCAGGGCGTCGGTCTGCTCGGGGGCCGGCGCGACGGCGGCGTTTTGGGCTGCGTCGGGCCACAAGCGGAAAACGCCCAGGCCGGCGGCCAGCATGGCGACGATCAGCGCGCTGAGGAGGGAAAAAAAGACCAATTGTCCCCGGCTGTACAGTTTCATCCGTTTCCTCCTGTCTGCCCTTTCAAGGGGACCTCGAAAAACCTCAGTTTTTCGAGGTCTACAAATAAAAACCGCAAATCCTGGAAGGATTTGCCAAGGGGCCTCTGAAAACCAACCGGGTTTTTAAAGGCCCCCTCAATATAATAAATACTGCGCCTGCGACTCAAGACCTTGGCCTGATGAAGCCTCCCGGGTGTGATACTGTTTGGCCTATGCTCCCGAAAATAAAATACTATCTCATCGCGGCCCTGGTTCTGGCCGCCTGCAAGCCCGCGGACCGTAGCGCGGCGGACAAACCCGCCGGATCGGACCTGGCCGGCCGGATCGAAACCGCCGCCCTTGTCCCGGCGACCACGCCGGTGGATCCCCAGGTGACCTTCGTCCAGGGCACGGTGGTCAAAGCGAACGGCGAGGCGCCGGCGGTGGGCATGACCCTGGGCGCGGGCGAACTGCTGCGCACCGGGGCGGACGGCTCGGTGGAACTGGCCTTCGGTGCCCTGGCCACGCTGCGGGTGTTTCCTTCCTCGGAGCTGGAGATCGCCGCCTTCCGGTCCGGCGGGGAACCGAAAGGCGGCGGCCGGCGCGTCGAGTTGCGGCTGGCCAAGGGGGCCGTGCTGGCCAAGGTGGAAGCCCTGGCGGGCCGGGACGAATTCACGGTGCTGACCGCCAACGCCGCCGCCGGCGTCCGGGGAACGGAGTTTCTGGTCCGCGCCGAACCCGGGCTGACCCGCGTCGCCGTCCGCGCCGGCCGGGTCGCCTTGTTGCCCAAGGGCGCGCTGCTGTCGGGTCTGCTGGACGGGCGGGACGCGAACCCTCTGGCGGGGGCCGTGGTGGCCACCGCCTTTGCGCTGGCGCCCAGCGCCGGCCCGGGGCAGGAACTGCGCGTCGGCGACGCCGCGCTGGCGGCGGCGGAAGCCGCCTACGGCGCCCTCGTGCTGGTCGGCGAGAGCAGCTCTGCGGTGGGGGTGGTGTGGGAAGACCTGGAAGATCCGGCGCCGCTCTTGGCCCCGCCGGGTTCTCCGGCCCGGACGCGGCTGGAAGAGGCCTTCCGGACGCTGCGGGCGCTGCCCTCCGGCCGGGACAGCCTGCTCTACCTGGACCAGCTGGACCGGCTTCGGGATCCCGGCGCGGCGCAGTCCCGCCTGCCCGCGGCTCTACCGGTGGAATCGTTCGCCCAGCGCCGATCCGCCCCGGTCTACCCCGGGCTGCTGGGCAATACCCGGGTTTCGGACCGGCCCATCGCCGCCGGCGTGACCCGCTACGGCGACCTGGTGCTGGTGCTGGACGCAGGCGGCCGGCTGCACGCGCTGGACAAGCAGGGGCGACTAGTCTGGTCCGCCGGCCGGGACGTCGGCGCCGTGACCGCCCTGGACCAGGCCATCGCCCTGACCGAACCCGAAGGCCTGGTGCTGGTCGACGGACTGGCGGGGGCGGAACGGGGCCGCTGGGCTTTCGACGCCCGGGCGGGAGCGCCGCGGTACAAGGCGCTGCCCGTGCCCGAAGGGGTGGCCGTGGCGACGCCCCGGGGCATCGCCATCCTGCGCCGGGAAAACGCCCAGCTGATCCGGGAAATCCCCATCCCCGACGGCATCGCCGCGCCGCTCGTGCTGGCGGACCGCGCCCTGGTGGGCATTACCGGCCGGGGCAGCCTGGTGATCCTGGATTCCGGTTCTTCCCGGGTGCGGGCCGAACTGCCGTTGGGACTGGCCGCGGAGCCGCTGGCGCCCCGCTTCAGCGAAGGCCTCGTCATCGCCGCCGACCGTTCGGGCCGGGTCGCGGCGGTTTCCCTGGGGGACGAAAAAATCCTCTGGGAACGGACGCTGGAAGCACGCCTGGGGGCCGACCCGGAAACCGACGGTGAGTGGATCTATCTGTGGACCGCGGACCACTTTCTCCGCATTCTCTCCCTAAAAGACGGCGGCGACCGCGGAAGTCCCCTGCCCGGGGTCGATTCGCCGCCCCTCCTGTCCCGGGGACGGCTTTACTGGGGTTCCGGCAAGGGGACCCTGGTCGTCGCCGACGCCGCGACGGGGGTAATCCTCAAGAAGACCGCCATTCCCGACGCGCCCAGCGTGCGGCCCCTGCTCATCGACGGCGTGCTGTACGTCGGCACCGCAGGGGGCCGGGTGCTCCGGGTGGACGCCGGCGGCTTGTAGGCCCGCGCCGATTGAACCCAAACCCCGGCCGATAGGGCA
>DYPP01000019.1:0-9376 GCA_020719845.1 Treponema denticola | reverse complement strand
GGCAAGGCATTGAGCGATCCCGATGTTTGCACTAAAATGGAGGCGTCTTAAAAGCCCGAAAGGTTTTTCTAGGCGCCAGGAGGTTCCGCCCATGCCCCGCATCCTCAATATCGGCTCCATCAACCTGGACGAGGTTTTTTCCGTTCCCCATTTCATTCAGCCCGGTGAAACCATGGCCGGCCGGGGCTACCAACGGTTTGTCGGCGGCAAGGGCAACAACCAGTCCACCGCCCTGGCCCGGGCGGGCGCCGAAACGCACCACGCGGGCAAGGTCGGGGCGGACGGGCGTTTTGCCGTGGACCTGCTGCGGTCCGCGGGGGTGGACGTATCCCGGGTGCGGGAAGGGGACACGCCCACTGGCCGGGCGCTGATCCAGGTCGATCCGGCGGGGCAGAACTGCATCATCCTCTACGGCGGCGCCAATCGGGATATCGCCGAAGCGGACGTGGACTATTTTCTGGAAGGCTGGGGCGCAGGGGACGCGGTCCTGTTCCAGAACGAAATTTCTTCCCTGGGCTACGCGATGCGCCAGGCCCGAAGCCGGAAGCTGCGCCTCTTCTTCAACCCGTCCCCGGCGGACGAGATCATCCCCACCTTGCCCCTGGACGCGGTGGACTGCTTTATCCTGAACGAGATCGAAGGGGCCCTGCTGGCGGGCACGGACGCGGCGGATGCCGATCAGGTGCTTGGGGCCCTGCGCCGCCGTTTTCCCGGCGCGGACGTCCTCTTGACCCTGGGCGCCGCGGGCGCCCGCTACGCCGGAGCCGACGGTACCCAATGTCGGGTCGCCGCCGCGCCGGTCAAAGCGGTGGACACCACCGCCGCGGGGGATACCTTTACCGGCTATTTCATCGCCGCCCTGCTGGACGGCGCCGGCCCCCAGGCGGCCATGGAGCTGGCTGCCCGGGCCGCAGGCATCTGCGTCACCCGCCAGGGCGCGGCTTCGTCCATCCCCCGGCGGGACGAGCTGATCAGCGCACCGTAGTTCCGGCTACCCGGGCTACTGCAGCATGGACCGCACTTTTTCGGCGATCGCCGCCGCCAGCTTGCGGTGTTCCGGCGCTTCCAGGTGGATGCCGTCCAGCTCGCTGGAGCGGATGAAGGCGCCGGCGTCCAGAAAATCTACGCCGATCTCGGTGGCGAACTGGCGGTAGCGGCCGGCCATTTTAACCGAAATTTCACCCGCGCCGTCGAACATCGGCCGAAAATAGGTCAGCCTGGCCGTGGGCGGCGGGCAGACCAGCAGCACCCGGGGCGCGGCGCCGGCGGGACCGGTACCGGACTCCAGCGCCGCCCGGGCTACCCGCTGGGCGCCCCGGGCCACGTCGTATTCGGTGGGCGCAAAGCGGATCTTCAGGTCGTTGGTGCCCAGCATGACGACCACTACGTCCAGCGGCTGGTGGCTTTCCAGGATGGGCAGCAGCTGGCGCAGGCCGTTGCGGTCCCCTTCGATAGGGTCTTCCCGGCAGGTCGTGCGGCCGCAGAGACCTTCTTCCACGATCCAGAAAGCCGGGTCCTCGGTTGGCGCATCGGCGTTCAGCAGGCGCCGCAGGACGCCGGGCCAGCGGCTGTCCCGGTCCAGCCGTGCGCCGGTGGCCGGGTCGGCGCCCCAGGTATTCGAATCCCCGTAGCAGAGAATTGTTTGCATCCGCCTCTCCCTTAAGTAGAGGATTTTTCAAAATGCAGACGCATTTTGAAAAATCTACCAAAAACCTGCGCTGATTTCGTAGCATTTCTTGCGATTAGCAAGAAATGCGAGAAACGGCAGAGGCAATTTCAAAAATAACCGATTTTTAAAATTGCCTCAGTATGTTAGAATTCTAGCGGATCGATTTTTTTATTTCTACCCGAAGGCGCCACAGGCGGACCTTCAAGGAGCGTTTATGGAATATCGTCGTCTGGGGAGCGCGGGGGTCAAGGTTTCGGCCCTTTCGCTGGGTTCCTGGGTAACCTACGGCAAGCAGGTGGACGTGGACGCCGCCGCGGCCATGATGGCCGCCGCCTACGAGCGGGGGGTGAATTTCTTCGACAACGCCGAAACCTACGCTTCCGGCGCGGCGGAAGAAATCATGGGCGCGGCGCTGAAGAAGCTGGGCTGGCGCCGGGCTTCCTACCTGGTTTCCACCAAATTCTACTGGGGCCTGCACGAAGGCCCGAACGAAAAGAACACGCTGAACCGCAAATACCTGCTCCAGGCCATGGACGGGTCCTTAAAACGGCTGGGCCTGGACTACGTGGACCTGGTGTTCTGCCACCGGCCCGACCCGGACACGCCGATGGAAGAAGTGGTCTGGGCCATGAACGACCTGGTCGCCGCCGGCAAGGCTTTGTACTGGGGCACCTCCGAGTGGAGCGCCGAAGAAATCCGCCAGGCCTGGGAGATCGCCGACCGGCGCAACCTGCGCAAGCCCCAGATGGAACAGCCCCAGTACAACCTGTTGTTCCGGGACCGGGTGGAAAAGGAGTACGCCCGACTCTACGACGACATCGGGCTGGGGCTCACCACCTGGAGCCCCCTGGCGTCGGGGGTGCTTTCGGGCAAATACGCCGCCGGGCGGCCGGCGGGCTCCCGGCTGACCCTGCCGGGCTACGAATGGCTGTCCGACAGCTTCCCCGAGTCGGTGCTCAAGGCCGCCGGGGCGCTGGTGCCCATCGCCGCCGACCTGGGCGCCACCGCGTCCCAGCTGGCCCTGGCCTGGTGCCTGCGCAACCCCCGGGTGAGCACGGTCATCACCGGCGCCAGCCGGCTGGAACAGCTGCGGGAGAACCTGGACGCCCTGGAGCTGGTGCCCAAAATCAGCGCCGACGTGGCCGCCCGGATCGAGCTGGCCCTGGCGCCGGCGGCCCTGCGGGGCTGAAGCCGCTTTACCGCGGCGCGTCGACGCTGTACACGCAGAAGGTGTGCAGCGCCCGCATGGCCGAGCGGATGTCCGCGAAGACCGGCAGGCCGCCTTCTTCCAGGACCCGCACGAAGCCCTGGTAGCGGTTGCCCGAGTTGACCGACACGACCACCGGCTTGCGGTGCCGGGCGGCCACCTGGGTCAGGAGCGCGCCCAGGGCGTCCGTCTGGGCGCAGACGTCGTCGGTAGTCTTCAGCGCCCCCGTATGGGGAACGATGGCCACGAAGGCGCAGTCCACGTTGACGTCCGCCAGGACGCAGTCCACGATGTCGGCGAAGAGCCGGTCGTCGGTCATGGGCGTGACGTCCAGGAAGGAAGCGCCGACGTTGATCAGGCCGCTGGCGTTGAGCCGCTGCAGCGTTTCGTTGGTCGATGCGTCATAGACCGCGGGCGTCATTTCGCCCAGCAGGTCCGAACCCATGGTGGCGTCCAGGCCGGCGTTGACCACGCCGCCGATCCGCAGGCCCCGGGGCGCCTTGTGGCGGAGCATGGAAAAAGCCTTGACCGCGTTGTAGAAGTCGGGCAGTTCGTCGATCAGCACCATGCCGGCCTGTTCCGCCGCCGCCCGGAAGACGTCGTAGTCCCCGGACATGCTGGCCGTATGGCTGGCGGCAGCCTTGGCGCCCGCTTCGGTGCGCCCCGCCTTGTAGACGATCAGGGGCTTTTGGGTCACCCTGGCCAGTTCGAAGAATTCCCGGCCTTCCCCCGTGGCCAGACCTTCCAGGTAGATGGCCATCACCTCCACGCTGGGCTCATCGGAAAAATAGCTGATCAGGTCGGGGATGTTCACGTCCGACTTGTTGCCGAAAGAAACGATGCTCTTGTAGATGTTGGCGTACTGCGCCCGCTCCACCGCAGTGATGCCCATGGCGCCGGACTGGGTGAACAGGGCGACGTTGGACCGGGCGGTCCAGCGGATGGGCAGGCGTTCGTCTCCCAAAAAGAGCGTGTTGAGCCCCTGGCGGCGCGCGTCGGGGGCAAAAAAGGTACCCATGCAGTTGGGGCCGATCACCCGGATGCCCCGCCGGCGGTGCTGGGCCACCAGGGCGGAAAAGTCCTGGAAGCGCAGGTCCGCGGGAATGCCGGAGATCAGGATCACCGCCGTGTTGTCCGGCACGGTTTCCAGGAATTCGACGGTGCGTTTGGCCGGGGCGGCAAAGACGTAGAGCGAACAGGCCTGGGGCAGGTCCGCGGGCGCGGCGTACAGCGGAAAGGTCCGGCCCGCAATTTCCGTGCTGCCGCCCTTGGGGTTCAGGCAGAAGACGTCGCTGCGCCCCAGGTCGTGCAGGGTTTCGACGATCACCCGGGCCATGCTGTACTTGCCCGCCTCGGAAGAAACGCCGGCCACGACGATGCCCTGGGGTTCAAAGAAAGGCCGCAGCGTGGCCGGGTCCGGCCGCGGTCCGAACTGGCCGCGTTCTTCGGCCACCGCGAACTGGGCGAATCCGTCCACGGCGATGAAGGCGCCGCCGCCGGATGAAGAAAACACAAAGGGATTGACGTCCATCTGCAGCAGGTGGTATGTGGGTTTGTGCCCGGCGCTGAAGGAATACTGCCAGGCCAGCTGGGAAATGGCGTAGAGCGCTTCTTCTATATAACCCATATAGGCATGGTGGCCTTCGGCTTCCAGCTTGTGCCGGATCTTCAGGGAATGGGCGATGCGGTGCGCTTCTTCCCGGCCCAGGGGCGCGATGGTCAGGTTGGCCGGATCGTACCACTTGGCAAAGAACTCCGCGTCGTCCCCGCCCTTGGAAAGCGTGACCGTCGGCCCGAAGGAGGCGTCTTCCTTGACCCCGATGAGCACCTCGTTGCCCAAAGACTGGGTAAAGGGAATCAGCTGGGCGACCAGGAAGCCCTCGATGCGGGGCAGGTTGGACCCGGAAAAATGGGACAGCACTTCGGTCCGCATCGCCTCCATCACGAACCGCACGTACAGCGGGTCTTCCGTCGCCACCGCCTTGACGCCGCCCAGCTTGGATTTATGGGCGATGTCGGGAGATACGATCTTGACGATCGCCTTGGGCGCGAAGGGAGCCAGCTCTGCGGCGTCCAGCCGGGAAGTATCGGTGACGTACACGTAGCGGGGTACGTTGAGGCCCAGGGCTTCGAGGATTTGGTAGACTTCGAATTCATGCAGATTCCGGCGGCCTTCGGCGACGGCGTGCTCAAAAACGGCATTGATGCGGTGTTCGGTTTTCTTGTCCAGCGGCATGTGGTTCTCCTGCCGCCATTGTACCAGACTTTTAGGCGCCGTCAACGTGGGGGACTGCCGAAAACCCGGTAGGCTCCTGCAAGTGGATTGAATGTTTTTCTGATCAATCTTTAACCGTGGCATAACGAAAACGGCGGATAATCGGGCCAGGGAGGAAGCGGTATGCGCATAGCCTATTCCTGCGCCGGCGAGGGTTTCGGCCACGCGGCGCGCATGGTGGCCCTGTACGAAGATCTGGCGCAGCGGCACGACCTGGCCCTGTTCGTGCCCGCCACGGTGGCCCCCTTCGTAAGCGCCCGGCTCGGCGGCGCCCGGCTGCGGCCCCTGCCCTGTTTTGAACTGCAAAAAAGGGGCAACCGCATCGTATACGGCACGACCTTGCTCCAGGGCTTGCGCCAGGCGGCTCATTTTATCCCCGCAGTCCGGCGTCTGGCCAGGACCCTGCGACGCTTGAAGATCGACCTGGTGCTGTCGGATTTTGAACCCTATCTGCCCTGGGCGGCCCGTCTGGCGGGCGTACCCGTGGTGCAGCTGAACCATCCGGGCATCGTGCGGCGCTTCGTTTCCGCCGACCCCCGCTCCTGGATCGCCGCGGCGCTGGCGCTCTTGATGGAAGGTCCCTGGGACCGGCGCATCCTGGTTTCGTTCTACGCAGGCGACGTCGGTCCGGTGCTGCGCAAATCCCTGCTCCGCTACCCGGTCCGGGACGCGGGGTTCATCGCCGTCAACCTCAAGCCCGACGCCCGCCGCAAGGTGCTGCCCCTGCTGGACGCCCTGCCGGGGCTGGACTACCGGCTGTATCCGGCGCCGGGGGCCAACTTCGACGAGGGGCTGGCGTCCTGCCGGGCGGTGATCAGTTCGGCGGGCCACCAGACGCTGTCCGAGGCCATATCCCTGGGCAAGCCGATCCTGGCCCTGCCCCAGGACGGCCAGTTCGAGCAGACCTTGAACGGACGCATGCTGGAAGCCAGCGGCCGCGGCATGGCCTGCTCCGTGGGGGATCTGGAGCGCACCTTGCCCCGCTTCCTCCGGCGTTTGCCCGAATTCCGGTCCCCCCGGATCCTGCCCACCGGCTTCCGGGTGCGGGATTCCCGGGCCCGGCTGCTGGAATTGCTGGAAGCGGCTTTCCGCGCGCTGGCCGGACCCGCCACCGTCGGGAAACCGCTTTCCGTCGAGGACGTTGTCTAGCGGCGGCCAACGTGGTAGAACTTCCGGCAAGAGGTAGGGAATGTTCTTCTTCAACGATCAAATGGAAACCAGGCGCATCGACGCCACGTCGGTGCGCACCATCAAGGCCCATGGCGGCGCGCTGCTGGCGTCGGAGATGGCCTTCGCCGCCGGCGGTGTCGGCGCCCTGCACAGCCATCCCCACGAACAGATCGTCTACGTGCTGGAAGGCGAAGCCGACTTTACGCTGGACGGGCAGATCCGCCGGGTCAAGCCGGGGGATACGGTCTACGTCGCGCCCAACCTGGTGCACGGCGTGGTGGCGGTGACCGAATTCCGGGCGCTGGACGTCTTTACCCCCCAGCGGGAGGATTTTCTGTCCCCGACTTGAGGCGCCCGGCGCGGATCGGTATACTGGACTCGTCCACGGCACGCCGGGGACGATTTTTTTCCCGAGGACGTACCGGTATGAACGCGGCGCTCGAAACGCTCAAGGAACGCGGCTTTTTTCAGCAGTGCACGGACGTGGAAGCCCTGTCCCGGGTGATGGACCAGGGTCCGGTCACCTTCTACGTGGGCACCGACCCGACGGGCCCCAGCCTGCACGTGGGCCATCTGGTGCCGCTCTTCGCGCTCCGGCATCTGCGCGCCGCCGGCCACGTGGGCATCGCCCTGATCGGCGGCGGCACGGCGCGCATCGGCGATCCTTCGGGCAAGACGGAAATGCGCAAGATGCTCAGCTACGAACAGCTGGACGCCAACGCCGCGGCCATCACCGCCCAGATGAACCGCTTCATCGGCTTTGACGACGCCACGGCGCTGACGGACAACAACAAGCACTGGCTGGCGGACCTCAACTACATCGACTTCCTGCGTGAAATCGGCCGTCATTTTTCGGTCAACCGCATGCTCAGCTTCGAAGCCTACAAGATGCGCATGGCGACCGGACTTTCCTTCATCGAATTCAACTACCAGCTGCTGCAGAGCTACGATTTTCTGGAACTCTTCCGCCGCCACGGCTGCCGGCTGCAGATCGGCGGCGACGACCAGTGGGGCAATATCGTGGCCGGCATCGAGCTGATCCGCCGGGTGGAGGGCGCCGAGGTCTTCGGCCTGACCTTTCCGCTGGTCACCACTGCGGACGGCAAGAAAATGGGCAAGACCGAAAAGGGCGCCCTCTTCCTGGACCCCGCCGTCACCAGTCCCTACGATTTCTTCCAGTACTGGCGCAACGTCCAGGACGCGGACCTGCTCCGCTTCCTGCTCATGTACACCTTTCTGCCCACCGCCGAATGCCGGGCCCTGGTCGCGGAGGGCCGCAACCCGAACGAGGGCAAGGAACGCCTGGCCTACGAAATCACCAAACTGATCCACGGGCAGGAAGAAGCCGACAAGGCGCTGGCCGGGGCCCGGGCCGCCTTCGGCGGCGGCGGCGACCGGGACGCCCTGCCTACGGTGCGCCTTTCCCGGGCGGCCTTTGCGGCGGGCTACAACGTGGTGGACCTGTTCGTGGACGCCGGCCTGGCGCCGACCAAAAGCGAAGGCCGGCGGCTGGTGCAGCAGGGCGGCGCCTTTGTGGGCGCCGAAGCCGAGCTGCCGGCCGTCACCGACCCCGCCGCCCTGATCGGCGGCGACCGGCTGGACGCCGCGGGCAGCCTGACGCTGCGGGCGGGCAAAAAGCGCTACTGCCGGATTCTGACCGACTGAAAGGCGTTCTCCCGAAAATACGCCGGTTTGGGCAGGGGGATCCCGAAAGGGATCCCTATTCGATCAAATCCAGCTTGCGCAGCTGTTTTTTAAAGGCTTCTTCCGTGTAGGGTTTGGTGATGAAGGCTTCGCACTGGTCCCGGAAGGCTCCCATCACGGTTTTAGCGTCCCCCAGGGCGGTGGTCATGATGATCTTGACCCCGTCGTTGGCGCCGATGCCCCGGCCGGCCTCGTATTCGCGCACTTCCTTGAGCACCGACAGACCGTCCTTGTCGGGCATCATGATGTCCAGAAAAACGACGTCGTAGGGTTTGCCCTCTTCGTAGGAGAACTTGATGGCGCTGATGGCCTCGTTGCCGTTCACGGCGATATCGTAGTGGCCGTATTTTTCAACGTAATGGATAACCAGTTTTCGGCTCAGAAATTCGTCTTCCACGATCAACATGCGCACGCTCTTCACTGCTGTCCCCCCGAAAAACGGATAAACCCTGCTGGTATTCTACACTCCGCCGACGCAACTCTCAAGGCTTAATCGGCGCGGAAGACGAATAAATGGCGATTTATGGAATTTGGAGCCCTTTTGGGGACCCGGAAGAACCGGACTGCGTATTCGGCGTGGGCTGCAAGATGCGGCTTTTTGAGCGGCAGGTGAAAAAAACAACTTCATATTCTTGACAAAAACATACTATTGCCGCATATTCATATGCATGAGAACTACACTGATAATCGCCGACGTTTTGGTCGCAGAGGCGCGCAGCATCTCCGGCATAGAGCGGATTTCCGACCTGGTGCGGGAAGGCTTGCGGGCACTCATCGCCCGGGAGGCCAGAAAACGCCTGGTTGCTTACGGCGGCACCGACCCGGAAGCCGTCGCCGCTCCGCGCAACCGGGCCGGTCTGTACGCGGCTGAGAAGCCGTGATCCTGGCGGACTCGAGCGTCTGGATTGGGCATCTGCGGGCGGGCAGTCCGGATCTGCAGAGGTTGCTTGAGGAGGATATGATCCTGATGCATCCGTGGATCCACGGCGAATTGGCCCTCGGTTCGATCCGCGACCGGAGGCGTTTTCTTTCCTACCTGGCCCTGCTGCCCCGACTTCCGCCGGCATCGGACGCAGCGATCCTGACCCTGATCGAAGACGCCCGACTGGCCGCGCGCGGGATAGGCTGGGTCGACGCCGGCCTGCTGGCCGCCTGCGTCGCCTACCCCTGCCGGCTCTGGACCCTGGACGGGCGGCTCGCCCGCCTCGCCGGCGAACTCGGGGCGGGGATGGTTGCGGCTGGGGAAGGCTCTTGAACCCGTTGACCTGATCGCGGAGCCGCCCATCATTCAGGAGCATCACGTTCCGGGTCGGAACGATACACTGAATTTCCTCGGATAAACGAGGTCTGA
>DYPP01000105.1 GCA_020719845.1 Treponema denticola | reverse complement strand
AGCATTTTTGCTGTAAATATTCACCTGATAAGCCAACCTTACCAAAAAATCATGCTGAGGGAGAATTATTACCTGAATCCGTATAAAAATAAGGAAACCCAAGTCCAATTCGATGGTGTAGAATGAGTTGGGCCAAAATCCATCCGCACCGGGAGGGTGAACTTGAGTTTCCTCATACAGTCTACCAAAGAACATCTGGAAAATACACGGGGGGAATCGCCCTTGCCGCACAACTCGCCCGAATCTCGGGGCGCGGCGACATGTCGGGAAGCCTCGCTATGGCAGAACGCGTCCTCGCGCTCGCGGGACCCAATCCCAGGATACGGGAGCTACACCGGATTGCCTTGCACAACTTCGTCGTCGACGCCCACAACCGCTTCGCCGGCTACTACAACGCCCGGGACTATGAGCAGGCGCGCGAGGTCATCGAGGGGACGCTCAAGCGCGTGCCGGATGATCCCACTCTGCTGAAGGATCTGTCTCTTAGCCATCCGTGACGGGTCGGTTTTTCAATACTTTCCCGATCTCAAATATTTCAGGAAGGTTCGCTCGCGTTCAAGCCAGTCACAGTCGGTTTCTGAAATATCAACCGCAAAAATTTTACGTGCAGTCTGGCGTGCCTGGCCCTTGGTCGAGCCTTGGGGAAATGCTTCGATTGTCGAGACGCCGTATTGGGCTGCCAAGCTTGTTTCTTCAGGGTCGAAGGCCATGAAGCCCGCATAGCTAAGCTCCGAGAAGCTAGTGCCTATCATCTTGAATTCCCTGGCTAAAGAGACGTAGAATTCTGCGGTTTTCTCGATATTCTGCTCCCCGACAATCATCACCCGCACGGGTATGTTCTTGCCGGCGGCTTCCATTGCCTTCACCGCGCCGTAGATGAATGCTGTCGATGCCGGACTCATGGTCACCGCGAAGCAAATCGCATCGAATAGTGCTATCATTTCTGGTTTGGGAACTTCGTTCATGAGTGCGATGAAGACCCGCCCGTCGGACATGGCGGCATTACTGGTCTTGACCGCGTCCTCGAAAAAATCCGCGGCCTCGCTCGGCTTGAGGATGGGAACCCCCGATGAGGCCAATGTATTGCCGTAACGCCCGACCGGCTCATCCTTGGACGGCCGGCCGGTCTTGAGCCGTAGATTCGAACTGGGGTCCAGGTTCACGAGTACCGGCCGCCCAGCCTTTGTCTCCATGAATTCCAGGAGCAAGCTTTCCACTATCCGATCACGGGTCTGCGGTGCGGTGCCTGCTATGAAGGCGAAGAACACCGGCCGGGCCATCAGGATACTCCGATCGTCGAGGCTACCTTGACGAGGGCATCGACATGCGCGGAATCGAACTTCGACCGTGCTCCGTCCGAGATGATGGCGAGCGCGTGTGTCACATCGCGCTTGTCGCGATACGCGCGTTTCGAGACAAGCGCGGAGAACGTCTCCGCGACTCCGATCAATTTGGCGAAGAGCGGTATCTCTTCCTTTTTGAGCCCCCTGGGGTAGCCGGAGCCATCGTTTCGTTCATGGTGCGACAAGAGCCCGCACCTGAATTCCTCGGGAAGCTCCACCTCGCCGAAATAGTCGGTGCAAAGGGTGACGTGGGACTGGATGAACAGGAAGTCCTCCTCGTCGATTTCCTGCTTGGAAATAGTCCTGACCAGGCGGTCGCGGTCGAGCATGAGGTAGCCGCAATCGTGGGCTAGTGCGGTCTTGTACAGAAGGTTGCGTTCTTCCGGCGACAAACCGAGTATCGCCCCCATTCCGCGGCTGACCTTCGCCGTCATCAGGCTCTGTTCGTTGTCCTTGAAGATCGTCTTTAGCTTACGCGGGATATCCATCAGGTTCTTCAGCGACAAGGGGTCGAGGTCGTCGGCATTCGCGGCCTCCGTTCCTTCCTCTCCGTTCGCGCCGCCGGTCGGCTTCCTGCCTTCCGTCAATGCGCGCCGGGCCAGCCTCTCGGATTTTTCCCTGACGAAGTCGTCGTAGTCGGTAAGGAAGGGGAATATCACGGGAAGGATCGCGTCGGAGGAGATAAGGTCGCCTTCGTCCAGCTTGCGCTCGACGGTCTTGAGGATCTCGGCGCGGAGCGATACTTCCAACTCCCCGATGTACTGCCTGACCGTATTCCAACCCAGGCTTCCCGTCCTGACTTCCTCGTACATGCGGTTGAGCCTGTCGGCCTTGAGGAGGTCGCGCCGTATCGCGAGATCCGTACCTCCCGCTCCCTGCGGGGGCGTGGAATCGATGAACTCCAGGAGCGGCGTTTCGCCCCTGTACTGACCTATCGCCGTGTACGGGGAGCCGCCCGGCGCCCTCGCCTGCATCGACGAAGCGTCCATGCCCTGATCGTACTGCGAGGTGCTCCGCTTGCGGGAACGCGACGCGACAACAAACAGGAATACGAGCAGGCCCACGAACGCCGCTCCCGATACTATCAAGGCAATGACGACTATCATGTCGAGGGATCTTCCCTGCCGTTGTTCCGCCTGGCTCATCTCGAGCCTGGTCACCAACTCCTTGAGCGCCGGATCGCTCTGCATGACTATCTGGGGAGGCGCGGCTTCTTTCTCGGACAGCTTGGCAAGGAGTTCTATGGTTTGCGCGACAAGGGCTTTTTCCTGGGCGGTCTGCGCGGGTGGAACCGAGACTGCCGGCTTGGACTGGGCTGCCGGGACGGCAGCTTGTCGATCGATGAATGTCTGCAGAAGCTTGAGTTGCTGTTCGACCTGCCCTTTGAGTACCTTGTTCTCATCGCTCGTGGTGCTGACCGACGACTCCATCGCCTGGAGCCGCGAACTGGCGTCATCAAGCGCGCTTTTAAGTTCGGTGATCCGGACATCGGGTACAGGCGGCTGAACGGTGGGGGACACGATGGTCGCCGCAGGTTCGGTGGTGGCGGGAACAGCGATCTCGACGGCAGGCGGCGTCGCTTTCTCGGCGACGGCAGCAGGCAAGGTTGCGCCGGCGACCGCTTTGGGCTCGCTCCTGGTCCGCGGCGGCGCCTCGTTGGCCAGGCTGGCGACGTTCATTTCCCGGCGCATCCGGAGAAAATACGACGTGGCCTGGGCGTTCGTCGGATCGTACTTGAGCGCCTTACGGAAAGAATCGTAGGCATTCTTGAAATTCCGGATGCCGTATTCCTCTACCCCGATTTCCGAAAGGAATCCGCCCGTCCTTTGTTTGACCTTGGCGTCCGCCACCGTCTCGGGGATACCTTCGACGATGGTCGTGTAGGCCTTCTCGAAGGAGACTTCCCGGTAGGCGACGCGCGCACTGTCGATGGTCGCGTCGTAATCCTGGGCGAACGCCGACGGGGCAAGGGACAACAACACGATGAAAAAGATAGCCCAGTTCTTCTGTCGGTACATTGCTTCTCCTCGTTGTTGAGCATATTGGCGCCCGTGGATTGCAGGCAGCATCGCGGTCATCAGGGGATCATCCTGACGGCCTTGTGGCCGAAGCGGCCTATAGGCATGTCGGGGCCCGGTTCAACCTGGACCGGGCTGGCGGGGAACCCCGCCAGATCCAATTTCCACATTTCAGCGACCCCTACGGGGGTAGTGGGCGATTTGATCCCCCCGAACAGGTAGTACAGGCCGTCCACCACTATTCCTTCCAGCGAAGCCACCGCCTGCGGCAGGGCGGTGGGAACGAGCGTCCACGCTACGCCCTCAAAGGGAGCCCGCAGGTAGTACAAGGTATTGGTCATGGACGTCAGGGGCGTCGTGTTGTTGTGGTACAGATAGTTGCCGTTGACGCCGGTCATATTGGCCGTGAATCCACCGGCCAGGAGCAGAAACCCCGTGCCGCCGCTGGCGTAATAAAAACCAAAACCCGCGCCGACCCGTAGCGCCGGCGCTTCTACCGTTCCAGAAGTCAAAGCATCAGCGGCTGAACCCAGTCCGATGTAGCCGTCCGCGGCGTTGGCGACGGCGGTCACACTCGTCCGGCCCCCCAGGAACTGGAAAATGCCGAAGGCGTTGGTTACCTGGGCGTTCATGTAACTGTTGCTGTCGGTGGCCGCCGCCCAAATGTTGGTTTGAATGTTGTATTTACGCCAAAAATCCGCATTGGCGTAGGCCGCGCTGTGGTTGCCCGTTGTTCCGGCGGTGGCGTATAGATAACCATCCCTGGCCATCAGGTCAAAGTTGGCCCGGTTGGCGGCATCAATATCGGCTGCGGTTGTCCACGCTCCGGTGGCCGTATCGAATACCTGGACCGCCTTGGTATTGGCTCCCAAGGAATCGAACCCGCCGGCGACGTAGAGTTTGCCCTGGTAGGCGGCCACGCCGGCGTAGGTTACCGGCACCGGAAGCTCCGTCACGTTGGCGTACCAGGCGTTGGTCACCGGGTCGTAGATGTCGATCTGGGAAATCAGGTTGAACGCGGGGCCTGTTTCATCGTAGGCGGACTGTCCTCCCACCATCCAGATACCCCGGTTGTAGATTTCACTCATCGTGGGCGGCGGCACGACCTCTTCTGCCGCTTTCGGGACGGCGTCTATCAAAAGGTCGCCGTTGCACGAAAAAAACACCAGCACGGGCAACATCAGCAGGACAACAAGTTTCTTCCGCATCGCTTATTCCTTCACATCTCGAGATTTTTCACGACACGATGCCCAAAGCGTCGCACGGGCATGTCCGGGGCGGTTCCCCAGCTTGCCGTTGGGGCCGGAAAGCCGCTCAGGTCCAATCGGTGGACCGTTTTTTCGCCCGACGGAAAAGGCAGGGCGCGGGTCCCGCCGAAGATATACAAAACGTCGCCTTCGACGATGCCCTGGCCGAAGGCCAGCGGGACGGGCAGCGGCCGCGCGGCAACATCAGTCCAGGGCCGGGGCGCTTCGAAGGGTGCCTCCAGGTAGGAGAGGGTGTCGACCAACTGGGCGCTGCTGGAAGTCAAGCCCCTGAATACGTAGGCGAGGGGAGTTCCCGTAAGGGCTCCACTGATGCCGCCGATTGAAAGCACGTAGGGTACTCCCTGGGGATTCGTCCACGATGCCGCCGTCGGCCCTATGAGGGCGCGCGCCACCTCGGTCGTGCCCGTCGCGGCGTCGGCGGAGTAGCTTGGTTGAGGAAGGTAGGCGTCATGGTTGTTCCACTGGGCGGTCGCGGAGCTCCGGCCGCCAAAAACATGAATCAGGCCGCGCACATTGACCACCCCGGCATCGGTAACGCCGACACTTTGCCGTGCTGTCCAGAGTCCGCTGTAGGTGTCGTAGAGATAAAACTGATTATAGTTGCCCCAGCCATAGTTGATGTCGTAGGCGTGCCCCGGGGTAGCGTAGAGAAAACCCCGCTCCACCGCGATCAAGGAATGGCCGGCGCGCCGAAAAGGCATGACCTGCCCCATAGACCAGGAATCGTCGCGGATGTCGTAGATTTGAAGGATATCCTGGCTCTGGCCTTTGCTGTCCCACCCGCCGGAAACGTAGATCTTGCCCTTGTAGGCGGCCACGCCGGGAAAAGTTACCGGAACCGGCAAGCTCGTGACGTCGGGATGCCAAGTTTGCGCCACCGGGTCAAAAACATCGAGCTGCGCCACGTGATTCGAGTAGCCAAAGGGATAGGCGGTGCCGAAATAGTCGCTCTGCTGGCCCCCCACCATCCATAAGCCCCGCAAATAAACATCCACGGGGCGGCCAGGTTCGGGAATTCCCTCGTTCGCGTCGATGAGCAAATTCCCGCCGCACGACGCAAGGCTTAGCACCCCGACAAAAAGCAAGGCGGCTTTTTTCATTCTACGTTCCTTACCGCCGCATGGCCTATCCTGCCTACGGGCAGGGGCGCCCCCTGGCTTTGCGACCCCGATGCGGGAAAATCAGTCAAATCCAGGATGACAAGGTCCGCGCTGGGGCTGGGCACGGGCAGGGTCGTGGTGCCGCCAAAGAGGTACGCCTTGTTGCCGGCGACCACCATTTGATGAAAAGCCCGGGGCGCGGGGAGGTTCCCTGCGGCAAAGCTGGAAAGCCACGAAGAAGGCGGATTCTCAAAAGGGACTTTAAGAAACAAAAACGCGTTGGACATCGAGGTCGAAGGAGTATTGGTCAGATAGTTGAAGAGGAAGGCGTGGGTCGTTCCCCCTAAAGCGGCGTAAAGGCCACCGCTCAAAAGAACGTACGCGCTGCCATCCCCGGCCACAAACGCGTCCGCGGCGCTGTAAATACGCTGCAAGACCACTTCCGTGGTTGTCGAAGCCAAGTCGGCGCCCAGGGGGTTGGGGATAAGGCGATCATGGTAATTCGCGACAGCTGTATAGCTTGACCTACCGCCGATGCTGTGGATCATGCCCCCGAAGGGGACCACGACGCCTTCGGCGTAGGCAAAACCGGCGCGCTCCAACCAGGCGGCGTTGGCGACGTCGTAGCGCAAGATGGATGTACTGGGGTAAAAAGACGCCTCCTGATTTACCCATGATCCCGCCGTCGCGTACAGGTACCCGTCCACGGCCACCAACGTGTGCGCCGCCCGGGGCCGTGGCATAAACAGCCCCTCGGTCCAGGTGCCGGTCTGGATATCATAAATCTGCAGGATGTCCCGGACGCGGCCTTTGACGTCCCAGCCGCCGGTTACGTAAATTTTCCCCTGGTAGGCGCTTACCCCGGCAAAGGCAACCGGAACGGGAAGCCGGGCAACCGCGGCGTACCACGTATCCGTGTCGGGGTCATAGAGATCGAGCTGATCCACGAGTTCGGCGTCGTAGGGATAGCTGGTTTTGTAGGTGGTTTTCATACCGCCGACCAGCCAGATCCCCCGCAACCCGATTGCGGCATAATCGACCGAAACGCGTGGCTCATTGATAAAATTGAACAGCAGATCACCATCGCAGCCGGAGAAGCCGCTGAGGACAAGCGCCAGGAGAACGGCCTTGATCTTCATCTTAAAAACCTATGAATATTCCGGCGGATACTTTGGGAGCGATGAATACGCCGCTCGTCTGAAAGATAAAATTCGCGCCGCCTTCGGTCCTGAGGGACAACGAAGCGGGCAGTTTCCATTCCAGACCGACGGAAGCCGCGAGCGAGGAAGTCAGCAAGCCCCGCTGATCGACGAGGGCGACCGCCCTGGTGTCAAAGAGGGTCACCAGCGATCCACCGGCGGCAAGCGTGGCGTAGGGAGTCAGGATTTCCAAAGCCGGGAAAATTTCTCCAAAGGCGACGAATTTATACCTGATTCCCACAAGCAGGGACCAGGTCTGCAGACTCACTCCCACGTCCCCGGTGTAGCCGGGATCCATCCAGGCGAAGCTGGCAAGAGCGTAAAGCTCCCTCAGCCTGGCCAACTGAAGCTCCCCGGTCAGCGCCCCGTGGTAGCCCAGCCCGTAATCCCCGCCGGGGGGAAACGCCACCCCGCCTGAAACCCCCAAAATGTGCCGGTAACCTCTGTAATGCACGACCACCGAAGGGTCTACGATCTTGTCGATGGCGGTTATCGGCAGCGCCAGGATCCCGAATCCAATATCCACAAAAAGACCGATTTCTTCGTCGAAATCGGTGAGTTTTCCGCGAATGCTGGTGCCGTCCTTCAGAATCACCTGCAGGGCCAGATCCTTGATGTCGCTCAGGCCCGGTTCTGACCTGAGAATATCCTTGGAAGGAACCTTCCGCTCATCGCCGAACGTCTGGATGGTGACCGTCCCCGACCCCGCCGATGTTATTTTGCCGATAAGAACATCGCCGTTGCGGAGAAAGACCACCTCCGCCGAAAGCTGGGCGGTCAAAAACAACAGCATCAAAACGGGCAACGCAAACCTCATATAATCCGCCTTACCGTGAAAGTGCCATGAATATAGGGCAGATGTAGACATTAGTCAAGGTTTTGTCATTTGTTGTCGGTCGTTTCGACAAGCCCTGTGCAAGCGCCTCTGCTCTTGTCGGCGTTATACA
>DYPP01000018.1:29050-38142 GCA_020719845.1 Treponema denticola | reverse complement strand
GTATCTTGAGCCTTATTTTTAAAAATGATCATCATCCACCACCCAGTAGGGAATTGAGGCTGTCCCGTAACTCAGGGAGTTACGGGACAGCTACCTTAGTATCGTATTTTCGCAGGATTTTGGCGGTTTTACCTGGTTCTAGCAAAGCAAACCGTTTAAATCCGCCAAAATCCGAAAAAATACTGAGGCTGTCTGATAACTGACCGAGTTATCAGACAGCCTCAATTAGCGGATTTACCGCAACGCGGAAAGCGCGTATTCCAGGGCTCTGATGCGGAATTGGTCGTAGGGCAGGGGGGCAGCGAGCCGTTCCAGCACCCGGTGCCGCGGACCGTCCTGCTCGGAGAGCATCCAGCCGCCCAGGATGGAGGTTTCCAGGTTGACCGCGTAGACGGGATGGCGGCTGGAGCCTTCAAAGACCAGAATGCGATAGCGGTAAGTATGGCCGGCGCGTGCGGCGGTGGCCTGCTTTTCACCGCTGACCGCCACCGCTTCCCGGTCTTTAAGCGAAAAGCGCTCCAAAGCGCCGAAGGCCATCTGGGCCATCCAGGTCATATCCCGAATAGGTTCCACGCCATACCCCTAAAAACCGAGGTTCTTAGTTCCGCTACTCAAGTATAGGCGGCGGGTACGGCAAATGCAAACCGATTCTTCCCGCGGCTCAGGTGCGCTTCAGCTGCACCCGCTGCTCATAATCCGCCACCAGCGCCAACCAGTCGGGGCCGACGGGCACGCCGGCGTCCAGGCAGAGCTGGTCCCAGACCGCCGGGAAGGGCAGGGTCTTGGTTTCTTCCATGAGCGCCAGACGTTCGTGGTAACGCCCTGAGGTTTCGGCCTGGCGGAGCAGGGCGGTGGGCTCCAGCAGCGCCTCCAGCAGCGCCTTGCGCACCCCCCGGGCGCCGATGGTCCAGGCGGCGATACGGTTGATGGAAGCGTCAAAATAGTCCAGCGCCAGGTTGACCTTGTCCAGCGCGCCCAGGCGAATGATCTCCCGGCAGACGTCCCGAACCTCGTCGGAGAAGAGGGGCACGTGGTCCGAATCCCAGCGTACGCCCCGGCTCAGGTGCAGCAGCAAGCCTGGTACGTAGAGCAGCAGGGCGGAAATCTTGTCCGTGACCGCCTCGGTGGGATGGAAATGGCCCATGTCCAGGCAGAGTTTTATTTTTTTGACCGCCGCGTAGCCCAGGTAGAATTCGTGGGAACCGGCTACGTAGGCCTCGCTGCCGATGCCGAAGAGCTTGCTTTCCACCGCGTCCACGATCGTCTGGGGCGGCAGGGTTTCGGCCAGGATTTCATCCAGCGAATCTTTGAGCCGGCGCCGGGGGCCCAGCCGGTCTACGGGCAGGTCCTTGGAACCGTCGGGAATCCAGATGTTGTTGACCGCCGGTGATCCCTGGGCCGCACCCATGGCGGCGGCGATGCGCCGACTGGCGATGCCGTGGCGGACCCAGAATTGGCGGGTCTCCGCGTCCGGGCTGGCCAGGGTATAGCCTGAATCGGCCAGGGGATGGGAAAAGAAGGAAGGGTTGAAGTCCAGGGCGATCTTTTTTTCCGCCGACCAGCGCAGCCAGCGGGTAAAGTGCTCGGGTTTCAAGGCGTCCCGGCTAACCGCATGCCCGTCGGTCTCGGCGTAGAGGGCGTGCAGATTGAAGCGGGAAACGCCGGGAATGAGCGAAAAGGCGAACTCCGCGTCGTCCCGCAGTTCCGCGCCGTTCCGGGCCCGTCCCGGATACTTGCCCGTGGCCAGGATGCCGCCTCCGGACAGTTCGGTGGAACCTTCAAAGCCGACGACGTCGTCCCCCTGCCAGCAATGGACTGAAACGGGTATGTCCCGGGCCGCGCTGATCGCCCGGTCCGTATCCACCCCCAGTTTGGCGTAGACTTCCCGGGCCAAGCCGTAGGCTTCCCGGACGGCGTCGGTGTGATTTGAGTTTTTCATTTGCTTCCTCCCTGTCCTTGATCGGTATGAATCTTGGCCCGGTAGCGTTCCACTTCCCAGTTGTTGATGAAGTCGACCTTGTCGGCGGTCATGTACCGGGGGCCGCCGAAGGCTTCGGCGTAGCAGACGACCCGGGCGGCGTCGACGAACAAGTCCAGCGCGGTGGCGGCGGATTTTTCCGTCGTGCCCACGCCGAACACGCCCAAGCCCCGCAGGGCGACCAGTTTCGGTTGCCGGCGGAAAGCACGGACAAAACGTTCCCAGTCGGCGGACAGGGTTTTTTCATCTTCCACAAACAGAAAATCGCTGCCCGCGTAGACGATATGGTCGGGCGTCAGCGGGGAAGCCACCGGCGCAAAGGCGGACCGGTTGGCCGTCAGCCGGCCGATTTCACCGTTCCGCCGGAAGAGGGCCCGCGGGCTGGTCCCGGGAGCGCTCCCCGCCGCGGCCAGACGCGCGAGTTCGGCGGCCACCGCCTCGGAAGCCCCGTACTTCGCCTGGGCGCCGGACAAATCGGGATGGCGTCCGATCCGGGCGCCGATGGTGGCCATCAGGCGGGAATAGTTGGCCTGCACCCGGTCCGACGAGTCGCCGCCCACAAAAACGCCGTGGTTCTGCAGCAGGATGATTTCCGGCGCCGCGCCGCGCCGGGTCCGGAATTCGGCCAGCGTATCCTTCACCGCCTGGGCCAGGATGTAGCCGGGGTTGATGGAGGGAATCCAGGCGACACCCTCCGGAAAGAGCGCCTCCATGGCCGCCTGGCCCTGCACCGAGCAGGCCAGGCCGTTGACCAGCGCCGGATGGGTGTGCACCACGTAGGTCAAGGGCAGGATGTCGTGCAGCAGGGCTTCCACGCTGGGGCGCTTGTTTTCTTGTCCCGGCAGCCGGGCGGCCAGCATGTCCGCCAGAATGGCGGCTTCCCGGGCGTCCGGATCGGCGGGATACTGCTTTTGCCAGATGGCGGCCAGGGCTCTGCGGTCCAGGCGGACGAAAGCGGCGGCGTCCATCTCCGCCAGACTGGTGCCCGAGGCTTTGATGAAGAGCGTATCTGCGTCCTTGTAGGACGTATTGCCGCCCCCGGCGATGACGTAATCCGGATCCGCGCCGTAGCGGCGGGACAATGCAACAATAGTGTCTATGCTCATGGTGTTTTCAGTATGCAGCGGATTTGGAAAACCGGCCATGGACAAAGCCTTCCCTTATGATGGATTATTGGATGATGGGCGGCCGGGAATTTTCCACCTATTTGACCTATGGCGCGGAGGATGAAAAGTGGCAGCTGGTCTGCGTCGACGCAGGCTGCGCGGAGGTGCCGCCGGGCTGCGCCTATCCGCCCGAGGCGGGTACGCATCCGGCGGAACACCGCACGGTGGCCACCGGACGCACGGTAAAGGAATACCAGCTGGTGTACATCAGCCGGGGACAGGGATCCCTGCGGGTCGCCGATTCGTCCACCCTGTTGCCGGTGGTCGCCGGCCAGGTCATCCTGGTGCTGCCCGGCGTGCCCCACGCCTACCGCCCGGATCCCGACCAGGGCTGGACCGAGCGCTGGGTGGGGTTCAAGGGGCCCTGGGCGGACGCGCTGCGCCGGGCGGGCGTCCTTTCCGTCGAGCAGCCGCTGTATTCCCCCGGTTTGGACGCGGCGGTGCTGCGCCTTTTTGAGGAACTGTTCCAGATCCTCGCCGAACAACGACCCTTCTTCCAGGCCCGGGCGGCGGCCACGGTCATGCGGCTGGTGGCGGAAATCCTGGCCCTGTCCCGGGAATCCGAGCAGGACGACGATTCGGCCCAGCTGGTGGAACGGGCCAAATACCTGCTGGCGGAAAAAATGGACCAGAATATCCGGGTTGAAGACCTGGGCGACGACCTGGGCGTCGGCCGTCCCCGATTTTACGAGACCTTCAAAACCTATACCGGCCTGACGCCCTATCAATACTTCATCCAGCTGAAAATCAACCGGGCCCGGGAACTGCTGTCCGGCGGTCGCTGCTCGGTCAAAGAAACGGCGGCCCGGCTGGGCTTCGACGACCCCTACTACTTCAGCCGGCTGTTCAAGAAGAAAACCGGGCTTTCCCCTTCCCGATGGGCGCAAACCCGCCGGGAAGGGTGAAGGCCGAAGGCCCCTATTTCAGGTTGTGGATGGGGATGACCGCCTTGCAGGCGGCGGTGACCAGCGGGTAGGCGATGGGGCTGGCGGTCAACGCCGGGTGGGTGCCCATCTGGAACTTGACCATGTCGTCGGCGGTCATCCGGTGCAGGATGCAGGCGCTGAGCACGTTGGTCATCTCGCCGGTGGAACGCCCGCCGGAGATGGCTCCGCCCATGATCACGCCGGTGTATTTGCTGAAGATGAGCTTGACCTTGAGCATGGTCGAATCCGGCATGCCCGCGGGATGCGTATCCGTGGCCTCCGCGGTGGTGATCACCGTTTCCGTCCCGTTCAGCCGGGCTTCCCGTTCGGTGATGCCCGCTACGCCGAAGGCCCGGCCGTTGACCATCGTCGAAAAGACGCTGATCACGCCGCAGTTGTGGTGGGTGGGCGAAAAAAGGTTGCCCCCGGCCATGCGCGCTTCGGCGGTGGCGATGGAAGCCAGCATGACCGCCGACGGCTTGCCGTCGAAGAAGGATTCCCGGGTGCAGCAGTCCCCGCAGGCGAACACGTTCTTGTCCGTGACGCTGCGCATGTAGCGGTCGACCTTGATTCCCCGGCGGAAGCCCAGCTCCAGGCCGACTTTTTCCGCCAGGGCGCTGTTGGGCACCGCGCCGACGCCCAGGATGATCATGTCCGCCTTGACTTTCTTGCCGCTGGCCAGTTTGACCGCCGTCGCCAGCTTGCCCCCTTCGATGGAAACCAGCCGTTCTTCGGTCAGCAGGGTAATCCCGGCTTCCCGGAGTTTGGCTTCCGCTTCGTCGCAGTATTCATCGTCCATGGCGGCCTGCAGGCAGTGCTTTTGCATTTCGATGATCGTGACCTTGAGGTTGCGGTTCTTGCGGCACTCGTCGGCGAACTCCACGCCGATGAACCCGCCGCCGATGATGACCAGGTCCGTGGCCTGGTTCACCTTGGCCAACACGACCTTCAGGTAGTCAAAGTCCTTTTTGACCGCGTAGACGTTTTCCTTGTCCATCGATGCCGAAAATGTAGGGAATGCCGCAGGGAACCATCACCGTGCCTTCTTTGCGGACCACGATTACTTTTTTGCCCGGGTAGTGCCGTTTGCAGCTTATGCCGGCGGTAATGCCCGACAAGCCGCCCAGAATGACGACGTCAGCAGAATTCATGGGTATGCTCCTTGAAAAGTGGTAAGATGCGTAGACAATGGACAGTATATGGCGATTCAAATCGGCGGGCATTGACTTAGGTCAAGGAAAATGATGCAGCGACTGGAATTCATCAGCACCCTGTCTCTTTTTCAGGGCTTGCGCTATGAGGAGCTGGAAGCGCTGGCCCAATCGGCGCGGGAAAAACCTATGAGCCGGGACAATTCCTGGTCAAGGATGAGGATGAACCGGGTTTTCTGTTCCTGATCCGCGAAGGCCGGGTAAAACTGACCAAAACCTCGGCCGGCGGCAAGGAACAGACGATCTATTTTTACCATTCCGGGGACCTGCTGGGCCTTTTTACCCTGTTTTCCGGTACCGCTTTTCCCGCCGACGCGGTAGCCCTGGAAAAAACCCACGTCTTGGCGTTCAACAAGAAAAGCCTGGAAAAAGCGGCGCTCCAGGCGCCGTCGCTGCTGTCCAACCTATTTCTGGCCCTGGCCATGCGCATGAACGAATGCCTGCGCACCGTCGAGTCCCTGAGCCTCAAGGAGCTTCCCCAGCGGCTGGCGGCGTTTTTGACCCTCACCTCCGCAGAGGGCGGGATGGCGCGGCGCATAGAACTGCCCTACAGCCACCGCGAGCTGGCCAAGGTCCTGGGCGCCAGCCCGGAATCCCTGTCCCGGACCATCAGCCGGATGGCCCGCTCGGGGGTGCTGCGCGTCGAGGGGCGGTCCATCGAAATCCTGAAGCCCGAAGTCCTGGTCGACCTGTCCGACGGCGGTTGAAAGTCCGGCGCCGCGCTCAGTCCTGGGTGGCCAGGGAGACGGCCACCACGGAGATGACGCTGGAAAAGATCAGCGTGTAGATGCCGACGAACTTAAACCGCAAGCGCATGGATCACCGCCGTCCGCCAACGCCAGTCGAAGGGTCCCGCCGCGGCGCGTTCGGTCAGCAGGCGCTGCAGGGCCGCAAAATCTTCCGCCCCCAGCCGGGCGGCGATGCCCCGACCCCAGGACGATTTTTCCCGGTCGAACCAGGCCGCCAGGTCCCGGCGGGTGATCAGCCGCGGCTCCCGGCGTTCCTGCAGGTCCAGGCGAACGCGGAAGCCCGCCGCTTCCAGCGCCGCCGCCAGGTCTTCGCCGCGCCAGGTCCATTTTCCCGGCGGGTCGCCGGGGTCGGCGGCCTCTTCCGATGGCGCAAAAAACGCCTCTTCCGCCGCCGCCAGCCGGGCGGCCAGGTCCGCGCCGCCGGGCAGCGGCGCCAGCAGGGCGGACAGCCGCTGGCCGAGCCGGGGCGGGGCCTGCGCCAGGGCCAGGCTGCCGCCGTCCACCAGCAGGCGCCGCGCCGCCGCGGCGAATCGGGCAAAGACCGGCGCCGGCGGCTGGGCGTCGAAGGCCCGCCGCCAGGGTTCCCGGCCGACCAGCCGGTCGAACCGGTCGCTGCCCAGGAGGGCGGCGGCATCTTCCGGAGCGGGGACCTGACCTGCCGGAAAGACGGCGATGGCCGGCTGGTCCATTTCTTCCAGGCCCGCGGCGTAGCGCAGCAGGGTTTCCCGGACCGCTTCGGAGCTGACCGTCGCCGCGCAGAGTCCTTCCGGGGCGCGGCGCAGGCCCTCCCAGAGCAGGAGCCCCTCATCGGCGGACAGGGCCAGGATGCGCTCGTGCCTGAGGATCGGGCCGCCGCGCTCCAGGGCGGCAAAGACCGCGTCCCGGTCGGCGGTCAGGACGGCGCCCCGGCCGGATTCCAGGCGCTTGTACCAGCCCTCCCGTCCCTTGGACGCGGCGGACCAGGTCAAAATTTCTTCTTCCTCCGGCGCCGAAAGGAGCACGGCGGCCTGGATTTCCCGTTTGCGCAGCACTTCCGCCCGCACCCGGCCTTCATAGGCCACCTCCGAAGGGGTATAGAAGGTCCGGCCCCGCAGCGCGGCGGGCAGATACTGCTGGGCGGTCCAGTGGTCCCGGTAGGCGTGGGGATAGACGTAGCCTTCGCCGTGGCCGAAGCTCTCCTTGTCCCGGTTGCCGTCCCGCAGGTGCTGGGGGACCTCCTGGTCCTCCCGGTCCACCTCGGCCAGGGCGTCGAAGAAGGCCATGGCGCTGTTGGATTTGGGCGCCGTCGCCAGGTAGAGGGCCGCCTGGGCCAGGGGAAAATTGCCCTCCGGAAACCCGATGCGGTCGAAGGCCGCGGCGCAGGACATGACCACCCCCAGGGCGGTGGGGTCGGCCAGACCCACGTCTTCGGAGGCCAGGATGATCATGCGCCGGAAGATGAAGGCCGGGTCCTCTCCGGCGCGGACCATTTTGGCCAGCCAGTAGAGGGCGGCGTCGGGATCGCTGCCCCGCACGCTTTTGATGAAGGCGCTGATGGTGTCGAAGTGGTAGTCCCCGTCCCGGTCGTAGAGCACCGCCCGGCGCTGGATGCTTTCTTCCGCGGCCTGGAACGAAACGGGGATCACCGCCCCCGGCTCGGGCGGCCAGGCGGGCGGGCTGGTCTCCACCGCCAGCTCCAGGGCGTTCAAGAGGCTCCGGGCGTCGCCGGAGGCCACTTCCACCAGGTGCTCCAGGGCTTTTTCCTCAAAGGCCACCCGCCAGCGGCCGTAGCCCCGCTCCGCGTCTTCCAGGGCTCGTCGGGCGGTGGCCAGCAGGTCCGCGGCGGTCAGGGCCTTGAGCTGAAAGATGCGGCTGCGGCTGACCAGCGCCCGGTTGACCTCGAAAAAGGGATTTTCCGTGGTGGCGCCCACCAGGATGACCGTGCCGTTTTCCACCCAGGGCAGCAGGGCGTCCTGCTGGGCCTTGTTCCAGCGGTGCACCTCGTCCACGAACAGGATGGTCCGGGTGCCGTAGAGGCCGCGCCGTTCTTCCGCCCGGTCGATGGCTTCCCGGATGTCCTTGACCCCCGCCAGCACGGCGTTGAGGCTTTCAAAGCGGCCCCGGGTGCTGTTGGCGATGACCCGGGCCAGGCTGGTCTTGCCCGTCCCCGGGGGACCGTAGAACAGCACCGAAGACAGGCGGTCGGCCTGGATGGCCCGGCGCAGCAGCCGCCCGGGACCGACGATATGGTCCTGGCCCACCACGTCGTCCAGGGTCCGGGGCCGCATGCGGTCCGCCAGCGGACCGTCCCGGGCCGCTTCCGGGGCGGCGAAGAGGTCGCTCACCCGGGCGCCGTCAGTCCTCCGCGTTCCACTCATCCCGATAGGACCAGAGCCCGTCCAGCTGGGTGGCGGCAAAGAGGGTGCGGCCGGCCAGGCTGGTCTGGAACAGGTGGTTGACCACCTTCTTGCCCAGCGAGCCGACGTAGGTGGCGTTGTCCGCCACGGAGCTGACCGTACCCTTGCCGGGTTCCTGCAGGGATGTACTTGAAGGAAGGATTCCGGAGGCAAGCACGATTTCCCGGTAGCCGAAGGTGTAGGAATCGTCGGTGTCTTCGTAGCCGACGAGCAGCAGACCGCTGGTTCCGTCGTCCCAGAGCGCCAGGGCGCCGGTAAAGGCGGTGTTGGCGTAGGAGACAGGGGTAAAACTTCCGGTACCGTGCAGCAGATACCCGCCGTGCCCGACGGCGACGACCTCCGTGCCGACCCGGATCAGGCCGTTCAGCTGGTAGGCGGCGTCGGTGGAACCGGTGATGGTGGTTGCGGCGGTCAAGTTCGCTGGGGAGTTAGCGGCAAATATACCCGCACCTCTGGTCGCGATGTAGTAATTTGTGGTTCCATCCCAGACCGCCCCGACCAGCAGCCCCCCGTCACCGAGTCCGGTCTTGACCTCGGTTAGCGTACCGGTGTCGACATATACGGCGTAATCGTCAGACCCGCGAGCCCGGGCGCCCACAAAGAGGGTCGTACCGGCGCCGTGGATGGATTGCAGAAAGGGGTAACCGCTGGGGGCGGCCAGTTGCG
>DYPP01000018.1:0-28950 GCA_020719845.1 Treponema denticola | reverse complement strand
CCGGCGCCGTGGATGGATTGCAGAAAGGGGTAACCGCTGGGGGCGGCCAGTTGCGTCCAGCTGGTGCCGTCGGTGGATTTGTACAGGGCCGTATCCGCCCCCTCCAGGGTCAGGACGTAGAGCGCCGACGTGGTGGCCGCCACGTCCCGGATGGCCCCCGAAGGCTGTCCGGAAGGTTTGGACCAGGAACTGCCGTCGTAGCTCCAGAGCTCGCCGTTGGCCACGTAGAGGCGGGTGGGGCCGGTCACGGCGGATTCCACCAGTTTGGACGGCGTGCCTTCCACCACCGGGTCCTTGGGTTTTATTTCCTTGGAAACAGTGTAGAAGATGGCGCCCTGGTCGCAGGCGGAAGCCAGGGCGACCGTCAGGGCCAGCAGGATGCCCCAGCGGGGGATAGGTAGGGATTGCTTCATGTGGGACTCCTTAGAAGTGGTAGCGGGCGGCCAGGGTGAGGTCCAGGAAGTTCCCGTACACCGTCTCGGCGGGGTCGTCCATCCACTGGGGCACCCACCACCAGGCGGCGTTGAGGCCGAAGGACCAGTCGGGGCTGAAGCGCCAGTAGGCGGCGGCCGCGGGCTTCAGGAACAGGCCGAAGTAGCCCAGGTCCAGGTAGCCCTGGGACACGGCGCCCACGGTCAGGGACAGGGGGAACTCAAAGCGGCCGACGATGAACTGGTAGCCCCCGCGGAAGCCGAAGGGCACCATGTAGAGCATGTTTTCCCCCAGCGTGCCGGCGAACATGCCGCCCACTTCGCCGCCCAGGGAAATGTGGGCGTCGATGAAGTAGTTGTAGTTGAGGAACCCCGTGCCGCCGACCTTGACGTTGTTGTCGATGCCGCCGGAAGGACCATAGAACACCGTCGGGAAAATGGTGCCCAGGGAAATGACGAAGGTCTGGTCGCCCTTGTTGTACAAGGCCGGCTGGATGGCGGCCCAGTCGGATTCGATGGCCGGCGTTTCCCCGGCTGCGGCTCCGTCCGCCTGCTGGGCGGAGGCGAAGACGGCGATCCCCGCCGTCAGGACCGCGAGCGCGAAGTTCCGCGCGGATGGTTTGAACATTGCTAGACTCCTTGAGTTGTACCGTATGCCCGGTCCACGTCCACTATACCCCAAGCGTCGGACCCTTTCAACGTCTTGTCCCGGGGTCGTACCCGTGATACAACGTAGGACAACAATTATCATGCCCGGACGGTTACCGGGGGAGGGTTTATGCCGGCTATAATCATAGATGGAAAGATAATCGCCCAGAAGGTGCGCCAGGACGCGGCGGATCGGGCGCGGCGGCTGAGTGAAAAAGGAATCCGGCCCTGCCTGGCGGTGGTGCTGGTGGGCGAGGACCCGGCCAGCGTGTCCTACGTGGCGGGCAAGGAAAAAGCCCTGGCCGAGGCGGGCATGGAAGGCCGGGACATCCGGCTGGCCGCGGATACCCGGGAAGCCGACCTGCTGGCCCTGATCGCCGGCCTGAACGCCGACCCCGGGGTGCACGGCATCCTGGTCCAGCTGCCCCTGCCCCGGCACATCCGGGAAGACCTGGTCATCACCGCCATCGATCCGGCCAAGGACGTGGACGGCTTTCATCCCGAGTCGGTGGGCAACATGGTCATCGGCCGGCCGGGCTTTTTGCCCTGCACCCCCCACGGCGTGCTGGTTCTTTTAAAGGAAATGAACATCCCCACCGACGGCGCCCACGCGGTGGTCATCGGCCGGTCCAACATCGTCGGCAAGCCGCTGGCCAACCTGCTGACCCGCCGGGACGTGAACGCCACGGTCACGGTCTGCCATACGGGCACCCGGAACCTGGCGGAGCATACCCGCCGGGCGGACATCCTGATCGCCGCGGCGGGCAGGCCCCGGCTGGTGACGGCGGACCTGGTCAGACCCGGCGCCGCGGTGATCGACGTGGGCGTCAACCGGGTGGCGGATCCGACGGCCAAAAAGGGGTTCCGCCTGGTGGGGGACGTGGACTATGAAACCGTCAAGGACGTGGCCGGCTTCATCACCCCCGTGCCCGGCGGCGTGGGCCCCATGACCATCGCCATGCTGATCCGCAACGTGGTGGAAGCGGCGGAACGCGTAGTTCCGGCGGAACGCGTAGTTCCGGCGGAACGCGTGTGATCGACGTACAGAGCGAGCGGGACGAACGGGAAGTCCCCCTGGACAAGGTCGGCGTCAAGGGGGTGCGCTACCCGATCAAAGTGCTGGACAAGGCCCGGGGCGACCAGCAGGCCACCGCCACGGTGGATCTCTGCGTCGACCTGCCCCACCACTTCAAGGGCACCCACATGAGCCGCTTCATCGAAGCCCTGCAGCGCCACAGCGCGGACCTGTCCATGCCCCGCTTTCTGGACATGCTCCGGGAAATCCGCCTCGATCTGGAGGCCGAGTCGGCCTACGGGTCCATTTCGTTCCCCTATTTCATCGAAAAAGCCGCGCCGGTTTCGGGGCTCAAGAGCCCCATGGTCTACGACTGCCGCTACGAGGGGATGGTCAATTCCACCCAAAAGAACTTTTCCGTTTCCGTCGCCGTGCCGGTCAGTACGGTCTGTCCCTGCTCCAAGGCCATCAGCGACCGGGGCGCCCACAACCAGCGGGGCATCGTCAAGGTCAAGGTCGAACTGGGACCCTTCTTCTGGATCGAAGACCTGGTGGACATCGTGGAAGCCGCCGCTTCCAGCCCGGTCTTTACCCTGCTCAAGCGGGAAGACGAAAAGTTCGTCACCGAACAGGCCTACGACAATCCGCGTTTTGTTGAAGATTTGGTCCGGGATGTGTATATTGGAATCAGGAGCCTCGGAAAATTTCCGCGCTTTTCCGTCGAGGCGGAGAACTTCGAGAGCATCCACAATCACAGCGCGTTCGCGTATGCCGAATACGGTCCGCGCTAAGGAGCGTATTCACCATGAATGAAATCGTGCCCACCAGCGTGTTGGCCAAACAGGGGGTTTCCGCCATCGCGGGGATCGCCGGCGGCGTGGGCTTGCTGGTTTTGGGCGGCCTGCCCTCCATTTTCGGTATCGTCGCCGGCGCCGTCGTCGGTCTGATCGGTTTCGGCGCCCTGGCTTCGCCGGACGCGGCGGACAAACGCGCGGGCGTCATCGTCGCCGCCGCGGGCGGTTTGACGGTGCTGGCCAAGATCGGCCTTTTTGCCGGTCTGGCCAACACCTTTTTGGGTATCGCCACCGTCGGCCTGCTGGGTATGGGCGTCTGGAACGGCGTCAAGTTCATGATGGGACTCAAGAGCCGGGCGTGACCTATTTTTTGGAGACCTACGGCTGTCAGATGAACGTGGCCGAGTCCGCCGCCCTGGTCCTGGAACTTGAGGAACGGCACTGGACGGCGGCGGCGAACGCCGAGGCGGCGGATCTGGTGGTGCTCAACACCTGCTCGGTCCGGGCGACGGCGGAACAGCGCGCCTTCGGCCGGATCGCCCACTACAGCGCGGAAAAGAAAAAGCGGCGCTTTACGCTGATCGTGGCGGGGTGCATGGCCGAACGGCTCAAAGCAGGTCTCCAGAAAGACTACGCCGCGGTGGATTACGTCGTCGGCACCAGCGCCCGGACCCTCTTCCCTTCCATTCTGGAGGCCATCGCGAACGGCCAGACCTGGGTGCCGACGGACGAAAAACCGGTTTTTGCCTTTTCCGGCAGCCATCTGGAAGCCGGCGCCTTTCGTTCTTTCGTGCCCATCATGCACGGCTGCAATAATTTTTGCACCTACTGCATCGTGCCCTACGTCCGCGGAAGGGAGGTTTCCCGTTCGCCCCGGTCGATCCGGCAAGAGATTCGGCTTCTGGCCGACCGGGGAGTGCGGGAAATAACCCTGCTCGGCCAGAACGTCAATTCCTACCTCTGGACGGAAGACGGCGGTACGGTGGATTTTCCGGCCTTGCTGGAGCTGGTGGCCCGGGAAGTGGAAGGCACCCCCATCCGCTGGGTGCGCTTTCTTTCCAGCCATCCCAAGGACCTGTCCTCCCGGGCCATCGCCGCGCTGGCCGCCGATCCGGTCTTCTGTCGGCACATCCACCTCTGCGTCCAGCACGGCTCGGACCGCGTCCTGGCGGCCATGAACCGCCGTTATACCCGGGCGCGCTACCTGGAACTGATCGCCGAACTGCGCGCGGCCCTGCCCGGACTTTCGCTGACCACGGACATCCTGATCGGGTTTCCCGGGGAAACCGAAGACGACGTGGCGGCTACGCTGGACCTGATGGACCGGATCCGGTTCCAGAATGCCTATATGTACCACTATAACCCCCGGGAGGGGACGGCCGCCTATTCCCTGCCGGACCGTATTCCGGAGCCGGTCAAGCGGGAACGGTTGGCCCGGATCATCGCCGCCCAGCAGGGCCATACCCGGGAGCTGATGCGCGCCCGGGTAGGGCAGCAAGCCCGGGTGCTGGTGGAAGGCGTTTCCCGCAACAGCGCGGATGAGCTGTTGGGGCGCACCGAACGGGACGAGATGGTCGTGTTCCGCGCCGGTCCCGAGCAGATCGGGACCTTTGTCGACCTGGAGCTTTCCGCGCTGCGGGGCCATACCTTCCGCGCAAAGGAGTCGCAGCCATGCCCCTGCGTTTGATCGGCCTGCTCTTGTTCGTCGGGTTGCTGACCGGCTTCATCGGCTTCAATCTGGGCAACGTCGCCGATGTTTCCTTCGGCTTCCACGTCTTCCGCGGCGTGCCCGTATTTCTGACCGCCTTGGTCTCTTTTGCCCTGGGCTTGCTGGCGGCCCTGCCGGCGGTTTTCAGCGCCCGTTTTTCGGCCCGCAAACGTACCCGGCAAGCGCCGGCCAAAGCCCTGAAGAGCGGCAGAACCGATGCCGCCCTGGACGAAGCCTCCTATGGGGTGGATTAGGCCGGGCGCCCTGGTCTGCCTGGCGCTCTGCGCCTGGTCGGTCGGGGCCCAGGATGCGGATGCAAAGTCGAGCGACCTGGCCGGGGAATTCCGCCGGCTGGAAACGGAAAGCCGCCTGCCGGAAAAATCCGGCGCCCAGCGGCGGGCGCTGCTGACCGACCTGGCGCGCCTGCGCCGGCTGACGGGCGACCTGGAAGGCGCCGCCGTCGCATTTACCGACGCCGCCTTTGCCGAAGCGGGCCGGCGGGACGACGATGCCCTGCTGGACGCCGCCGAATGCCGGATTGCCCAGGGAGAATGGGAAAAAGCCGCAGCGGACGTCAAGACGGTGCTGCTGACCGGCCGCGGGGAGCCACAGGTGCGCCGGGCCCGCTATCTGGGCGCCCAGATCGAGGCGCTGTCCCCCGGGGGTAGCGGCATCGGCCCCCTGGCTTCTTTTGTGGATGACCCGGTCTTTGCCGCCCGGCGGCCGGGCACCCTCTTTCTGCTGTGGCGGATCAGCGGCGACCCGGTCTATCGGGATCGTCTGTTGGGCGACCACGGCGCCAGCCCGGAAGCGCGCATCGCCGGCACCGCCAGCCAAGATTCAGGCGTTTCCCTCAAGCTGACCCCTTTCTGGCTTTTGTTTCCCGGGCGCGGGACCGTGACGGTCGGCTCCGGCGGCGATGCGCCCCGCCAGGAAACGGCGACGCCGGCTGAAGGAACGGTCTTGCTGCAGATCGGTCTGTTTCGGGACGAGGCCAACGCCCAGGATTTGGTCCGGCGCTTGGCCGCCAGGGGTTTTTCCGCTCAATTGGCGGACAAAACGGTGCGGGGCGAAAAACTGATCGCCGTGGCCGTGGACCCCGGTGCGGATATCGACGCGACCGTGCTCCGGCTCAAGGACGCGGGGTTTGAGGCGTTTCCCCTCTATTGACGGGCAGCAGGGAAAGGCTGCCCTCGTGCAGGTCGTCCAGGCCGTCCACGCCGATCCGGACTTTGGTCAGCGTGATCCGCTCCCCCGCGCTGGAGGTGGTCCGTTCCACCCGATACGTTTCCCGGCTGTTTGGGCCGGCGGCGTCGCCGGAAGGCGGGAAACGCAATTCCAGCATCTCCAGCTCTTCGAGCCTGAAAAAGGCGTAGCGGCCGGTTTTGCCCGCTTCCTGCCCGCCCATGGCAAAGGTCCCATCGTTCTTGAAGCTGATTTTACCCCGGGCGCCCTCATAATCGGCTTCGATCCAGGGCGCCAAGGGCGATTTTTTGGACGGTTCCCGGTTTTTTTCCTGTCCCTTGCGGTACGAGCCGTCCCAACGTCCGCTGACGCCGATCTTCAACTTGACGTCTTCAAAAATTTTCAACCGTATGCCGTCGATGGATTCCAGTTCTATGTCGATCAGCCGGCGCAGGGTGGTGACGGAAATATTCTGGCTGGAAATATAGATGCCGTAGCGCGTGGCGCTGGAATTCTGCCAGAGGTACACTTCCTGGGTATCTTCGCTGTAGAAGATGATTTCCCGTTTGCCCGGGTCAAAATAGATGAATTGCCGGGTGGATTCGGTACCGTCGGGGCTGATGTAATACCATAAACCTTCTATAAAGGACTCGAATTTAGCCGGCGTCCCGTCCAGCAATTCCTTGACCTTGCGCTGCTCGATCTGTATGCCCGCTATCCGCGCCGTGCCCGAGCGCTCGTAACGGCCGCTGAGGGGATCGTAGGCGTAGGTGGTTTCGATCTGGTCCAGGATGTTGGCCGACTCGTAGTCCCGGCCGTAGCTGGAAATGGTGAAACTTTTGCCCCCGGCCAAGCCCATTTCATAAGCCTGGCTGCGGTCGGATTCCTGGATGGCGATGGAACCATCGATGCTCAGCTCGATGATTTTGCGGAAGGGTTCCCCGGGGGCGGTCACGGCGCCGGGACCGGAGCCGGCAACGAGGCTGCCGGATTTGTGGTAGGCGGACAGGGTCTGCTCGCCTGCGGCGTTCATGCCGGAAACCACGACGCAGATGCTGCGGTCGCCGAGCAGATCCTTGACGAACAGGCTCAGCGTCCGGGGCTTGGTCAGGGGCGTGGTCGCTTCCCAGACTTTCCGGTAGGCGCCTTCGGTCTCGGAAAAATCGATGTACGCCAGTTTGACCGCCTCATCGGTGTCGCCGTTGCTCTTGAAGGCGATGATCTGCTCGTCCTGCGGGTCGCCGTCCAGGTCCTGGGTCAGCACGTAGACGGCGGTTTCCCCTTCGTTCAGGGCTATTTTGGATACCGTGGCATCCTCGTAGGCCATGCTCTCCGCGGCGCTGTCCGCGACCGGGACCGAACCCTGCAACGGCGTCTGGGGCGTGATGACCTTGGTCTGTTTGCCCTTCTGCTCCGTGGAAGCGTCAAAAAAAGGGACCGGAAAAAAGAACAAGCCTACGATCAGCAGGGCGGTAGCCGCAAAGACCGCGGGTACAAGGTATTTGGGGACGTTTCGGTTCATTCCATTTCCAAAGCGGAGATGACCTTTTTCAGCACTTCCTCTTTTGTTTCCGCAAGTCCCTGCCGGCTCTTGAAACCCGCCGCGGTGCGGTGGCCGCCGCCGCCGAAGGTCTGGGCGATGGCCGAGACGTTGACCCGGCCCTTGGAGCGCAGGGAACAGCGGATGCGGCCGTCTTCGTTTTCTTTTACCAGAATGGAAACTTCGATTTCCTTGCTCTTGAGCGGGATGTTGATCAGCGATTCCGCGTCTTCGTAGGCGGCGCCCGAGTTTTTCAGGTCCTGCTTGGTCAGGGTCTGCAGGGCGATGCGGTTTGAAGCACGAAGGTCCAGGCTGGAAAGCACCTGCTTTTGGAGCAAGAGGGCGCCGACGCTGGCGCTCTCGAACAAATTTTGGTAAATTTTGTTGGGCACCGCGCCGGCTTTGACCAGGTCCAGCGCGGCCTTGAAGGTGCGGGCGGAGGTCTTGGGATAGATGAAGGAACCCGTGTCGTAGAGGATGCCCGCGTAGGCGATGGAAGCCATATCCCGGTCGATGGCGACGCCGAAAACGCCGGCGATCTGGACGATCATCTCGCAGGTGGAAGCCGCGTCGGTATCCACAAAGCCGCCTAAGTGGGTCAGGGGACTGGGTTCATGGTGATCGATGATCATGACCTCCCGGCAGCGGGGCAGCAGCTCGGTACCGATGACGCCGAGGTTCAGTTCATCCGAAGTGTCCAGGACGATCATGCCCGTATCCCCGGGCGGATCCACGAGGGGAGCGGTTTTCCAGGCTTCGATGGTCCTGAGGGCGTCCAGAAAGGCAAAACGCTCCGGAACGGGATCCGCATTGATGACCCGCACTTTTTTTTGCAGCGCCGCGAGCACCCGGGCCAGGACCAATTCCGCCCCGATCCCGTCCGCGTCGGGACCTTCGTGGGTGGTCAGGATGAAGGATTGGTGGCGGTTTATGAATTCCTTGGCTTTGTGCAGCGTTCCCACGGTGGTTCCCCTATTGGGGCAATTTCAAAAATTGGTTATTTTTGAAATTGCCTTTGCTGTTTCTCGCATTTCTTGCTAAACGCAAGAAATGCTGCGAAATCAGCGCAGGTTATGGTAGATTTTTCAAAATGCGTCTGCATTTTGAAAAATCCTCTATCGACTGCGCGATTCCGCGTTGACGTCGCCCCGGCTTGCCATATAAGCCGCGGCGGCGCTGCGGGCCTGGGGACCGATGCCCAAGCCGACGGTGACGGCCTTCCATCCCGGAAAATCCTCGACCCTGGAGTAGCGCAGCAAGTCGTCCGTACCCCCGGAGCCTCCGCCCAGGGCGTCCGCGCCGGCGGCAGTCATGCCGGCGGCAGTCATGCCGGCGGTGAAGCCGCCGACCACCAGGGCCAGGGCGATCGGCGTCCGGCTGGGCCGGGACGCCTCGGCGGCGGCGGCTTCCCGCAGGGCGGCGGCATAATCGGCGCCGGCTGATTCCTGCTGCATCCCCCGCAGCGTTTTCTTGATGCTTTCCTTGTTTTCCGGAGCGTCCACGGTCAGCGCCGCGACCAGCCGCGGTTTGTCCGCCGCGGCCCAGACGCTGAGGCGGTCGCCGCCCAGCAGGATTCCGTCCACCACGTGGACGCATACCCAATCCACCGCAGCGGCCCGCTCGGACCACGTCCCGGAGGCCTCCAGGATCAGGTACAGATCGATGGGCGTTTTCCTGGTGTCCGATCCGCCAGCCGCGCCTTCGGTCTGGGCCGATAGGTCCATCGCCCCCGCCGCGACCAGGGCAAGCACCGCCAAAATGGACCTTAATCGGAAAATATTTCTCATATACCATTACTTTAGCATATAATTGCCCTACGTCGACACCAAAAAAAGAAAAAACGCTTTACATTTATCGTCTGATATTGATAATCTAGAGGTAAGGTACGATAGATATTCACGGAATCACCGTAAGAAGGAGTCAGGATATGGGAGCCATTGACCTGCCCAAGAGCCCGAACGTATTCCATCCGGAAAAACCGAGCGCCGTAGGTTCACGGAACTCGCTTGCCCAGGAATACCGGGATCAGCAAAAAGAAGTGAACCAGCTCCTCGAAGAGGAGTCGAATAAAGTTCTTCACCATCTTCAGGGTAAACTGCCCAAGGAGGTTCTGGAGCGTCTGGACGTAATGGGCGGCGTAAAAGAAAAGCTGTACAATTACTTCAACCAGAACTACCAGAACATGTTCAACCGGTACATGGTCACCTCTGAAGATGAAATGGTGAAGAAGGTGCGGAACTATATCGACAAGGAAGAAACCAAGGTCCTTGCCCGGTATACGCCCAAGGAGATCGCGGACCTGCTGGACCAGGTCGGCGGCGCGGACAAGTTCAACACCGGCGAAATCGAAAAATCCATCGTCAACATGTACGGCCACCTGCAGGGCCACATCCAGCGGGGCATCAACGACCTGGAAAACCTGACCAACAGCCTGTTGCGCCAGAAAACCGACGTCGGCGCCTTCATCCGGGGCGAGAACGCCTATTCGGTGGTCAAGTGCGCCTTCAAGGACAACATCGTCAAGCCGAAAACGGTGACGGACGTCAAGTTGTCGGTCAACATCCTGGATTCCGAGCTCATCAGCCCGATTTTCCATTATCAGGTGACCGTTGAATACCTGATCAAGGACCTGATCTCCAAGCACATCTTCGACGCCATCGACAAAGAAATCGAACGGCTCAAGGATGAACGCATCGATCAGGGCCTGGAAGAGTACTCGGACAGCGAGCTCATCTTCGCCAAGATCAACAAAGTCGAGAACTTCACCGACGACAAGGTGGACGATCCCAAGGCCAAGCGCTATTCCATCATCGCCAAGAGCCTGATGGAACGGATCAACGACCTGCGCGCCGAGATCGATCCCACCACCTTCGACCAGCTGAACGTCCGGGAAAACCTGAAAAAGATCGTGGATATTGAAAATATCCGCAACCGCGGGTTCAATACGGCGATCAACTCCATCACCTCCATCCTGGATACCTCCAAAATGGGGTATCAGTACATCGAAAACCTCAAAAACGCCCGGGAACTGCTGATCCGGGAATACGAGGACACGGACTCGGCCAACCTGCCGGACGAACGCTACCAGATCCGCATGCGCTACTACGACAACGCCCAGCTGATCGAGGAACGCAAGGCCTACGACGTGCAGATCAAGAGCTTCGAGACCGAAGTCATCCACCTCTGGGACGTGCTGGGCATGATCTACGAGGATTCCAAGTTCCTCACCCGGGTGACCGACTTTGCCGACCTGGCCAAGCTGTACAAGAAGAAGATCCGCAAGAACATCAAGGAAAAGAGCGGCGATCCCCTGTACGAGGACATCGCCAAGGTCTGGGACGAAATCAGCTTCGTCAAACCTGCGGAAACCGAAGTGGAGCGCATGAACCGGACCTACATCTATGAGAAGGACAAGATCCGGCATCGCATCATCCTCATGCGCGACAAGATGAAGAACATGTACGGCTACCAGTATCCGATCCAGCGTCGGGTGATGGAAGAACGGCTGGTGTACCTGGAAAAGGAATTCAACCGCTTCGACTACATGATCAATCCCTACCACATCCAGCCGGGACTGCTCCTGGACGTGGACATCACCTCCATCAAGCGCAAGAAGGCTACGCTGGACGGTATGGCCAACGTGCTCAACGAGTTCCTGCACGGCGTGTCCAAGGGCTTCCAGGATGCGGCCTTCGCTTCCTTCAGCCGCCGCCGGTCCACGGTGCGCCAGGACATCAACCAGTCCTTCTCGGAAACGCCGGCGGAGGAAAACCAGATGCAGAAAGATCCCGGCCGGGCGTATCTGGACATGCTCAACGCCGAGGATAATTCCAACCTGATCGCCGACGCGGTCAGCGAACCGGTTCCCCCGGTCAAGGCCGGCGGCAAGCGCGGCAAATCCGCGGGCGTCGTGGACGCCAAGCCCGCCAAACGGGGCCGCAAACCCAAGTCTGCGGGCAGAGACGGAATTCGAGAGGTGTAGGTACAGTCTACCGATTCAAGAGGGGTGTTTTGGAAGGGATCAACTTCCGGAACACCCTTTTTTTCTAGGAGGGGGTGTTATGGCACAGACGCTTGATCATTTGGAGATTCTTTCTACCCGCAACGGGTTCAACGCTGCGGTCCGGCACATCAAAAGCACCATCAGCCTGATCGAGGATCTGGCGGCCAAAGAAAACCTCGGCAACCTGCTGGTCCGGAACGAGGGCAACGATACCCTTCCCGGCGAGCGGATAGCCCTGCTGCTGCGGATGCTGTTGGTGGATAAAATGGGATACCGAACGGTTTCCGCCAATCTGGGCGCCGCGGTGGACAATCCGGTGGCCTTGGCCGAGGAGTTCCGGAAATGGAAAGCCGTCGACCTGGTAGCCGCCTACCACCATCCCGATCTGGGGCTGGTCGTGGCCAATCCCAAGGACGCGGAGCAGCTGGCCGCCTTCGGCTCGCTGCGGAAACGCGAACTTCTGGTAGTCTACGCCGGAAAATTTGAAAAAAACGCCGATCCGCTGTGCGACAAGGCCGCGGAGGTGGCGCTTTCCCTGTTCGAAGGGGCCAAAGCCAAGGTGCCGGAGACCCTGTATGCCGGTGAATTTGCTTACAAAGCGGTTAAAAAAGTCGGGGCTCCGGCTAAAGCGGCCGCCAAGACCAAACCGGCGCGCAAGGCGGCAGCTCCAAAAAAAGGCGCTCCTGCCGCGCAGGCCGCCATCCCCCAGGCGGCGAGCGCCCGCGCTCCGCTTCCCGCGCCGGCTCCGGCGGCCAGAGGCCCTTCGCGGATGACACCGATGGTTTCCGTCGTCGTGCAGAACGAATTGTTCCACAACGGCAACGTCGAAGCCTGGAAACGGATCATCGACAGCTACAAGACCAAGTATCCAGGGCTTGAGGTATACATCTACTACGAAGGCGAACGGATCATCAACATCAATTCGCTCTTCAAGTGGGGCAAAGTCAAGCACGGCAGCACCATCCAGTTTGCCGTCGCGGGCAGCGACATCAAGGACGTAGCCAAACTGTCCCGGTACCTGATGCAGGGCGCCAGTCACCAATTCGAGGCTTTTCTGCACGGCCCCGTCAGCACGGTACTCAAGCTGTTTTAGCCGCTGAGCCAGGAGGGCACAGTCATGGACAACAGGATTCATTTTTTTAGCCATATAGACGTCATCCCCCAAAAAGTATCCCCCGACCTGCTGGGCATCCGGGGTCGGCAGGCCAACGAATTCGCCGAACTCGGCTTTCCCATCCTGCCCGGGTTCATCCTGGACGCCGAAATCGCCTCCAAATTGGACGAGGTGGATGTCCGCAAGGACATCAAGGCCCTGCTGGCCAAGTGCGCCGGCATCGTGGGCAAGAATTTCGGGGATCCGGAAAATCCCATGCTGCTCAAGATCGTCGTCTCGTCCAACCTGGCGGTGTCCAACTATCCGACGCTGCACAACTTCGGTCTGGTCAGGTCCGCCATCCCGGGCTTTGCCAAATGGGTGGGCGACACCTTTGCCGCCCACGAAGTACTGTTCCTGGTGCGGGGCATGCTCCGCATCGAAGAACGGTTGGCCGAACTGGAAGGCCGGGAAGAAGCCCGGGCGGGCATCGTGGAACGGCTTGAAAAAATGGGCAAGGAAATCGGCTCGGACCATCCTTCCAAGAGCGCCCTGGAGTTCATGGACGAGTTTGCCCCCTACCTGCCGACGGGCTTCTTCGATTCCGCCGAAGGCCAGTTCATGATCACGCTGAAAGAAATTTCCCGCCTGCTGAAGCAGGACGACCAGAACGACCAGGATACGGCGCTGATGATCCAGCCCATGGTCTACGGCAACTACGGCAAGGACTCCAGTTCGGGCGCCTTCTTTACCCGCAACGTCGTCACGGGCGACAAGAAACTGCAGGGCGAATTCTACCGCGAAAAATTCAACGAGATCGGCGCCAAGGGCCAGGATATCGAAAAGATCGGTCCGGAGCACCTGAAAGAGATGCAGCGCATCGCCTGGACCTTGGAGGACCGCTTCAAGGAAATACGCCAGATCCGCTTTACCGTGGAAAAGGGTAAACTGTGGCTGATCGAGCAGCGGGCGGTGGACCAGAAGTCGACCCAGGCGGACATCAAGCTGGTGCTGGATCTGGCCAAGCGGAAAATCGTGGACGACGCCTACGTCATCAAGTCCATCGAGCCCCTGCGGCTCAACGAAATTCTGCACCCCATCATCGATCCCACCAGCACCAAGGGGCTGGCCAACTGGACCGGCGGCATCGCCGGCGCGCCGGGGGCCGCCATCGGTCGGGTGTTCTTTACCACCGACGCGCTGCTGGAAGCCCACAAGCTGGCTTTGCAGAAAAACGGGGACCACCGCTTCATCCTGGTCATGCCCTCCACCTTCGCCGAGGACGTCAAGGCCATCGAGGTGGCTTCCGGCGTGCTGTCCTGCGAAGGCGGCTATTCCGCCCACGCCTCGGTCGTGGCCCGCCAGTACGGCAAGGTGTCCCTGGTGGCGCCGGCCATGAGGATCCGGGGCAAAAAGGCGACGCTGGGGGATATCTCCTTCGCCGAAGGCGACTACATTACCCTCAACGTGCCCTACTACGGGTTGTCCACGGTGTACCTGGGCGTTGCCAAGCTGATCGAACCCGATCCCACCGAATCGGGCTTGCTGGACTTCATCGCCACGGCCAAGAAATTCGTCAAGGATTTTCACGTCCGGGCCAACGCCGACAGCCCCCGGGACGCCAACCTGGCCCTATCCTTCGGCGCCGAAGGCATCGGACTCTGCCGGACGGAGCACATGTTCTTCGGAACCGAACGCATCAACGTCTTCCGGGAGATGATCCTGTCCGATTCCGCCGAAGAACGGGCGGTGGCGCTGGAGCGGCTGCGGCCCATGCAGCGGGACGATTTTTACGGCATCTTCAAGGTCATGGCGGGCAAGGACGTCACCATCCGGCTGCTGGACGCGCCTTTGCACGAGTTCTTGCCCCACAACGACGACGAATTCGGCGCCTTCATGGCGCACCTGGAAAAAACCCGGGGCAAAAAGCCCGCCAAGGCGGAGGTCATGGCGCGCATCGAAGCCCTGGCGGAGTTCAACCCCATGCTCGGTCACCGGGGCTGCCGCATCGCCGTTTCCTACCCGGAAATTTACGCCATGCAGGTCAAAGCCATCTTCGAAGCCGTCTACCGCCTGGAGAACGAAAAGATCGACGTGCGGCCGGAAATCATGGTGCCCATCGTGATGAACGCGTCGGAATTGAAGCTGATCGCCTACGGTAAAAAGATCGAAGGCACCAGCTACCACGGCATCGTGGACGTGGAAGAAGAATTCCGCGCCGAAATGCGGGCCAAGCCCGTGGACTACCGCATCGGCACCATGATCGAGCTGCCCGCGGCGGCCCTCGGCGCCGGGGACATCGCCAAGTACGGCCGCTTCTTCAGTTTCGGCACCAACGACCTGACCCAGACCACCCTGGGCGTTTCCCGGGACGATTTTACCGGCTTTATGCCCGATTACACCCTCTTCGACCTTCTAGAAGGCAACCCCTTCAGCACCCTGGATCCCCGGGTCAAGGAATTGATTTCCCTGGCGGTCAACCGGGGGCGCATGACGCGTCCCGATCTGGAGTGCGGACTCTGCGGCGAGCACGGCGCCAATCCGGCCAACGTGCAGTTCTGCATGGAAGCGGGGCTGAACTACGTGTCCTGTTCCTCCTATTCCGTACCCATCGCCCTGCTGGCGGTAGCCCAGGTGGAACTGGAACGGTCCAGGTAAATAAAAACGGCTGTCCGATGCGGACAGCCGTTTTATTCAGCTCCACATGAAGGGCGCTAGCCCGAATACTCGCCCTTGAAGTTCATGGTTTCCCTGATGACGTCCACGGTTTTTTGGGCCGCTTTTTTAGCGTCCGCCATGGGAACGCCGGCTTCCTTGTTGTAGGTTTTTTCAAAAAAGATGGTCAGCGTTTCGTACAGATCCGGCAGATGGTAGAACACCAGCGAAAAGTTGATGCCCGTGGGCTTGAGGATGGTGAAGGACGAGAACGCGTCCAGCGGCTTCTTGGCCATCATGACCCGGGTTTGGTTCTTCGCGGTCAGCGTTTCCAGTTCGCTGAAGCGCAGGGGAATCTGGTCGACCGTGTTCCGCACGTAGGGTTCGGTAGCCTTGTTGGGATAATTCGGCGGTTCGATCAACACGTGCAGCTTTTTGCCGTTGGTCTGAAAGGTGAGACCCTCTTCGGTCAGGTAGATGGATTTTACCCCGGAATAAGACACGATTTCGTACTTTGAGTAGGCAGAATTGAGGCTGAAAAATGAGGAAACGATATATCCTTGATCCTTGGGTAATTTGTCCTGGGCGTAGGCCTCAAATAAATCCATTGCCTTGCTAGCCATTGTTCCCTCCGTATTATCCAATTATATGCGTTTTTATGAAATCGGCAACCGGTTTACGATTTTTCTCGCCGATTTGCTTCCGCCTCATAGCGTTCCGCCAATTCGGCCACCCCGGTCTTGCGGTAGATGCGCGCCAGCCAGCGGTAGGGCCGGGGGTCTTTGGGTGCCTGGGCGGCGGCTTTCCGGAAGGCGTCCAGGGCGGCTTCGGTCTTTTTTTCGGCAAAGCGCAGTTTGCCCAGCGCCAGCGTAAGCTCGGATGAGTCTGAAAATAGGGCCTGGGCGTTCTCCAGGACCGCCGCGGCGTAGCCTGCGGCTCCGGCGCGTTCCAGGCAGCCGGCGAACTCCAAAAGCAGGGGCAGGTCCCGGGGCTTTTCTTTCAGCAGCGACTTGAGCAGCACCGCGGCTTCCCGGTACCGGCCGGTCTTGCGGTACGAATAGGCCAGGACCCGGCGCAGTTTCGGATTGGCGGGTTCCCAGGCCAGCAGGATTTCCAGGTCCGACGCGGCTTCGGCAAAGGAAGCCCTCCTGATCAGAAAAACCGCCCGGTCCCGGCGGATGGCCCGGTTGTCTTCCCAGCGGTCCAGGTAGTCGCCGTACGTGCGCAGCAGCCGCCGCTCCGCGCCGGCTTCGCCTTCGGCGATGCGGGTTTCCAGGGCGGCGATTTCTCCCAGGTAGGACGGCTCATGGCCAGGCAAGACAGACCTGGTTTTGGCGTACCAGGGTTCCGCCAGCTCGCCGAGGCCGATCCTCAAATAGCGTTCCGCCAGGGCGAACATCAGTTCCGGCACGGGGCCGGAAGTCCCGATGGCTTCCTGGACCAGGGCGATGACCGCCGGATCGTCGCCTTCCCGCCGGGAGGCGAGCAGGGCTTCGAAACGCAGGATGAGCGTCGGGTCCCCCTGCAGGCGACGGGTGGCCGCCAACGCCTGCTGCAAACCCGGCCAATCTTCCCGGTCCCAGGCCAGCATCAGCTGGGCGTAGCGCAGTTCCAGGCGATGGGGATCCAGCTCCACCGCCCGCTGCAGATGGTTGCCGGCGCTTCCGTCGTCCCCCAGGTTGCGCAGGGCTTCGGCGAACATGGCGTGCACCGTGGCGTCGCCCTGCTGCCGGTGCAGGACCAGGCGGCAGGCTTCGGCGGCCCGGCGCCATTCGCCTTCCGCCAGAAAGGAACGGATCATGAAGCGGTCGACCAGTTCGGCGTTCCAGGAGAGGTCCGGCGTGTCCTGCCGCAGGCTGCGGATGCGGTCCAGCTCGGCGCGGGCCTCGGCGGTACTGCCCAGGGCCAGCAGCAGGGAAGCCCGGTACCAGCGCAGGCTTGAGTCTTCCGGCGCCAGGTCGACGGCCCGGGTATAGTGTTCCAGGGCTTCCGGCAAGCGGCCCTGTTCCCGGTAGACCCGGCCCAGTTCCAGGTGGGGCAGGGGTTCGTCCACACCGTTTTCCAGCACGAAGCGGAGCATCTGCGCCCCCAGGTCGGGGTCGTCGGCACGGCACAGCCGGATGCCCCGGACCAGCAGGGCGTTGACGTAGGCCCGGTAGATGCGCGGATTGTCGGGCACCGCCTGGACGGCTTGCTGCAGGTAGGCCACCGCTTCCCGGGATCGGCGGCCCCGCAGATAGGAAATGCCGAGCAGAGACAGAATCTGGGCGTCATCCGGACGCAGGACCAAGGCTTTTTTGAGCAGGGGAATGGCTTTTTGGGGCATCTTGAGGGCCAGGTAGGAACGTCCGGCAAAGAAGAAGCCCAGGCCGGAGCGGGGACGCAGGCGCAGATAGTCCCGGAAGGCGGTGATGGAGCGGGAAAAATCGCCCAAAGCGTGGTAGGACCGGCCGAGCAGCAAAAAGGCTTCCGGCGGCGGCGCGTCGCTTGCGGCGATCAGCTCTTCAAGCAGGCGTGCCGCGACGGGATATTCGCGCCTGAAGCCGGCTTGCACGGCCTGTTCAAGTCGGTCGGGATCCCGTCGGGGCGGCACGGAAGCGGCTATTTGGCCCGGGCCAGGGTAACCGCGGCGGTCACCACGATGTCGTCCACCGAACAGCCCCGGGAAAGGTCGCTGATCGGTTTGGAAAACCCCTGCAGGAAGGGGCCGAAGGCTTCGGCCTTGGCCAGGCGCTGGACCAGCTTGTAGCCGATATTGCCGGCGCCCAGGTCCGGGAACACCAGGGTGTTCACCTTGCCCCGCACCGGGCTGCCCGGGGCCTTCTTGTCGGTTACGCCCGGGACCAACGCGGCGTCGACCTGCAGTTCGCCGTCCACCAGCAGGGTCGGTGCCTTGGCCTTGATCAGGTCCAGGGCGGTCCGGACCTTGACCACGTCCGGATGGTCGCCGCCGGAACCCTTGGTGGAAAAGGACAGTAAGGCCACGGCGGGTTCGGCTTCCAGGAATTCCCGGCAGGACTGGGCTGCGGAAAGGGCGATCTCCGCCAGCTGTTCCGGCGTCGGATCGGGCACCACCGCGCAGTCGGAAAAAATCATGGCCCCGTCGACGCCCCATTCCTTGTCCTTGGTCTGCATGACAAAGCAGGAAGAAGCCGTCTTGGAGCCCGGGATGGTGCCGATGATGGCCAGGCCCGCCCGGAGGACGTCGGCGGTGGTGCTTTCGGCGCCGGCCACCATGGCGTCCGCGTCGGACAGGTGCACCATCATGGCGCCCCAGCGCAGGGGACCGCAGATGTCGATCCGGGCCTGCTCCGGGGTCATGCCCTTGTGCTGGCGCATTTCAAAGTAGGCCTGGGCGTATTTTTCAAGGGAAGGCGAAACGGCGGGATCGGTCACCATGATTCCGGCAAGGGATACGCCTTCCTTTTCGGCCACCTCCCTGACCGCCGCTTCCTTGCCGATCAGGCTGACCTGCACGGCCAGTTTTTCGTCCAGGATGATCCGCGCGGCCTTGACCGTGCGCGCTTCGGTCCCTTCGGGCAATACCAGGCGTTTGCGCAACGATACCGCTTTGGCGCGCATGTCTTTGACAAAATCCATAGAGGTCTCCTCGGTAAAATGATGTGGATAAGCTGTTGCAAGCATACTCGCTTGACCCGCAACGTTCAAGCGTGCCGCACTTTTTAAACGGTTCCCAATACTTGTTGCGGGACTCTGCCTTCGGGTATACTCGGGCTCATGACGGTGGGAGTGTTCGGCCTGGGCCGCTTCGGATCTTTTTGGAGTTCCCTCTTGGCCCGGCGCTTTTCGGTCGTGGCCTACGACGTGGACCTGGACCGCAAGCCGCCTGAAGGGGTCAGCAAGGGCACCCTGGAAGAAGTGTGCCGCTGTCCGGCGCTGTTTCTCTGCGTTGCCATCCGGGCCGTGCCGGAGGTGTTGCGGAAAATCGCGCCCCTGCTGGGTCCGGAGACCATGGTGGCGGATACCTGTTCGGTAAAAGTGCTGCCCGCCCGCTGGATGCGCGAACTGCTGCCCCCGGGCACGCCGTTGCTGGCCACCCATCCCATGTTCGGTCCCGAATCGGCCAGGGACGGACTGGACGGACTGGCGATCATGCTGGACCCGCTGCGGCTGGACGCGGAGCGCGAACGGTTCTGGGAAGAAACCTTTACCGCCTTCGCGCTGACGCCGGTGCGCATGGACTGCGACCGGCACGACCGGGAGGCCGCCTGGTCCCAGGCCCTGACCCACTTTGTGGGCCGGTCGCTGTACGCCATCGGCCTTCCGGACACGGCCATCGCTACCCGTTGGTACCGGAAGCTGCACGGGGTGGCCAGACAGTGCGTCCGGGATTCGCTGGAACTGTTCGAGGATATGCAGCGCTATAATCCCTACGCCCGGGAGATGCGGCGGGCCGTGATCGCGGCGCTCTCGGAAACCGGGCGCGGATTTGAAAATGACCCGGAGGTGGACCCATGACGGATGTAAGAAACGAAACGCTGGATGAAGACGATTTTGACACCATTTTGTCGCCGGATATCGATTTTTCCGGTACCCTGAGTTTTGAAAAACCGTTCCTGGTCCGGGGGCGCGTTTCCGGGGAAATCATCGCCCGGGATCTGTTGGTGGTGGACGAAGGAGCCTTTGTCGAAGCCAACATCCAGGCGCCGCAGGTCATCATCCGGGGCACCGTGCAGGGCAACGTGGTCGCCGAGAACAAGGTGGAAATAACCGCCCAGGGCAAACTGGTGGGCGACGTATCCGCCCCGGAAGTGTTCATGGAAACAGGCTGCGTCTTCAACGGTTTCTGCACCATGACCAAACGGAAGAACGCGGAATAAGAGGCTATGCGGAACCGAAATTCATTTTTACGGGTACTTGCCCTGGGGGTGGCCGTCGCGCTGTCCGCCCAGGAAAGACCCGACGCCCTGCGGGAATACCGCGCGGGGAACTACGAAGGCGCCGTCGCCATCTGCCGGCAGGAACTGGCCGCCGATCCGGCCAGCCTTGAGTCCTACGTCGTGCTGGGGTGGAGCCTGCTCAAACTGGGCCGCCACCAGGAAGCCCGGCGCTCCGCGCTGGACGGCCGGGAACAGAGCCGCTACGACCCGCGGCTGGTGCAGATACTCGGCGAATCCGAGTATCAGCTGGGACGCAACGCCACGGCGCTTGAATATCTGGAAGAATACGTCAACCTGGCTCCCGAAGGGGGGCGGATCGATTCGGTCTATTATCTGATGGCCGAGATCTATATCCGCCTCGGCAAATTCCGGCACGCCGACATCGCCCTGTCCACGGCGGTGCGCTACGTGGACGGCAACAGCCTCTGGTGGACCCGGCTGGCCTACGCCCGGGAAAGCGCCGGAGACCTGCGGGAAGCGATCGGCGCCTACGAGCGGGCGCTGGCCCTGGACCCGGGGCTGGCCGACGCCCGCCGGGGGCTGGAGCGCACCCGGCGGGCGCTGGGAATCCGCTAGTGTCCCTGTTCACCGTCGCCTTTCAGACTTTCGGCTGCAAGCTCAACCAGCTTGAAACCGAATCCATCGCCGAAGCTTTCCGGACCCAGGCCTTCCGCGTCGTTCCCTCAGGCGATCCGGCGGATTTGTACATCGTCAATACGTGTACGGTAACCTCCAAGGCGGAGCAGAAAGCCCGGCGCTTGATCCGCAAGTCGCTGCGGGAAAACCCCAACGCCTGCCTGGTGGCCACCGGCTGCTACGCCCAGCTGGACGGCAGCGATCTGGCTTCTTTGGTCGATGACCGGCGCATCATCGTCGTTTCCCTGGACCGCAAGGCGTCGCTGCTGGACCTGCCGGCGTTCCTGGCCGATTCCGCCTGCGGCTCCGCGGACCTGCCGGAAGTTCTGGCCCGCTGGGCGCAGGGGGAAGAAGGCGACCGGGACCGCTTCCGCTTCGATGTCCACGACTTCTCGTTCCACAGCCGGGCGTCGCTTAAAATCCAGGACGGCTGCGACAACCGCTGCGCCTTCTGCCGGGTACGCCTGGCCCGGGGTCCCAGCGTCAGCCTGGACGCCCCGTCCGTGCTGGCCCGGCTGCGGGAACTGGAGCGCCACGGCTACGCCGAGGCGGTGCTGACCGGGGTCAACCTGAACCAGTACCGGGACGGGGACCGGGACTTTACGGCCCTGCTGGCTTACCTGCTGGACGGTACGGAACGCATCGCCCTGCGCATTTCCAGCACCGAGCCGGAAGGTGTGGACGCCGAATTTGCCCGGGTCGTGGCGCATCCGCGCATCCGGCCGCACTTTCACCTGTCCGTGCAGTCCGGCAGCGACGCCGTGCTGGCCCGCATGCGACGGCGCTACAACGCCGAGCGGGTGGAGCGGGCGGCGGCGCTGCTGCGTTCCGCCAAGGACGACCCCTTTCTGGCCGGCGACATCATCGCCGGGTTTCCGGGAGAAAGCGAAGCCGATTTTGAACGCACCTACGACCTCTGCCGCCGGATCGGCCTGGCCTGGATCCACGCTTTTCCCTATTCGCCCCGGCCGGGCACCGAGGCGGCCGCCCTGGACCATAAAGTCAGCGAGCGGGACGCGGCGCTCCGGGTGGACCGCCTGATCGACTTGGCCCGGCAAGGACGGCAAGCCTACCTGCGGCGCTGGGTCGGCCGAGACCTGCAGGCGGTGGTGGAATCCGACTCCCGGCGCCGGAGCGGGCACCGCGTGGCTGCGGTGTCGGAAAATTACCTCAAAATCAGCCTCTTGCCGCCCCCGGCGGGGCTGATCCTGCATCCGGGGACGGCCATCCGCTGCCGGATCGTGGACGTGGCCGCCGGGCCGGAGGCCACGGAAGTCCCGACAGCGGACCGTGAGTTCGACGGGCATGATGTAATTGCGGAGTATTTGGAGATTATATAAGACCAGCACTGGTAATATGGTCCCTTTGTGCTATACTCTACTATACCGTTATTGCCGATCCGGGAGGACGCGGTCATGAAATCAAGGCTTATCCGTTTGTTGCCGGCGCTTCTGTTGACGACCCTGCTGGGGTCCTGCGACCTGATCTACAGCGGCAAGAACCTCTTTGCGTCCCTGGACGGTCCGGACGTGGGCGAATTGCGCAGCGCCACCGGCACCCACCTGATCGACCTGCTGGAAGAAAGCCAGGGAGGCGAGGCGGGCGGCTTCGGCGCCACCTTTGTCGAGGCGATCCAGGACGACTCGGGCGCGGCGGAAGAAATCTACGACAACCTGCGGGATATCTACACCGGCGCCTACGACGACGACACCCAGGCCGCCGCCGCCGCCCTGGCCGCGGAGTTTGTCCTGGCCGTCACCGACGCGGGCGCGGTGGTCAACAACGTGGTGGGCGCGGTCGTGGCTTTGACCGATACCGGGGACGACATTACCGCCGACGACCTGATCGTCGCCCTGCTGGGCGACGTCGGCACCACCTCGGAGGCCGACTTTGTCGCCCTGGCCCGGGACCTGCTCAAGGTAGCCGACGCCTACGACGCCCTCGGCGCCGCTCTGGTCGCCGGGGGCAGCACGGAACTGGACCTGGCCGACGGCCAGTCCGCGGTGGTGGCCCTGGTGTTCAAGGAAGTGCTGGGCGCCGTTCAACCACCAAGCGCTACCGCAGATGAAAAAGCCGCGGCGCTCTACGCTCAGCTGATCGCGCCGTCCCTGGACGGGGACCCGAACAATGATCCGGATGATAGCGATATTATTACCCTCTTTGGAAGCGCAGCTAGTCTGGAAACTAGATTCGAATCGGTCGTCGGCGACCCGGCGCACGTAACGGACAGCCGGGAAGCCCTTTTCGCCGCCACCGGCGTCAACAGCCTGATCGACATGATCAACGGGTAGGGGAGGCAGACCATGAAGCGACCGATTTTTTTCATCCTGCTGGCTTGCTCCCTTGTTGCCGCGCCGGCCTTTGCCGAGGACGTGGTCATGGCCGCCTTTGCGCCCCGCAGTCCGGTGGTGCTGGCCCAGGGCGGTTCCTTCGTCGCCGTCGCCTCGGGCTACGAAGCCCTGTTCACCAATCCTGCGGGCTTTGCCTCCGAAAAGGGCAGCCTGACGGTGACGTCCCTGAATCCCTGGACCTACGGCAACCCCCGGGACCTGCTGATTTCCGCCGGCGCCTGGACGGCGCCGGACGACTATCAGGGGCCGACGACGACCTTCGACGACCCCGGCGGCGTGGCGGACTACCTGGAATACGCTTCCGCCGGCGGCGTGGGCGCCGGCGAGTCGGTGGGCATCGGCTACGTGGGCAAGGGCCTGGGGCTGGGGTTCATCCACAGCACCGACTTCTTTTTGGCGGGTTCGCCCTTTCCCGGCGGCGTGCAGGGCTACCTGAGTTCGGAGTTCGCCCTGATCGGCGGCCTGGCCCTGACGCCGGTCAAGTCGAAATTCCTGACCCTGAGCGTCGGCGCCGACCTGCGGCCGACGATCCGCTTCTATACGCCCCTGTCGGCACAGACGATCCTGGATTACGTGGACGCCCAGGAAAGCGGCGCCTCCGAGACCGACGCCCTGAACGGTTCCACCATGTACCAGGGCGCCGCCCTGGCGCTGGACACGGGGCTGACTGCCCGCTTCGGGCCGGATCTGACCCTGGCCCTGACCATCCGCGACCTGTTCGGCACCCGCTACGCCATGAGCGCCTACGGCCTGGGCGACTGGGTAGCGTCGATGGAGAGTTCCGGCTTGCCCTCCGGCGGCGACCAGGCCGAGGACACCTACTACGTGCCCATGAACATCATGCTCGGCGCGGCCTATCACTTCGACCTGGGGCCGGGATCCTTCTGGTTCGACCCCACGGTGCACCTGGAGCTGGCCGATCCCCTGGGGGTCATCCGGGACAACGAATCGCCCTGGGCCCTGCTGCACGTGGGTATGGAAACCAGGGTGCTGCGGCTGCTCAAGCTGCGGGCGGGCCTGAACCAGGGCTACCTGAGCGCCGGGGCGGGCATCAAATTCTTCTTTCTGGACTTCAACGTAGCCGCCTTTACCCGGGAAATGGGGCGCTACGCCGGGGACAACCCTTCCAGCGGCTTGACCATGGATTTTGCCATCCGGTTCTGAACACTGGACGGGAGGGCCATTAAGGGCCATACTTGGGAAAGGGGAGGAACTAGAATGAAAAAACGTACCTGGGGAAGCAGTGTTCTGCCCCTGATCGTCCTGCTGGCCCTGTTGCCGCTTTCGTGCCGGCAGTTCTTTTCCACCTCCCTGGCTTCCTGGGCGGCCCGGGACTCGTCGGCCCTGGTGCCGGACATCACCACGGACAATATCGACGAATTGCTGGCCCTTTCCGCCTCGGATCCGGAAATGGCGCTGGCAGTATTGGAAGGCATTGAAGACGCCCTGGTCGGCGCCAGCGCGGCGGTACAGGCCGAACTGCAGGCCGCGGCGCTGGTCGCGGCTTCCTCGGCCAGCGGCGTGGGTCCGGCGATCCTGGAGAACGCCGGATCCGTGCTCGATACCCTTTCCGGCGGGGATGACGCTGTGATCATCAATACAGTCTCTGACGCCATCGGCGGGCTGGACCAGCTGGCGGACACCAGCGCGGCGTTGCTGGCCATCCTGCCCGATCCGACCACCGAGCCCGCGGCCTTCGCGGCCTTTGTGGCCGAAGCTTCCGCCGAAGACTTGGCCATGGCGGCGGTGGTCTTGCTGGCCGCGGAAGCCCAGGCTGCTGCAGATGTGGGCACTTACATCGATTCCTATACCCCTGTGCCGGGTACTTTGGCGGTTGAACTGGCCGAAGCCGCAGCCGCCGCGTATGCCGCCGAGGGCGGCACGGGTCCGCTGGCGGACATTCTGGCTTCCCTCAATCTGACAACACCTTAAGTCAAGGATTACAAAAGGAGGCTTCCGGTGGGGCGCAACATTCACTGCGGCTGCGCAGCCGCTTTGCTGTTTCTGGTCGGGGCGCTGGCCCCCGTCGCGGCGGAGAACATCGATCCCTTCATCATGCCCTCCACCCGGCTCAACGCCCTGGGGGGCACCCACGCCGCCCTGACCGACGATTTTACCAGCCTGTTCACCAATCCTGCGGGCTTTGCGGGGGTCAAGGAAGAATTGAGCGCCGCCGAACTTACGGTCAGCGTCTACGGTCCGGTGTTCGACATCGCCGACACCATGATCGAATACCTGGGGTCGTCGGGCACCCTGGACATTTCCGGCATCGTCGGACCCGGCGGCTTTGCGTCCGGGCTGGATATCGGCGGACCCCTGTCCTTCGGCTGGGTCGGCCGGGGGCTGGGCTTCGGGTTCTTCAACCGCAGCGTCGCCGACGCCGGCGTCACGGGCACCACCATCCAGACCACGGCGGAAGAAGAACTGCTGATCACCGGGGGCTACGCCTTCCGGATCGCCCAGCGGGGCGGCCACATCGTGGACGCCGGTTTCCTGGGCAAGGGCTTTATCCGGGGCAGCCTGGTTCTGGACGCTTCCATCTTTACCGTCACCGACCTGTTTGAGGACCCCCTGGGCGGCCAACCCTTTACCAGCGCCGCCGGCGTGGGCGTGGATCTGGGCGTGCGCTACGAATCGGCCAAGACCTTCGCGGCGGCCCTGCTGTTCCGGGACGCCTATTCGCCGGCCCTGGTCAGCACCTACGCTTCGGCCCTGGACTTCTTTTCCGGCGCCGAGGCAATCGGTTCCGGCTCCTACGCCACCGTGGAGCCGGGCTTGAGCGTCGGCCTGGCCTACTATCCGCGTTTTGCCGTGCTGGAGCGCTATTTCTCCCGGACCACCCTGCTGCTCGACTATCGGGATATTCTGGATCTGTTCGCCCTGATCCCCCGCAACCCCATCCTGAACATCGGACTGGGTATGGAAGTCGTCGTGCTGGACGCCCTGAGCCTCAGGGCGGGAATCGCCGACGCCCTCCCGTCCCTGGGCTTCGGCATCGACTTTACCTTCATGCAGCTCGACTTTGCCATGCGGGGCATCGAGCTCGGCCTGGAGCCGGGGATGCGGTCCACCTATGCCCTGGACCTGGGCCTCTTGTTCAGGTATTGACCTTCAGGCCGTATTCCGCTAAGGTAGTGCCCGGTCGGGCCACTAGCTCAGTAGGTAGAGCAACGCCCTTTTAAGGCGTGGGTCGATGGTTCGAATCCATCGTGGCTCAACAAAAAGATCCCCACAAACGGGGGTCTTTTTTTTATACCCAAACATACTCCACGATGGATTCGAACCGGAGGAGCCGCGCCCGAGCCGTGCGAGGGACCGGCGCAGGGATGCGCCGGAGGCTCCGCAGGCGGCCTGGAGCGAGCCGACAGGAAGTCGGCGAGGGGAAGGCGAATCCATCGTGGCTCAACAAAAAGATCCCCACAAACGGGGGTCTTTTTTTTATACCCAAACATACTCCACGATGGATTCGAACCGGAGGAGCCGCGCCCGAGCCGTGCGAGGGACCGGCGCAGGGATGCGCCGGAGGCTCCGCAGGCGGCCTGGAGCGAGCCGACAGGAAGTCGGCGAGGGGAAGGCGAATCCATCGTGGCTCAATATGATAAAACGTTACTATAGAAGAAGATAGGAAGCCCTCCAAATCGGAGGGCTTCCTTGTCTTTAAGGCTACCGGCATTCTATCGGCATTTTATGGCCGGACGATGGCGTTTTTATATCCCCATAATGGCTTATAGGAAGAAATACATTGCCGTGGTCGCTCAGAATACGATCGGACACAGGCTACTACGTGTACAAAATCGCGGGCTGGAAAGACTATAAAACGACGGGGACGAAGCTGAAAGGCGAAGCCATGACCGTGGTCATGCAGGCCCTGAAAGAGGCGGAGCAAAAGGCTGAGGGCCGCATGACGCTTCGCGTCTACGCGGACCCGTTCTACGTCTACGAGAGCTGTCCTCATATTCAGCGGATTGGACGTCGGATCACGAAGAAGAGCGCGCGGATCATGCGCGCCTATCTTGAAAACCACCTGTTCACCGACCCCATCGCGAACAAGGTGATGAGCGATATCACCGTCCGCGACATCACGGATTATAGGGCTCGTCTCGAGAAGAAGACCGTTGCGAAACAGGGGCCCAGGATCGAGGCTGCAGGCAAGCATCTCGCTGCGGAGACCATCAACAAAATCATGGCCGGGGTGAAGGTCATTTTCAGGGAAGCGTGCCTGAATCGCGACCACCTCTACAACCCGTGCTCGGGCATCGTCCGCCTCGATCCCGAAGAGAACCCGCGCGGGGTGTTCACGCGCGAAGAGCTCCTTGTCCTTTTCAAGAAGGAGAACTGGACGAACGCCGAGGCCCGAGCCTGCTTCCTCTTCGACTCCATGACAGGGATGCGTTGCGGCGAGGTTCTTGCTTTCCCTTGGGGGTGTTTTCTTCCTGACTTCACTCTCGATATCGTGAATGCCTGGAAGGATACCGCAGAACCAGGAGAGCCGAAGTGGGACAAGCCTCGCGCGATACCAGCGTCAGAATCCGCAAAGAAACTCCTGGAGCTGTACAAGCCGACAAGAAAGATGACAGCCGCCAAGAACCTTCTCTTTTGCGAGGAGGAGAACGAGAAGAAGAAGGGCACGCGCCGAGGGGCGACCTGGTGGAAGAAGAACTTCGAAGGTCCCATGCTGAAGTCGAAGCTCCCGGCGCTCGATATCGACGGGCATAAGCGGACACCGCACAGCCTCCGGCATTCTCTCAATACGATACTCCTCCAGGCAGGGTGCAATCCGCTCTTTGTCCGCGAATACCTTGGGTGGAGTGAGGATGGCCCCCGTGTTGCGCGCGTTCAAAAGGGGTATACTCACTTTAACGTGACGGACATGAAGGGAGTCCTTGAGGTAATCGACGGGCTGTTCTATCCTTTGGTCGAGGGGGAAGAATGAGTGACATGGCGATCTATCGCGAGAAGACGCTCGAAGCGGCCGCAGATTGCTTGGCCGCGCACAATCTCACGGGGCCGATGTCTATCGACGACCTCATGGAAAAGCTGACCGGCAAAGTTACGGGGCAGCGCAAAACCAGACTTCCATCCGGGTATGGAAGATATCGGTGAGCAGTCGGGCGGTCTTGCCCGAGATGGGGCGGCGATCTTTCTCCATGTCGCAGACGATCTGCCGGGATACGCCGAGGAGCTTGGCGAGTTGCGCCTGGGTGAAGCCGTCGCGGTACCGATACGCGTGGAGCGTCGTGCCAGGCGTAGAACGTGCTTCAATTTTCTTGTACCAGTCGGTTTCGAAGACATCGACGAGTTCGTCATCGTCGGTGACCTTGAGGCGCGGGAACTCACGGCGGAGAGCGGCGATAACGGAATCGGCGCCCTTGCCCTTGATCTCGACCTCAATATGGCGCGCTTTCTCGACTACCAGCATAGTACACCTCTATTTTGATCGTGCCGCCTTCATGGCGCCAGCAGGCAACCCATTTCCGCGACAGGTGACAGTGGTGAGTGATGTTTCCGAGCTTCGAGTAATTCGGCCAATTGCTCCGGACGGGTCCGAGTTCGCCGAGTTCCTAGATCAGCTTGGCAAACGCGACTTGCTCTGGCTTCGGCATCTTTGCAAAGCCCCTCTCCGCCGACTTCTTCACCACAACCCTGAACATGAGCTAATGTACTCTAAAAAGAGTACAATGTCAATAGAAAGGAAATCAACTTTTGTGGAGGGGGAAGCATGAAACGATTTATGATCGCGGTCCTGGTGTTGCTAGTTGGGTTCACGGCTTTCACGCAATCGCTCAATTCCGTGACCGACGGAGAGGAAATGCCCGTTTCCTGGGGAGCGTTTGGATGCGCATGGGGAAGTTCCACTGAAAACGTGATTGAAATACATGGAAGCGATTATCAAGAATACAAAGAAGGCGAAGACGGAACGGTTGGTTTTAGTTGTTGGGGTATCCAGATAAATGCGGTTGACTATTTGCGCCATGGGCTGGGATAACTTT
>DYPP01000208.1 GCA_020719845.1 Treponema denticola | reverse complement strand
GCCGACAGTGGAATCCGTTCCCCAGTCAGACTCCCAGCCGCTGAATCGCCCCGCCAACCCGCAGATCGGGCTGAATTTCATCCGCTTCTACTGGTCGGATCAAATCGGCGTGCTGGACATGACCACACCCTACCTTCAACCCGCTGCCATCTTTGCAGATTTCAAAGACCTCGGCGTACATTCCTACCGCCAGTTCGTCAAAGCGGACTTGTACTGGGATGTCGTTGAATCACAAGACAACCAGTGGAACTTCGCCCAAGCGGATGCCGTCATCCCCAACGCGGAGTTCGAGCCGATTGTCGGCTTGTTCCGAATGCAGTACGCCTCGCCCACCCCGCCCTGGGCGAGCGACCCGGCGCAGTTCCAAAAGACGATGGGCGTCGAAGCCGAAGATTATCTCAAGACCGTCGTCCAGCGTTACGCGCCCTACGTCAAATACTGGGAGATTGGCAACGAGATGGCTTTCTGGCGCGCCGCCGACCCCAACTCGCCAGAATCCAACGCCGGCGGACACGGCATGGAAGCGCTGCCCGCCGCGCATCCGCTGGATGGCTACAGCCCGCAGGAACAGGGCGTCTTCCTCAAACAGGCTGCCGCCCTCATCCGCCAGTATGACCCCGACGCGGTCATCGTCATGCCAGGACTCCCCGGCGTCTCAGGCTACGCGGTGGATACCTGGCTGCCCGGCGTGCTGGAAACCGCCGGCGCGGATTGGTTCGACATCTTCAACTATCACGATTACAGCGGCTGGGAATATTTCACCCTGCATCGCCCGCGCCTGACCGAAGCGCTGGTCAAATTGGGCATTGGCGGCAAGCCGGTCTGGAACACGGAGACAGGCTCCTCCTCCTACGCCGGGCTGACCATCCGCACCGACTATCCCAACAGCGCCGAGACGCAAGCCGCGGATGTCTTCCGCCGCATCGTGCAGGCTTGGGGACACGGCGACTCGCACGTCGTTTGGCACACCTACATCGCCAACAGCGACACCGGCGGCAGTTGGGCGGCTTATGGTTTGAAAACCCAAAACAACTCGCCCCAGCCTTCGTATTACGCCTTCAAACTCCTCACCAGCGAACTCGTGCCATACGCGCAGGTGGAGTTGCTTTCTTCCGACGCGCGCGGCTTGAACGCTTACAAAATCACCACGCAGGCGGGCGCGGTCAAATACGTTGTTTGGGGAAAGGGCAGTTATTCTGTGCCGAACGGCGTCACGCAAATGACCTCGGTCATCCCCGCCGCAGACGGCAGTTTCAACTGGCAGGCGGCGCAGGCCGGGCAACTGACAGAAAACCCGATCCTCTTCAAATAACATGCGGATTCCCACCCTGCTCCTTTCCCTGCTCCTGGTTGGATGTGCGACCCTGCCCGCGCCCAGCCCGACTGCGACTCTCGCGCCGATGCCCAGCCTGACCGCGACTCCCGCGCCGATGCCCAGCCTGACCGCGACTCCCGCGCTGGATCTGCCCCCGAACGCG
>DYPP01000207.1 GCA_020719845.1 Treponema denticola | reverse complement strand
AAGCGGCCGACGGGAGTCGAACCCGCGTCACGAGCTTGGGAAGCTCGGGTAATACCGTTATACAACGGCCGCATGTACGTACCCGTTTCCGGGTACCCTTACTCTACCGGAAAATGCGCCGGCTGTCAATTATACGCGGTTTTCCTAAAACTCGATGGTAAAAGATTTGGCCGTTCCGACGGGTACAAGTTCCTGCCGGTCGGTCCTTTCCACGGCGCTCCCCGGCGGACCGCGCCGCAGCCAGGCGTAGAAGGCCTCCAGCCGCTCCGGGGCGCCTTCGGCGTACGCTTCCACCGAGCCGTCGTCGGCGTTCCGCACCCAGCCCGCCAGGCCCAGCCGCCGGGCTTCCTCCCGGGCCGCAAACCGGAAGCCGACGCCCTGCACGCGGCCGCGTACCCGGACCAGGAAGGCGGCGTTCATTTCCGGGGCGTCTGGATCAGCCGCAGGATATCCGCGTAATCAAAGGGTTTCTGGATCACTTCAAAGGGAATCTTGAACTCCGGCTGCACAAAGCCGGAACTGATGATGACGCGCTTATCCCCGCAAAAACGGTCCAGAAAACGGATCCAGTAGTCGCCGCCGAAAATGTCCATCCGGTAGTCGGTGATGACGACGTCGATGGCCTGATCCAGCAGGATCTTGATGGCGCCGACGCCGTCGGAGGCCACGAACACTTCATGCCCCTTGATCCGCAGGTAATCCCGCAGCGTTAGCCGTATTCCGTCTTCGTCGTCCACCACCAGGATGCTGGGCAAGACTTCAGGCATTTGATTCCACGGTCAGCTTGGCCGCCAAGTCCTGAATCGCGCTGATGATCTGGTCGAAGTCCAGGGGCTTGGCGTAGAAGGCGTCCGCGCCGTCTTCCAGGATGGCCGTGCGCTCTTCGGGAATGTCCAGGCCGGTTATGGCGATGATGAAGGGCTTGCCGAACGAAGGGTCCTCTTTGATCTTGCGGCACAGCTTGTGCCCGTCTATGCCGGGCAGGTCGATGTCCAGGAACACGAAGCCCGGCCGGAACCCGGCCAGCGTCTTGCCCGCCTCAAACCCGTCGAAGGCCTGCAGCACCCGATAGTCGGGCAGTTTTTTCTCAATCCAGCGCTTGAGCAGGTCGTTCAGGTCCCTGTCGTCGTCCACCACCAGGATCGAATTCCAGCCCACCTCGTCCTTCAGCAGGTCCGCCAGGCTGTCGGGCACGCGCATTCCCCGGACGTCCAGAAAAATCGTCAAATCCTCGGCGTAGACCCGATACTGGCCGCCGGGGGTCGTAAAAGCCTTGAGGTATCCATTGCGTATCCAGTTTATAGCCGTCTGGTTGACCACGCCGCAGATGTTGGCTACTTCCAGAGCGGAGAAAATTTTAACCTTGCGATCGTTTTTAGCCACGATACCACCCTTTTATTCATTATATCCAATATTTCTACAGAGTCAACATTGAGTCCGGTCTAAAAACCGGTTGTTTTTAGACCGGACTTAAGCAATTCCTTACA
>DYPP01000206.1 GCA_020719845.1 Treponema denticola | reverse complement strand
ACGTTCAGGGTGTACCACTGGCCGATGCCCCGGGAGTGGCCGCCGTAGAAGGCCAGGTTCTTCTTGAAGGACGCGTAGGTGATGTACCAGCGGCCCTTGAACTGCTCGGCGAAGGCGACGCCGAAGATTTCCCAGCGGTTCGGCCGCCAGGCGTTGTCCTCAAAGCGCCACTCCTCTTCCTGGATCAGGTCGCCGACGACGCGCATGGCCTTGACCGGACCCAGGACGTGGTATTCCGGATTGAGGCCTGCCAGCATTTTCTGCGCCAGCTTGATCAGTTCCGGATTCACCGCCGCCGGGGCGGGCATGGCCTGATTCTTGATGCTGTCGGTCAGCGCCTGGGAAAGGAATTCGCCCATTTTCTCGTATCTGCGGGCGTACTCCAGGGTTCCTTTTTGGACGGAGCCGTACCAGGCTTCCTCGTAGGCCATCAGGTTGGCCAGCTGGCTTTTTCCCAGGGTGTAATCCTTGAGATACCATTTGACCGCGTCCTGGTCCGTCGCCATTTTCCGCAGTCCGGATTCACCCTGCTCCAGCGGCAGCACACCCTCGCGTACCTCCCGATTCCAGACACCTACCTCGTTCCCGACCGCCTCTTCGATGCCCCGTTTGACCGAGTTGCGGAACCAGTGGGCGTAGGCGCGGAAATCCGGCGACTGGGCCTTGACCGAGTTGGACTGCGCCCGGTCCATGAATTCGATGATCTGCGGAATCATGTCGTACTGGTTCTTGAGCCGCGCCGCCCAGGCGCTGACCTCGGTCGGATCATCGGGAACGCCCGCCTCGCCGCCCAGGCGCGGGTCAAAGCTTGCCTGGTCGAATTTGCGCTGGACCGTTTCCAGTTCCTTGTCGACGTCGCCCGCCGCGGCGGCCTGGGTACTGCTCTGTCCCAGGGCCCCGGCGTAGGTCCGCTCCACCAGGCCCAGATCCTCGTCCGCCTTGGCCACGCCCCGGTCAAAGGTTTTGCTCCGGATGGGGTTCAGCAACTCCTGCAACGTTTTCAGCGCCGCTTCCAGCTCGGCCTTGTACTTCGGATCCTGCAGCTTGATCGTGTCGATGCCGTCGAACAGCCAGGAGCTGCGGATGAAGGTGTTGCGGAACTGGGTCAGCCGCTGCTTGTCCGCCGGGTCCAGCGCCGGGGCGGCGGCGGCGGGCGCCTTGGCCGTCGCGCCGGCGGCCGGCTTGGCGGCAGCGCCCGGCTTGGCGGCACCCGCCGGCGGACTTGCCGCGGGACCAGCCCCGGCCCCGCCCGCGCCGGCGGCCACGCCGGAACGATTCAGGTTTTCCCGGTAGACCCCTTCCAGCTCCGCCAGGGTATCCCGCATCTTGACCAGGTTGGCGCTGTCCGGCGGCATCTGGGCGATCAGTTCATGGATCTTCTGGAACGCCGCCTCGATGGGCGCCCGTTTGGACGCGTTCTGATAGTCCGCCGCGGTCCGCATGGTCCGCAGTCGTGCGTTCAAAGTGCCCAGTTCCCGGTTATACGCCTGCA
>DYPP01000205.1 GCA_020719845.1 Treponema denticola | reverse complement strand
ATCGAGCCTGCTCCTTCGACCTTCCGCAGGATAACTTTAGTTGTAAGCCTCCGTAACCAAAGGTTCGGGGTAGGGGATTCCCGGCGGCATCCGGTGGCTTTTGAGGGCTTGGCATGGAAGTTGATGAAAGATACGCATGAAGACCACGCACAACGCGCTTGCCCGGACGGCGGCGGGAGGCTAGTATGTTCAGCATGGACAAAACAACGGCGCTGGTGGCCTTCGTAGGCATGCAGGATCCCTATCCGGACAATAGCGATGAACCCGGCCCGGTGCTGGCCCTGCTGCGGGAAGCCGGGCGCACGGGCAAGCCCTTCGGCGAAGCCTGGCTGCTCTGTGTCGGCGCGGACGCCCTGGAGCGGGCGCGGGACCTGGAGCGGGAATGCCGGGAGGAGGGGCCGGCGGTCCGCATCCTGCCCCGGGAGCTCCCCGTCCGGGACGTCATCGACTACTCCGAAATTTGGCGGGGCCTCAAGCGGCTGCTCGCGGTTGTCGCGGGACAGGCGCCGGACCGGAGCTGGACCTTCCTTTTGGATTCCGGCACGCCCCAGATGAAGACCTGCCTGCTCATGGCCGCCCGTTCGGGGCTGTTCCCGGCGGAGCTGGTCCAGGGCATCCCCGCCCGCTTTGCCGGCGGAGCGTACAAGGTTCGGCCGGTGCGGCTGGACGGGCTTCCCCGCATGGTGCCGGGCGACGAGACGCGGCCCGGCGCGTCCGCGACCATCCTGTTCGAGCTCGCAGAAGCTAGGGAGCCGGAGCCGGATCTAGACCAGGACGGGCTTGTGGTGCGTTCCGCGTCCTTTGCCGCGGCGCTGGAAACGGCCCGGCGGGTAGCGCGCTACGACCACCCGGTCCTGCTGTTGGGCGAGACCGGGACGGGCAAGACCCTGGTGGCGCGGAAGATCCACGGGTACGGACGCCGCCGGGAGGAGCCCTTTGTGGAGCTCAACTGCGCGGCCATCCCCGGCGGGATGGCGGAAAGCGAGCTCTTCGGGCACGAACGCGGCGCCTTTACCGGGGCGGACCGCAACCGGTCGGGCCGGTTCCGCGCCGCTTCGGGAGGCACGCTCTTTCTGGACGAGATCGGCGACCTGCCCCTGGACCTGCAGGCCAAGCTGCTCAAGGCCATCGAGGACCAGCAAGTAACCCCCGTCGGCTCCGACAAGGCCCAGCCGGTGGACGTCAGGCTGATCGCCGCGACCCACCGCAACCTGTTTACCATGGTGGAAGCCGGTACTTTCCGGCGGGACCTCTACGAGCGCCTCAAAGCCACGATCATCCGCATTCCGCCCCTGCGGGAACGGCCCGAAGAGATCCGTCCCCTGGTCCAGCGCTTTCTGGCGGAATGGAACGACCAGTACGCCGAGCGCCGCACCCTGACCACCGATGCCCTGTCCCTGCTGGAATCCTATCCCTGGCCGGGGAATATCCGGGAGCTGCGCAACGCCCTGACCAGCGCCGCCTGCGCGGTCCAGGGGGACGTCCTGGACCGGGACGCCCTGCCGGAGGAGATCCGCGCCGGCGGT
>DYPP01000017.1:1220-39390 GCA_020719845.1 Treponema denticola | reverse complement strand
GAAAATACTGAGGCTGTCTGATAACTAACCGAGTTATCAGACAGCCTCAATTCAGGAAGCAAGACCCACCAGGTGGTTACCAAAGCACCGAACGCGCTGGGAGTTGGATCTACGTCGCGTCGAGCGTGCGTTCGGCCATTCGTACCTACAACACTCCCGACTACCGGTTCAATAGTCTTGGCTTCCGACTAGTGCGTCCATCAGTACGTTTGACCGGGCTGGCGCTGGCGGCATCCATGCCGCCCAAGACGTACGTCGCGCCCCGCGCTGGTCCAGCGGAGCCGGACGCGCCGGTATGGATAATTTTTTGGGGTACAGAAGAAGCATGATGAAGGAGCACCGGAAAATGCGCCTGCCCGGGTTCCTTTCATTCTGTCCATCTTCTTCCATCGTGCTAATCTTGCATAACCTCGCTAAACGCTGCGCCTTGCAAATTCGTATTGACAATCCAATAATGCAAGGTATTATGGATATATGTATATACCACGAAGACTTGAAGCCAGAATTTCAGGGCTTCTCTCCAGGTTTCCTGCCATCGCCATCACCGGGCCGCGCCAATCCGGAAAATCCACGATGCTCAGAACATCATTTTCAGAAGGAAGACTCTGGGTCAGTTTCGATGACCCGACCCTGCGCGGGGATTTCCAGGACGATCCCCGGGCTTTCATGGCGCGCATGCGGAACGGGGCCGTGATAGACGAGGCCCAGAAAGTTCCGGCTGTCTTCGAGTACCTCAAAATGGAGATCGACGACGACGGGACTCCCGGAAGGTTCATCCTGACCGGCTCCAGCCAGTTCGGGCTGACCCGCGGGATGAGCGAGTCCCTTGCCGGCAGGATAGCTCCGGTCAGGCTGTTGCCCTTCGAGTGGACGGAACGGGAAAGCATCGGTTCGCCTCTGGATGCCATGCTGTACGGCAACTATCCGGAAATAGTCCTTGGCGTCGACGGGCTCGGACGTGATTGGTTCCCCGCGTATCTGGATACCTACCTGATGCGGGATGTCCGGTCGGTACGGAACATCGGCAACGAGCGTGATTTCCTGCGTTTCATCCAGCTTCTGGCGGGCCGTTGCGCGCAGGAACTGAACATGAGCGTCTACGCCCGGGAACTCGGCGTGTCCGAGAAAACGATCCAGGCATGGATCTCGGTCCTGGAAGCCGGGTACATCATATTCCTGCTCCCGTCGTATCATCAGAATTATGGCAAACGCATCATCAAGCGACCCAAGCTTTATTTCTGGGATACCGGCCTCGTGAACAGCCTGGCCGGCGTGATGAGCGTGGACCAACTTGAAAAAGGCCCTCTGGCCGGTCCGGTTTTTGAAAACTACATCGCCTCCGAAATGAGCAAGGCCATCGCCCACACGGGCAGCCAGGGGCACCTGTACTGGTACCGCTCCGGCGGCGGGCTGGAAGTGGACTTCATCCATGAAGACCACGCACGGGGCCGCCTTGATTTCATCGAAGTCAAACGAGGCGCGACGCCTAAAAGCCAACTGTTTGCGGGGCTCAAAAGGATCATTGCCGAACAGTCGGCGTTGGACGGTGCCATGCGCATGAACACCCGGGGCATCCTCGTGTACCAAGGCGAGACGGTTTCCATGGGAGCCAAGCTGGAGGCGGTACATTACCTGGAGTTCCTTCGGACCTGGCTCTCAGGTGATTGAATCTCCATTGGGGACAGAGCTCGGAATAGGAGGACTTCTAGGGTCAGCCCTCGACGTTCGTTTCCGGTCGAGGGGAGTCCATAGTCATATTTCAGCGCCCGTTCGCCTTGCGATACGGCGCGCAGGGTAACCGGCCTCGAACCGCACCCCGATGACACGAAGAGCGCTGGATACGCGAAGGTGATTCGGTCATCGATGGGGAAGGAAGAAGAGTGAACGTTGGTTGTTTGGGCGGCGGAGACCATTGGGGACCGTGAGGACTCTCCAACTCCACCCAGTCTCATTGAGGCTGTCTGATAACTCGGTCAGTTATCAGACAGCCTCAATTCGGGCAATTGCCCCCCAATCTTGCTTTCCGCGTCCCCGGCGTGGTACCCTGCCTGCATGCGACCGGCGGATCATTTTTTATCGGAATTGGAAGCCCTGGGGCGGAATATGGCTTCGGGCAGCGTCGGGCCCGCGGAGGACCATCTTTATCGTTCCTTTGCGCGCCTGGTGGACCCGGTGGTCGGCCGGGAGGTGGCGGAGGATCTGTTTGCCCTCTGGAGCGACCGCCTGGGCGCGGGGCCGATACCGGATTTTGCCGCCCTGGGCTATATCGCCGCCTTTATCCTGGACGAGTACGAAGCGGTAAGCATGCCCCTGGACGCGGATACCTGGGCGGGCATCCGGGAAGCGGTCAGCCTGGGGGCACAGACGATGGACCTGGACACGCTGACCCGCCTGATGGGCGATTTGATGGCCCGGGGTGCGCTGTAATCCAAAATATTTTTCATGGATTGCTTGTTTTTTTTTAAATATGCATTAAATTCTAGACAGAACGGAATTTCAATCCGCCGGATGGCGGAGCTGGAAGGGCAAGCCTGCGGTAAGTACACCGCGTTGTTTTAGGAGGGATCTGGAATGGATACTCCGCCGGAAGTAGCTTGACCGGCCGCGCCGAGTACGCGGACCGGTCCCGAAAGTGTCCATGATCATTTTTTGAAACATGAGCCCCTGGCGGCCCCGACTCTCCGGTCGGCAACAGGCAGGGCGTTCCAAAAGCCGGCTAAACCCGGCTTTTTTTTTGCCCGCCGACCTTTACCCCAACCTTTTAGCGGCCCGCATTCTTGTCGATGCGCGGTTTTGCCAGCGCGTCGTTGACCCGCAGCTGCCGGCCCTCGAACTCCCGGCCGTTGATGCCCCGGATGGCGGTTGCCGCGTCCTGGTCGGTGCCCATCTCGACAAAGCCGAAGCCTTTGGAAGCGCCGGTTTCGCCGTCCGTGACGACCAGGGCGGAGACGACGGCGCCGAAGGCGGCAAAGAGTTGGCGCAGCTGGTCGGCGTCGACGCGGTACGAAAGGTTGCCGACGTAGAGTTTCTTGGCCATGCTGGCGCTCCTTGGTGCGGCTGGGGTGCCGCGGTCGTCAATTGAGGCTGTCTGATAACTCGGTCAGTTATCAGACAGCCTCAGTATTTTCTCGGATTTTGGCGGATTTAAACGGTTTGCTTTGCTAGAACCAGGTAAAACCGCCAAAATCCTGCGAAAATACGATATTAAGGTAGCTGTCCCGTAACTCCCTGAGTTACGGGACAGCCTCAATTCAGGAAAAAAGGGCTTTGATGCCCGCGGCCAGGTCCCGGACGGCGGTCCAGCCGGCGGCCGGCGCCTGCCCGGGCGTCCCGGGGGCGGGTTTTTCCCGCGCGTCCGACGGCGGCCCGACAAACCGGTCAAAAGCGAGGGCTTGCGCGGCCCGGATGCGGCCGCTGAGGCGACGGATGGGGCGCACCTCGCCGGCCAGGGACAGCTCGCCGGCGATGGCCGTGCGGACGGGCAGGGGCAGGCCGGTGCGGGCGGAGTGCAGGGCCGCGGCCAGCGCCAGCTCGACGCCGACTTCGGCGATGCGGATGCCGCCGGCGACGTTGACGTACAGGTCGTGGTCGGACAAGCGCAGCTTGAGGTGTTTTTCCAGCGTGGCCGCCACCCGGGAAACCCGGGCCGCGTCGATGCGGTCCGAAAAGACCCGGCTCATGGCGCCCTTGGCGGGCACGACCAGGGCCTGGATTTCCACCAGCAGCGTGCGCGAGCCCTCCAGCACCGCCGCGGTGGCGATGCCCGCGGGCAGCTCCCCCTCCCGGCGGACCAGAAAGAGGGAAGAAGGATCGTCCACCGCGGTCAGGCCCGCTTCGCCCATGATGAAGATGCCGATCTCGTCCACCGACCCGAAGCGGTTCTTGGCGGCCCGCAGAAAGCGGCTGTCCGCGTCGTTCTGCTCAAAATAGAGCACCGTGTCCACCATGTGCTCCAGCGTCTTGGGACCCGAGATGATGCCGTCCTTGGTCACGTGGGCTACCAGGAACAGCGCGGCGTCGTGCTCCTTGACCCAGGCGATCAGTTCGTGGGCGCAGTACTTCATCTGGTTGACCGTGCCCGGAACCAGGCCCAGCTCCGGGCTGTGCAGGGTCTGTACGGAATCGATGATCACGATGACCGGCTTGATGGTGCGCAGGATGCTGTCGATTTCTTCCAGCCGGCCGGAACAGAAGATCTCGATCCGGTCGCCCCGGATGCCCAGCCGGTCGGCGCGCATGCGTACCTGGCCGGCGGATTCTTCCCCCGAGACGTAGAGGATGCGGCCCTTGGTCTGGGCCGCGGCGGCGGCCTGCAGCAGCAGCGTGGACTTGCCGATGCCCGGTTCGCCGCCCACCAGGATGGTGGAGCGCTTCATGATGCCGCCGCCCAGCACCCGGTCCAGTTCGCCGATGCCGCTGGCGATGCGCGTGCCTTCCTGGGGGTCGACGGCGTTCAGGGGGATGGACTGGGGCGGGCCGCCTGAGCGGTCGTCGCCCCGGGCCGGCCGGGAGGTGGCGGAAACCGCCGCTTCGGTCAGCGTGTTCCATTCGCCGCATTCGGGGCAGCGCCCCAGCCACTTGGCTTCTTCGTGGCCGCAGGAGCTGCACCGGAAAACGACGGTTTTCTGTTTTTTCAAGCGAACCTCCCGGAGCGCGGTACGGGCGGAGCCCGACCACGCAGGCTACCACGAAGCGGGCGCTTCGGGAAGGCCGAAGCCGCGGCGGCTTCAGGCCAGCAGGCGGTTCAGGCGCTTGACGAAGTCCGCCGGGTCCTTGAGCTTGATGCCTTCCACCAGCAGGGCCTGGTCCAGCAGCACCCCGGCCACGTCGGCGATGCGCGCTTCGTCCTCGACGCCCTTGAGCGCCGCCAGGATGGCGTGGTCGCCGTTCACTTCCAGGATGGGCTTGACGTCGGGCAGTTCGGTCTGGCCCATGGCCCGCATCATCTGGGCAAACTGGATGGACGGGTCGTTCTCGTCGGCCACGATGCAGGAAGGCGAGTCGTGCAGGCGCCGGGACAGCTTGACGTCCTTGACGCGTTCGCCCAGGGCTTTCTTGATCTTTTCGATGACCGGCTGCAGTTCCTTGGCCGCGTCCTTGTCCTGCTTTTCGCCCAACTCTTCGTCGGCGCCGGACCGGTTGACCGCCTTCAGGTCCCATTCCCTGAACTTGCCCACCGAGGGGATGACGATGTCGTCGATCTCGTCGTCCATGACCAGGACTTCGATGCCCTTTTCCTTGTAGGCTTCCAGCAGGGGCGAAGCCTTCAGGGTCCGCTCGTCGCCGCCGGTGATGTAGTAGACCGCCTTCTGGTCCGACTTCATGCGGGAGGCGTAGTCCGCCAGGCTGGTCCAGCCTTCCACGGCGGTGCTCTTGAAGCGGACCAGCTCCAGCAGGGCTTCCCGGTTGGCGAAGTCCTGGTACAGGCCTTCCTTGAGCGGCCGGTTGAACTGGGACACGAAGACGTCCCATTTTTCCTTGTTGTTGTCCGCCAGGGCCTTGAATTCGCCGAGCAGCTTCTTTACCGAACCGTTTTTGATGTTGGTCAGGATGCGGTTCTGCTGCAGGATCTCCCGGCTGACGTTGAGCGGCAGGTCTTCCGAATCGATGACGCCCCGCACAAAGCGCAGCCAGGTGGGCATCAGTTCCTTGTCGTCGTCGGTGATGAACACCCGCTTGACGTAGAGCTTGACCCCCGCCTTGTAGTCCACGTTGTACAGGTCGAAGGGCGCCTTCTTGGGGACGTAGAAGAGGGTGGCGTATTCCTGGGTGCCTTCGGCCTTGGTGTGCACGTAGAAGAGCGGCTCGTCGCTGTCGTGGGCGATCTGCTTGTAGAATTCGACGTAGTCTTCTTCCTTCAGTTCGCCCTTGGGCCGGCGCCAGATGGCGGTGCCCGAGTTGATGCGCTCCGTCTTGGTGGTGGAGCCTTTTTCCTTGCCCTTGTCGTCGTATTCCTTGTCTTCGTAGGTCAGGAAGATGGGGAAGGCGACGTGGTTGGAATAGCGCTTGATGATGTCTTCGATGGACCAGCGGTTGGCGTATTCCAGGCCTTCTTCGGTCAGGTGCAGCACCACCGTGGTACCGTGGCCGTCCCGGCTGCCCGGCTCCAGCTCGTAGCCTTCCTTGCCGTCGCTGGTCCACTGCCAGGCGGCTTCTTCCCCGGCCTTGCGGGAGGTGACCACGATCTTGTCGGCCACCATGAAGGCGGAGTAGAAGCCCACGCCGAACTGGCCGATCAGGTTGGAATCTTTTTTGGCGTCCTCCGCCAGCTTTTCCAGAAAGGCCCGGGTGCCGGAGCGGGCGATGGTTCCCAGGGATTCGATCAGGTCGGCTTCGTTCATGCCGATGCCCGTGTCGGCGATGGTCAGCGTCCTGGCTTCCTTGTCGAAGGCAAGGTCGATCCGGGGATCAAAGCTGATGGCTTTGTAGGCATCGTCGGCGACGCAGAGGTATTTGAGCTTGTCCAGGGCGTCGGAACTGTTGGAAACGAGTTCCCGCAGAAAGATTTCCCGGTTGGAATAGAGGGAATGGATGATCAGGTGCAGCAGGCGGCTGACCTCGGTCTGAAATTGATGCTGTGCCATGGGGAGAGACTCCTTGAAAGCCAGTGTGTAGGGTTGTTGATTCAAAGATACTGAACGGGAGCGGCGGCGGCAATAAAAATGCGCGCACCGTCCCGTCGGTTTTCCGTTTGCCGGGGAAGTCCTATTTCGGCGCTTGCGGCGCCGGTTCTTCTTCCTGCTTCTTTTTACGCCGCCCGAGCAGGACGACCGCGACCACTGCTGCGGCTGCCGCGGCGCCGGCGCCGATCAGGTAGAAAACCAATCCCCTCGGAGAGCCCGCCGGGGCAGGGGCGACGCCGCTGTTCTGCCCCGCGGCGGCGGCCCGGTCCTGAGTCGCCGCCTCCACCTCCGCAGCGTAGGCCGCCAGCGGCTGCGGGGACAGCGCTTCGGCGGGCGCCACCAGGGTGGAGCCGGGCACTGCGGCGGCCACTGCGGGGGCGTCGGTTTTCGAGCCCAGCTCGACGACGTAGAGCTGCCAGCCCTTCATGCTGATCTTGCGGCCGATTTCCTTAAAATGCGCGTCCACCGACAGGTCTTTGCCCGCGTAGGGGCTGGACGGGGGCGGGGCGTTCTTGCCGTCGGTGATGAACAGGGCCATCGGTTTGTAGGAGCCGTCCCGCCGCGCGGCGATGGCCGCTTCCAGCCCTTCCAGGGCGGCCCCCAGATCGGTATAGTCGTCATCGGCCTGAAGCTCCGCCAGATTCCGGCAGAGCGCCTCCCGGTCCGCTTCGGCGCTTAGGGTCCGGGTGGGCAGGGCCCGGGTGGTCGTGCCGAACAGGATCAGCGTGCAGCGGTCGCCGGGCTTGAGCAGGGTGCCCGCGACGTCTTGTTCCAGGTACCTTTTGACCTCCGGCAGGATGCCGCTGGAGCGCATGCTGCCGGATACGTCCAGCAGGATGACCAGGTCCGTAGGCGGGGACGCGGTTTGCGCCTCCAGGGAGAAGGGAACCAGGCCGCCGACCACGCCGGCTCCGATGAGCAACAAAACCCGGGGAAAAATCGGTTTCGTTTTCATTCGCCACTTCCTTTATTATGCGTGCCTCAAGTGTAATCCAAGAAGTCCCGGCCTGCCAGCGCCGCTGACCGGAATGAGATGAGATAATGATGAAACCGGACCTCGGGAACGTCGCGGTTGACACGGCCGCGGCAGGGCCGTAAGGTGAGGATCATGCTGCGCGTTACGACTCTAATGGAAAACAGCCCGGGACCGGCGGGCACAACCGCGGAACACGGCTTGTCCTTTTTTATCGAAAGCGAGGGAAGGGCGCTGCTTTTTGACACGGGAAAAAGCGGCGCCTTTGTGGACAACGCCCGCTTGTTGGGCGTGGACGTCGGGCGGGCGGAAGCCCTGGTGGTCAGCCACGGCCACTACGACCATTCCGGCGGCCTGCGTCGCCTGTTGGACGGGGTCGGCTATCGTGGACCCCTCTACACCGGACCGGGATTTTTGGACCGCAAGTGGTCGGACGAAGCGCCGGCGCCGCGCTGCAACGGCGTCGACTTTGACCGGGACTACCTGCGGGAGCGGGGCGTCGAGCACCGGGTCGTCGGCGCCGCCGGGGATACAACCAGCGTCCGGGAACTGCTGCCCGGGGTGTACGCGGTGCAGGGCTTTCCCCGCCGGCACGACCGGGAACGGCCGAATCCCCGTTTTGTGGTGGATCGGCCGGAAGGCCGCGTGCCGGATGACTTTCGGGACGAGGTCTGCCTGGCCCTCGACCTGCCCGAGGGCGTGGCGGTGCTGCTGGGCTGTGCCCATCCGGGGATGATGAACATGCTGGACGCGGTGCAGCAAGCCTTCGGCAAAACCCTGCTGGCCGTCGTGGGCGGATCCCACCTGGTCGAGGCGGACCAGGTCCGGCTGGACGAATCGGTTTCCTACCTGGCGCAGACGCGCTGCCGCTTGGCCGCCCTGGGCCACTGCACCGGTCCGCTGGGCGTTGCCGCCATGGCGGCGGGCCTGGACTGCTACCGCCCGCTGGCCACCGGGAGCCGGTTCGAATGGTAGCTCCCGGCTCCTGCCGCTGACGGAAAACTGGGCAAGGGGTACACTACGGACATGACGGAGATTATCCTGGAGAGCATTTCCGACGGCGTCTTCACCGTGGACGCCCAGTGGCGGGTGACGTCCTTCAACCGGGCGGCGGAAGCCATCACCGGCATTCCCCGGGCCGAAGCGGTGGGCAAGCTCTGCCACGAGGTGTTCAAGTCCAACATGTGCGAGCGCGAGTGCCCGCTGCGCAGCACGATGCGGTCGGGCAAGCCGATCATCAACGCCGCTGGGTACTGCATCAGCCCCGGGGGCGAGCGCATCCCGATCAGCGTGTCCACGGCGCTGCTGGTCGACGCCGACGGCCGGGTCATCGGCGGCGCGGAGACCTTCCGGGACCTGCGGGAAATTGAAGAACTGAAGCAGCACCTGGGGCTCAGTCCGGTGGAGGGCGACTATTCCAGCCGCAGCCCGGCGATGCGTTCCGTCGTCGACCTGCTGCCGACGGTGGCCGCCAGCGCGGCTACGGTGCTGATCGAAGGCGAAACGGGCACGGGCAAGGAAGTCACCGCCCGGGCCATCCACGCCCGCAGCGCCCACGCGGCGGGTCCCTTCGTGGCGGTCAACTGCGGCGCCCTGCCGGACACGCTGCTGGAATCCGAGCTGTTCGGCTACAAGAAGGGCGCCTTTACCGGCGCGGACAAGGACAAGCCGGGCCGCTTCAAGCAGGCCGACAAGGGCACCCTGTTTCTGGATGAAATCGGCGATATTTCGCCGGCCATGCAGGTCAAGCTGCTGCGGGTTTTGCAGGAAGGGGTCTACGAGCCCTTGGGAGCCACGGTTTCCGAGCGCACGGCGGCGCGCATCGTCTGCGCCACCAACCAGCCGCTGCGGGAACTGGTGGAGAAGGGCGCTTTTCGGCGGGACCTGTTCTACCGCATCAACGTGATCACCCTGTCCCTGCCGCCCCTCAGGCGGCGCATGGAAGACCTGCCGGACCTGGCGGAGCACTTCTTGCGGACCTACAAGCTGCGCATGGGCAAGTCCATCCAGGGTTTTACCGAGGATTTCTACGCCGCCCTGTACGCCTACGCCTGGCCGGGGAATATCCGGGAGCTGGAAAACGTGGTGGAACGGGCAGTGGTGCTCTGCGCCCGGCCGCGGATCGACGCATCCTACCTGCCCCCGGAGCTGCGGTCCGCCGGGGTTGCCTCCCCGGGCCTGCCGCCCGAGGGCGCCTCGGCGGCGGGTGCCCGGGAGACCAGTGCCCAGGATGAATTCCGCGCCTCCCGGGCCGTCGCGGAAGAGCGCCTGATCCGGGAAGCCCTGGAACAGACCGGCTGGAACCGGTCCCGGGCGGCGGCCCTGTTGGGCATCCATCGGGCTACGCTGTACCGGAAAATGGAAAAATACCACCTGGCTACGGACTAGCGGGCGGGTCCGGCCGCGCCGGCGGCGGTCGCAGCGCCGGCGGCGTGCGCGCGGTTCCTACTTGCCGGAGAATTTGCCCGCGATGATCTGGAAATAGTGGATGATCAGGATCATCAGGCCCATAAAAACGAACAGGACGGCCATGCCGACGCCGGCCAGCACCAGACTTTGGTTAAAAGCGATCGTATCCATACGCGTGCTCCTATAAAAATTTTAGCCGTTCAGCAGAACGGGCACCAGCGCCAGGACCAGGCCTCCGGCCACCACCGACCCTATTTGGCCGGAAACGTTGGCGCTGACCGCGTGCATCAGGATGATGTTGCCCGGATCATCCTTGAGGGCCATTTTCTGGATGACCCGGCTGGCCATCGGGAAGGCGGAAATACCGCAGGCGCCGATCATGGGGTTGATCTTCCTGACCAGGAAAAGGTTGATGAACTTGGCAAAAAGCACGCCCCCGGCGGTGTTGATGATGAAGGCCAGCAGGCCCAACGCCATGATCAGCAGGGTATCGAAGGTCAGAAAACTGTCCGCCCGCATGGACGCGCCCACGGTGATGCCCAACAGCAGGGTCACCAGGTTGGAAAGTTCGTTCTGGGCGGTGCTGGACAGCTTGGCCAGCACGCCGGACTCGCGCACCAGGTTGCCGAACATCAGAAAGCCGATCAGCGGCGCCGCGATCGGCACCAGCAGGCTGGCCACCAGGGTGACGATGACCGGAAAAGAAACGGTGACGATTTTGGGAATCCGCCGGTCCACGGCGGTCATGTGGATCAGGCGTTCCTTTTTGGTGGTCAGCGCCAGGATGACCGGCGGCTGGATGATGGGCACCAGGGACATGTAGGAGTAGGCCACCACCATGATCGGACCCAGCAGGTGCTTGGCGAACTTGGTGGTGATGTAGATGGTGGTCGGACCGTCGGCGGCGCCGATGACGCCGATGCAGGCCGCTTCCTTGAGGTCGAAGCCCAGCAGCACGGCGATGGAAATGGTGATGAAGATGCCCAGGTGGGCGGCGGCGCCGAACAGCATCAGCCAGGGGCGCTGGAAGAGGGGGCTGAAATCGATCATGGCGCCGACGCCGATGAAGATCAGCAGGGGAAATATTTCGGTCAGGATGCCGGCTTCAAAAAGAATTTTGAGCGCCCCCGCGACGCCGTCGTGTTCCCAGACCACTTCCAGGGGCAGGTTGACCAGGATGGCCCCGAAGCCGATGGGCAGCAGCAGCATGGGCTCGTAGTCTTTGGCCGCCGCCAGCCAGATCAGCACGGCGCCCACCAGGTACATGACGGCCTGCTGCCAACCAAGGGCGCTGATTCCCGCAATGAAAAAATAGCCGATTTCTTGCAACATCCCGGAGTTCTCCTGTCAGGGGTTGGATATATCGCTACTATAGCCTACGTCGAAGCGCAACGGCTACGGCGGTCCGCATACCTGCCGCTTTGACGACAAGGGCCATCGGAAAGAATAGCACTATGTCGCAAAATAGATGCAACATATTGTCGCATTTATGTTGCAATATTTCTATGCGTGCTACATTATACCGCGACAGTTATTTAATTCCTTCGGCTCGTGCAGCGTGGAATCGTCTTAAAAGGCCGTTTTGACGGCCAAATTTCTAATATTCGCCTCGTTTTATATGATTGGCACACTTTATGCTATAAAAAGGGTATGAAGTTGGCAATAACCGTCTGGAACCAGCGCGTCGCCCCGGTATTCGATTCCGCCGGCACCGCGTTGATTCTGGAGCTCCGGGGCGCCCAGGTAATCCAGCGGCACGAAATGGACCTGGATCAGGCCGATCCGGACGCCAAGCTGCGGCTGCTGCGGCAAGAGGGCGTACGGGAGCTGATCTGCGGGGCGATTACCCGGCAGGTTGAAACGCGGGCCCAGGAACAGGGCATCCGCGTGCTGCCCTTTGTTGCCGGCGATCTGGAAACGGTGATTCAAGCCTGGATGGGAAGGCGATTGGACAATGACGCGTTTTCCATGCCCGGATGCGGGTGCGGCGGCCGACGGCGTCGGCACGGCCGCGGCCCCGGCGGGCCATGGCGGACGCAAGGAGGTAATCATGCCCAGAGGTGACAGGACTGGTCCCAACGGAAGGGGATCGATGACGGGCCGGGGAGCGGGCTATTGCTCCGGAAGCGGAAGTCCGGGATACATGAATCCCTACGGCGGTCGCGGCTTGGGCCGCGGCGCGGGTTTCGGCGGTGGTTTTGGTGGTTTCGGCGGCGGCTTCGGTCGGGGTCGGGGCTGGGGCCGGGGCTATGCCCCCGGCGTACCGGCGTATCCCTACGCGCCCCCGGCGGTGGCCCAACCCACCCCGGAGATGGAGCAGTGGAACCTGGAGCGGCAAGCCGAATACCTGGAAGAAGAGCTCAAGGCGATCCGCAAACGCTTGACGGACGTTCAGAAAACCGAGGATAAATAGGCATCCTATTGGCAACTGGAGCAACCCATGAATATTCTGAAGATCGCGATTCCCCTGGCTGACGGTCGGCTGACCGCCCATTTTGGGCACTGTCGGACTTTTGCGGTGCTGACCGCGAACACGGCGGAAGAAAAGATTCTTTCCCAGGAAGAACTGGTGCCGCCCCCCCACGAGCCCGGCCTGCTGCCCAAGTGGCTGGCGGACCAGAAGGTGGGGCTGATCATCGCCGGCGGCATGGGGGATCGCGCCCAGGAATTGTTCCGGTCTTTCGGTATCGAGGTTCTTGCCGGCGCGCCGGCGTTGGCTCCCGAGGAGCTGGTCCGCCAGTACCTGACGGACACCCTGCGCATCGGTGAGAACGAATGCGACCATTGAACTTCCCGCGGGAAGTTCCGGCGGCGGGTTGACCCGCAGGCCATAGACGCAAGGAAGTAGCAGTATGCCCAGAGGAGACGGTACGGGCCCCGCCGGCGGCGGCGGTCCGGGCACGGGAAGAGGCGGCGGCCGCGGCATGGGCGGCGGTGGACGCGGCCAGGGCCGGGGCGGCGGGGCGTACGGACCCAGCGGCTACTGTCTCTGCGTCGCCTGCAAGACGCGCGTCCCCCACCAGGCCGGCGTAACCTGCACGGACCTGAAATGCCCGAACTGCGGCAAGACCATGGTGCGGGAAGAACTATACAACGACCGGAAACAGAGCTGATGGCGGATATCGTCATCGCCAGCGGCAAGGGCGGCACGGGCAAGACCACCGTATCCACCAACCTTGCCGCCCTGCTGGCCGAAAATGAGCCCGTCGTACTGGTGGATCTGGACGTGGAAGAGCCCAATTCGGGACTCTTCATCAAGGGCGCCGAAACCGCCCGGGAAGTCAAGTTCAAGATGATTCCCGAGTGGAAAAGCGACGCCTGCACCCTCTGCGGCCTCTGCACCCAGGTGTGCAATTTTCACGCTGTGATCAAGCTGGGCAAAGAAATCATGATCTTTCCCGAACTCTGCCACGGTTGCTACGCCTGCTCCGAGCTGTGTCCCGTGGGCGCCCTGCCCATGGTGCCCCTGCGCATGGGTACCTCCACCCGCAGCGAGCTCGGCAAAATGACCTTTGTCGAAAGCCGTCTGGACATCGGGCAGGAACAGGCGGTTCCGCTCATCGCCCAGACCAAGGAATACATTAAAGAGAATTTCCGCGACCATCCGTACCGGATCTACGACGCGCCGCCGGGTACCTCCTGTCCGGTCATCGAGGCGTCCAAGGACGCGGACTTCGTCATCCTGGTGACCGAACCGACGCCCTTCGGCCTCAACGACCTCAAGCTGGCGGTGGAGACGATGCGGGAACTGGGCAAGGACATCGGCGTGGTGATCAACCGGCACGGCATCGGCAACGACGCCGTAGCCGACTACTGCGCCGCCGAAAAAATCCCCGTGCTGGCCAAAATACCCAACGACCGCCGGGCGGCGGAACTGTATTCCCGGGGGGAACGGATCTATCCGGTCCTGCCGGAATTCAAGCGCGAACTGGAAAAGATCGCCGCCCACCTCCGCGCCCTGCCGAAAAGGAAGCGCGCATGAAAGAGATCGTCGTCATTTCCGGCAAGGGCGGCACGGGCAAGACGTCCATCACCGCCTCCTTCGGCGTGCTCGGCGCGGCGGATCTGATCGCCGCGGACTGCGACGTGGACGCCGCGGACATGCACCTGCTCTTAAAACCCGACCTGCAGCAGGGCGAGGATTTCTACTCCGGCGAGACCGCCCGCATCGATCCCGACGCCTGCATCGCCTGCGGCAAATGCGCCCAGGTCTGCCGCTTCAAGGCCATCGACGTCCGGGACGGTACGTACACGGTCAATCCCCTGAATTGCGAAGGCTGCGGCTACTGCGCCCGGGTTTGCCCGACGCAGGCGATCACCAACCACCCGGAAAAGGCGGGCGTCTGGTACGTTTCCCGTACCCGGCCGGGCTTCACCATGGTCCACGCCAAACTGGGCATCGGCTCGGAAAATTCGGGCAAGCTGGTGGCCCACGTCAAGAAGCAGGCCAAGCTCCGGGCGGAAGCCGAAGGCAAACGCTACGTACTGGTGGACGGATCGCCGGGTATCGGCTGTCCGGTGGTTTCTTCCCTTTCCGGGGCGGATTTTGTGGTGCTGGTGACCGAACCGACGGTTTCGGGCATCCACGACCTCAAGCGGGTCTACGAACTGGTCCGCAAGTTCAACATTCCTACGGGGTGCATCATCAACAAGGCGGACATCAACGCCGACATGACCCAGCGGATTACCGCCTATCTACAGGAACAGGACATCGCGTTGTTGGCTACCTTGCCCTACGACGAAGACTTTACCCGGGCAATGGTGGCCGAACGGACCATCGTCGAATACGGAAACGGCGTGCTCAAAGCAGCACTGACCGCGGCCTGGCGCAACGTGCTCGGGCTGGTAGAATACGAGGAATTACACCGATGAAAATTGCATTTACCGCCAAAGGGACCGCCTGGGATGCCCAGATCGATGCCCGTTTCGGACGTACCGACTACATCGTCGTCTACGATGACGCCGCCGACGCGCTTTCCAGCGTGGACAACCGGGACGTGGAAGGCGTCGCCCACGGCGCTGGACCCCAGACCGCGCAGAAGCTCTTTGACCTGGCGCCGGACGTGCTGATCACCGGCAACGGACCCGGCGGCAACGCCGCGACGGTGCTGCAGAAGACCAGCCTCAAGATCTTCGTCGGCGCCGGCGACATGACGGTCAAGCAAGCCTACGAAGCCTACAAAAGCGGCGCCCTCAAGGCCTTTGTCTAAAGGGCGGCCGGCGATATGTGGAGTATGAGAGCGGCTTTTGCCACCGACGACGGAACCACCTTCATGCCCCGGCACTTCGGGGACGCCAAGTATTTCGACATCTACGATATCGACGAAGCCGCGGCCACCCTGGTCAAGCGCATCGTCAATACGGTGGATGAAGAAGAAACCGAACACGCGGACCCCAAAAAGGCCGGCGGCATCACGGGCCTCTTAAAGCAGGAAAAGGTCAACACCGCGGTTTCCAGCGTCTTCGGACCCAACATCATGCGCATCAAGAAGCAGTTCGTGTGCCTGCGCATGGACGATCCCACCATCCCGGAGGCCATCCTGAGAGTGCAAAAGCATTATCAGCGCGCCCGGGAAGAATGGGAAAAAGGCGAAGACCGGAACTTCCTGAATCTTTTGATTAAAAAGGACCGGGGGGATTGAATCGGTTATACCGGAAATAAACGGCCAATAGTCACATTTAGCAACCCGGACGCGTCTTCAGGATCCGAACCGTAAGCCGGGATAAAGGAGATGGGCTACCAGGAAATCGGCACGATCCCCGGCAGCTTCTGGAAATGGGCGTCCCGGGTAAGGACCCTGGCGCCTTCGGCCAGCGCAACGGCGGCGATCCATACGTCATTCACCGGGACGGGTGTGCCGGCAACCCGAAGAGCTTTGACGAGGGATGCATAGCGATGGGCGTCGGCTGTGGAAATCTCATGAACAACGATTCCGGCTTGCCTCAGGAACTCATCCAGTTCGGCCGTATTGGCGGAAAGCCGATTCCCTTGCATAAAACCGGCCATAAGCTCCCCGATCACCACTACCGGGACAATGATCTGTTCGGCTTCTTCGAGCAGGCGCTTTACTGCCCCATCACCCGCTTTGAAAGCCGAATAGGCGTTCGTGTCCATTGTATAGGTCATTTCCAGACTTCCTCGTCTATCTGCCCAAAATACTCCTGGGTGCGATCGAACTTTTCCGTTTCCGCGGCGCTCCAGGTACCGGATAAGGCGGAAAGATCCCGGTACCGCTTATCCTGAGGCTTGAGCCCGGCAAGCTCGGCCAGCATCTCCGAAATGGCCTTGCTCACGCTGACCCCCTCCATCATAGCTCTATGCCGCACGAGAGCCTCAACTTGGGGAGTAAGATCCCGAATCGTAATCTGACTCATGAATCCTCCTTTGATTCAAATATAGCTTCCGAAGCCGCCAACATCAAGCGGGAAATCCCCGGGTTGACAAAACCGGTTCGGGGGATAAGACTTTTCATGGGCAGCTTTATCCCGGAGGACAACATGGGCGATACCGACAGTACCTGGTGGGCATTCGATGAGGTCGAAAAGTTCATGCGCGACGGCTTCGTAGCCATCGGCGTGCCTGAGGTAGAGGCGGCGGTCTGCGCCGACGTGCTGGTGGCGGCGGACAAGCGGGGGGTGGACTCCCACGGCGTCGGACGGTACAAGCCCATCTACCTGGACCGCATCTGGGCGGGCACCCAGAATCCAAAGACGAATTTTGAAGTCCTGCGCGAAACCCCGACCACCGCCGTGATCGACGGCCACAACGGCATGGGCCACTATATCGCCAAAAGGGCCATGCAGATGGCGGTGGACAAGGCGGACGAGTTCGGCCTGGGCATGACGGCGGTGCGCAACTCCACCCACTACGGCGCGGCGTTCTACTACGCCAACATGGCCGTGGAGCGGGGCATGATCGGCCTGACCGGCACCAGCGCCCGGCCTTCCATCGCCCCGACCTTCGGCGTCGAACCCATGCTGGGCACCAACCCGATGACCTGGGGCATGCCCACGGATGAAGCTTTTCCCTTCATGCTGGACTGCGCCACCTCGGTCACCCAGCGGGGCAAGCTGGAACTCTACGACCGGCTGGGCAAGGAGCTGCCCGACGGCTGGGTGATCGGCCAGGACGGCAAGTACCGCCACGATACCCACCAGGTGCTCGTCGACCTGACCCAGGACAAGGCCGCGCTGACGCCCCTGGGCGGGCTGGGCGAGGACCTGGGCGGCTACAAGGGCTACGGCTACTCGATGGTGGTGGAGTTGCTGTCTTCCGCCTTATCCCAGGCCAACTTCATGAAGGCCCTGATTGGGGTCGACCAGAAGGGAACGAAGATCCCCATCGAGCTGGGCCACTTTTTCATGGCCATCAAGGTCGAAGCCTTTGTCGAGCTGGAACTTTTCAGAAAGCAGGCCGGCGACATTTCCCGGGCCCTCCGGGCTTCGCAGAAGGCTCCCGGCCATGACCGCATCTATACCCCGGGGGAAAAGGAATACGACGTTTCCCTGTTCCGCAAGGACAAGGGCGTGCCCTTCAACGCGCCGCTCAAGAAGGCCTTCCGGGAAGTGAAGGAACGCCTGAACCTGCCCCACGGGTTGCCGTTCTGACCCGCCGGGGTCGCGTCGTTTTTCCGACGGTAGCCATGGGAAGGCTGGTCAACTGGTCGCTGAAAGTCAAACTGATCGTCTCGTTGACGATCGTGCTCTTTTTTTCCTTCCTGTTGACCAATATCCTCAACTATACCGTCTCCCGGGATACGATCCGCCGCACCATCATCCAGAATACGTTGCCCGCCACGGGCAACAACATCTACTCGGAAATTCAGAAGGATCTGATGCGGCCCATCTTTATCGCCTCCCTGATGGCCAACGACACCTTTCTGAAGGACTGGGTTATCTCCGGCGAAGCCGACGTGGACGCGCTCACCCGCTATCTGGAGGAGATCCGTTCCCGCTACGGGTTCTTCACCACCTTTTTTGTGTCCGAAAAAACGGGCTTTTACTATGCGTACAAGGGCATCCACAAGCGAATTTCGCCCCAGGACGAACACGACGTCTGGTACTATCAGTTCCGTTCTTCCGGGGTGGAGTACGACCTGGACGTGGATACGGACGAAGTCTCCGCCAACACGCTGACCGTCTTCATCAACCACCGCCTGAACGATTACCGGAATGGCCTATTGGGGGTAACCGGGGTCGGGCTGAACATGGACCACCTGGGTTCCTTGCTGGTTTCCTACAAGCGCCAGTTCGAGCGGAACATCTATCTGGTCGATCCGGAGGGAACCATCCAGGTGTACCCGGACCCGGAATGGGTGGAAGACCGGAACATCCGTCGCCTGTCGGGCATCGCCGGCGTCGCCGATCAGATTCTGGCGGAAAGGGAAGAACCGCAGACGGTCCGGTTTATCCGTGACGGGGAACATGTCCTGCTGGAGTCGCGGTACATCCCGGAACTGGAGTGGTTCCTGCTGGTGGAGCAGAGCGAAGACGTGCTGATGGCCGGCATCAGGTACAACCTGTTCCGCAATCTGCTCTTCGGCTTCTTCATTTCCTGTCTGGTCATCCTGATCAACTATTTTACCGTCAACCATTTTCAGAAAAAGCTGGAAGCCCTGGCGCTGACCGACGGACTGAGCGGCGCCGCCAACCGCCGGGAGTTCGACCGGCGCGTCGAGCAGGCCCTTTCCCTGGCGGCGCGCCAGCAGGTGCCCTTGAGCGTCGCCCTCTTCGACATCGACGGCTTCAAGGAAGTCAACGACCGCTACGGGCATCTGCAGGGCGACGCGGTGATCCGCCGGGTGGCGGACATCGCCCAGTCCTGCCTGCGCAAGAGCGACCTGCTGGTGCGCTGGGGGGGCGACGAGTTCAGCATCCTGACCCACAGCAGCGTTGATGAAGCCCAGATGGTAATGGAACGGATCCGCGACGCCGTGGCCGGGGGCGCCGGGGTTCCGGACGCGGCGGGCCAGGCCCAGACGCCGGTGACCATCAGCTGCGGCCTGGACGGCTACCGCCAAGGCGATACCCCGGAAACCCTGGTGGCCCGGGTGGACCGCGCCCTGTACGCCGCCAAGGCCCAGGGCAAGAACCGGGTCGTGGTTGCCGGGAATCTTGAAACGCAACTATGATATTGCCTCCATACCACCTTAGTGGTATGCTATGCCTATGAAAGTAAAGACTTCCATCTCTCTCTCTGCCGAGATACTGGAAAAGGTTCAGGGCGTTACGTCCGAAAGATCCCGGTCTGAATTCATTGAAAAGGCCATTTGGTTTTATCTCGATATATTAAAAAGAGATACAAGAGATGGAATAGATTTGGATATCATTAATGCATCCGCTTCAAGATTAAACGATGAAGCAAATGATGTGCTTGGGTTTCAAGCTCCTTTATGAAACGGGGGGAACTCTACCGTGTTTTTCGTGCCGCACGGGGCGATCCTGAAGATTTTAGAGTCTTTGTTGTCGTCAGCCGACAGGTACTCATCGATTCAAAATATTCTACCGTTACCTGCGCACCGATTTATACGGCCTATGACGGATTGTCAACCCAGGTTCCGGTTGGCCCCGAGGTGGGATTAAAACACGACAGCTCTATCCATTGTGATGAATTGATCAGTATCCCCAAACAGTTGCTGCGTGATTATGTCGGAACTTTGCCTTGGGTAAAAATCAGGGAACTCAAAAAAGCACTGCAAATTGCGTTGGATGTTGAAGAAACGCAGATACCTGATTAGCCTGTAAAGGTCTCTTTCCCCTTCAGTCGATCCTGATTTTGACCACGATTTTTTTGACCGCCGCCGGAGCGGAGGCGGCCAGCTTGGGCAGGTGGGCGTCCTGGGGAAAAAGGACGGTAAAGTCGCCGGCCCGCAGCAGCAGGTCGGTGCCGTTCCGGGGTTCATAGAATTCTATGTCCTTCTGGGGGTCGTAAGCCTTGGTGGTCTGCATGTCCGGCGCAGGGGTGACCCGGATGGTTTCTTCCCCTTCCAGGATGTACTGCAGGTCGATGTAGCGGCGGTGGCTTTCGGATTCCCGGCCTTCAAGCCCGGCGGTCGTATAGGCCTGGTACAGGGCGTACAGGTTTTTTCCGTCCAGTTCGACGGTCTTTTCCGCAAAATCCCGGACGCTCGCGGCGGCGCAATAGTCCAGCGCCCGGGCCAGCCGGGGCGAAATTTGACGATACGTATCCTTGTTCTTGATGGCGTCCAAAATCATGGCATCCTCCTGTCCGTGACGGGAGGATACCATGGATCGAAGGGTGAAGTCGCGGGGTTATTCCTCTTTTTTCCAGACCGCAAGGAATTCCATGGCGCTCAGGGCGGCGATGGTGCCGTCGCTCACCGCGGTGGTGATCTGGCGGAAGCGCTTTTTGCGCGCGTCCCCGGCGGCAAAAACGCCGGGCACCGTGCTGGCCATGGCTTCGTCCACGACGATTTCCCCGGCTTTGGTCAATTCCACGCAGTCCGCGAAGGGTGCGGTCTTGGGCACGTAGCCGATGAAGATGAAGGCTCCCGTGGCGGGCAGTTCGGTGATGGCGCCGTCCTTCTTGCTCTTGATCCGCACCGCGGTCAGGGTGTCTTCACCGACAAATTCTTCCACCAGGTGTTCCATGACAAAGCTGATCTTGGGATTGGCCTGGGCTTCTTCCACCGCGTGGGGATAGGCCTGAAAGTGGTCGAACTGGTGCACGATGGTCACCGTGCGGGCGTATTTGGTCAGCGAAACCGCTTCTTCCAGCGCCGAATTGCCGCCGCCGACGACGATGATGTCCTGATCGGTAAAGAAGTCGCCGTCGCAGGTGGCGCAGTAGGAGATGCCCTTGCCCCGCAGACGGGTTTCGCTGGCCAGTCCCAGGGTGCGGGGGTCGCCGCCCACGGCCAGCACCACCGCTTTGGCGGTGAAGGATTCGCCCTTGGCCGTCAGGCGCTTCACCTTGTCCCGGAATTTGAATTCCGTAACCGTGGCGTTGGACAGAATTTTGCAGCCGAACTGTTCCGCCTGCTTGCGCATGGTGGCCACCAGCTGGTAGCCCGACACTTCGCCGACCCCGGGGTAGTTGGCCACCGCGTGGGTCAGCACCACCTGCCCGCCGACGGTGCCCTGGTCCACGATGAGCACCTTTTGTTTGGCCCGGGCCAGATAGATGCCGGCGGTCAGCCCCGCGGGGCCTGCGCCGATGACGATGACGTCGTATTCCTGCATCGTTCTTCCTTATTTCTTGAACTGGGCGTCGAGGATGGTCTGTACCTGGTCTTTGGACTGGATGCTGGAGGTGGCTTTGACTACCTTGCCGTTCTTGAAGTAGATGGTGAAGGGAATGCCCCGGAAGGTAGCGCATTCGGGCAATTTGCGGATATAGGCGGCTTCGGGATTGTCGAACAGCATGTCCCGGAATTCCACGTGGGCGTAGTCGCCGCCTTTTTCCAGTTCGTCCATCACGTCGTACACCGGCAGGCACATGGGGCCCATCCGGCCGCAGCAAACCATGACATTTTCTTTGGAATTGATCAGATCCTTGAGTTCCTTCTCGGTAACCAGGTGCTTTAAAACGGTATCCAGGGTCATAGACGGCTCCTTGCGCGTATAAGTGCCTTCCCCGTACGGGAAGGTTTGGTCTTCTTTCTATATAATAAGTACAATATATAAAATAGTCAATGTATCGATGAGCTCCGCTGGAGCTTGACCGGACCGGGGGAGGCTTCTATTCTATAAGGCAGGAATCAGGAGGCAGCGCATGGCACGTACGGAACCTTTTGACCGGCACCGGGACCAGTACGAACAGTGGTTTGTGGACCACCGCTGGGTATTCGAGTCCGAGCTGGCCGCCATCCGGGACGCCTTGCCGTCGGGCAAGGGGATCGAAATCGGCGTCGGAACCGGCCTGTTCGCCGAAAAACTGGGCATCGCCGACGGCGTGGAGCCCTCCGCGGCCATGGCCGCGCTGGCCGGCCGCCGGGGCATCCACGTCTGCCGCGGCGTAGCCGAAGAATTGCCCTACCACGACGCGTCCTTCGACTTTGCCCTGATGGTGACGGCCATCTGCTTTGTGGACAGCCCGCAGCAGGCGGTGGGGGAGATGAAGCGCATCCTTCGCCCCGGGGGAACGCTGGTGCTGGCCTTTGTGGACCGGGCGTCGCCCCTGGGCGCCAAATATGAGGAATTCAAGGCGGAAAACGTCTTTTACCGGGACGCGGTCTTCTACTCGGTGGCGGACATCCGCCAGGTGTTGACCGCCGCAGGCCTGACGGTCGCCACGGTCAGGCAAACCGTGTTCGGGGAGCTGGACGCGATCCGTACCGTTCAGGCCGCCGAAGACGGTTCCGGCCGGGGCGGCTTTGTGGTCATCGGCGCCCGGAAACCGGAATAGAAGACCACCCGGGCGCCGGCAAGGGCTGATGGCCGACGTTGGCGCCCGGAAATGGACCAGGCAATCCCGGCCGTCATCTTGACCTGCAGGAGTATCCCGATGCGTTTGATCCTAAGTATTTCGGCTCTGGGACTGGTGGCGGCGATGGGACTCTTTTTTTCCTGCGGCGCCGGGGACGGAACGGCTTCGGGCGGCAAAGCGCCCCTTTCCGGCCCGGGCTCTGCAAGCGCCGCGGCGCTGCCGGCACTCAAGGGCTACCGGATCGCCTACTTTACCCCCGGGGAGGCGGTCGAAGCCGCCGCCGGAGCGGGCAACGCCGTGGCGGCCCTGCAGGAAAGCGACGAACCCTTCACCGTGGTGGACTCCGGTCCCCGGGGCGAACTGCCGTCGGAAATGCGCCGCCCCGGGCTGTACGTGGTTTTTTCCCAACCCGTCGTGCCCCTGGCCCAGCTCGGCGCCCCGGTGCGGGACACGGGCCTGTTGAAGATCGAACCGCCCCTGTCCGGGGTGTACCGCTGGTACGGATCCCGGCTGCTGGCCTTTGAGAGCGACGCCGAGAGCCTGCCCCAACGCGTCTACACGGTGACGGTTTCGGACAAGCTGCGATCTCTGGGGGGCAAGAAGCTGACCGGCGAACGGACCTTCAGCTTTGAGACCGAGCGGCTGTCGCTCTTGTCCTGGAGCATCGGCGAAAAGCCGGAAGAACTGGACACCGAGGACGTGCATCCCGAACAGGCGCGCCGGCTGCGCCTGGTTTTTTCGTATCCCGTGGCGCTGAACGAAATAGTCAAATGGATCGAAGTGCAAGCGGACGGACGCGCCTGGCCCTTCACCGCCGCCCGGCCCAAGGAATGGAAGAACCGGGACGAAGGCGTCGAGCAGGCGGTGGACCTGACGCTGCAGCAGGCCCTGCCCATGGATGCGGCGGCGGAACTGGTCATTCTGGCGGGCGCGCGTTCCGAACCCGGCCGGCTGGGCACCCGGGAAGAAGCGCGCCATTCCTTCCATACGTTGCGGCCCTTTGCCTTCCGGGAGGCCACGACCTACTCCTGGGCGGCGCCCCGGGACCCGGAGGGCGATTCCAATCCCATCTACCTGGAATTCACCCATCCCCTGGACCCCGTGGGGGTGGAGAAAATGGTGCGCGTCGCCGGTCTGACCGTAGCCGCGGAAAATGTAGCCGTCTACGGGTCCACGCTGGTGCTCAACGGGCTGCCGGTCAAGTACGAAACCGAATATACCCTGCGGGTGTCGCCGGAACTCAAGGACCTCTGGGGCCGGAAGCTCGGTGCGGCGCTGGAGACGACGGTGGAAATCGGGCCGGCGGCCAGCTACGTGGACCTCCCCAACCGGGGTTCGCGCATGCTGGAAGCGGCTTTTCCGCCCAAAATAGCCTGGGAAGCCCAGAATCCGCTGGCTGTCCGCCGGGCCATCCGCAAGGCGGCGGGGCCCTATGAGCGGATCCCCGATGCGGCTCTGTCCCCGATGGGCCTGGGCGCCTTTCCGGAAAACCTGCGCCACTTTCAGGTCGATGACCTGCTGCCCTTCCTGGGGTCCGGCGGCAAAGGCTCCGTCGCCCTGGGATGGGAAACGAAGACCCGGTCCTCCTGGGAAGAAGGCCGGGTGGAAACCGACACCGATTGGCTGACCGTCCAGGTTACCGACCTGGGCCTGACCACCCGCTACGGCTACAATCGGCTCCTGGCCTGGGCTACCCGGCTGTCCACCGGCGAGCCCGCGGCGGATGCCCGGGTGGAACTGCTGGAAGGCCGGCGTCTGGTGCTGGAAGGCCGCACCGACGCCCAGGGGCTGGCGGTCTTCGACTTTCCCCCGGGCTTTTTCCGCACCCGCTTTACCGCACCCCGGGCCACTGCCGGCGCCGGCGGACCCTTCGGAACGGGCCTGCGCCTCCGGGTGACCGTCTCAGGCGGCGCGGCGGCGGGGGGCGACGAGGCGGAGTTCATCCCCAACGACAGCCACAACCTGTGGCGCTTCGACGTCGCCGCCGAAGAAAGCCCGCTGACCATCGAAGACCTGCGGCCGACGGTCTTCCTGTTCACCGACCGCGGCCTGTACCGACCCGGCGAGACGCTGAGCTTCCGGGGCATCGACCGGGACTGGCGGACCGGGACCTATACCGCCTACCGCGGACCCTACGCGGTCAGCGTCGGCACCGGCGGCTACCGCAGCCCGGACCTGCTCCGGCTGGAGGGCGCCACCACGGCGACCGGGGGCAGTTTCGGCTCCTTTACGCTGCCGCCGGACCTGGCGCCGGGCACCTACGCCCTGTCCTACAGCCGGGACGGCGCCACCCGGCGGGAATACTTCCAGGTGGCCAACTTCGAGCGGCTCCGCTTCCAGGCCGGCCTGGCCTTTGAGGACCGGCTTTTTTCCGCCGGCGACACCCTGCGGGCCGAATTCTCCGCCTCCTACCTGGCGGGGGGCGCGCTGGCCGGGGCGCCGTATACCTGGTTCTGGACCCGGGAGCCCGCAGCCTTCAATCCCGGCGGCCCCTGGCTCAACTGGCGCTTCGGGCCCGAACTGGGCGACGGCCGGTCCTACCTGGGCGAGGGGCAGGGCGAGCTGGGCGGCGACGGCCGGGCGGCGATCGAACAGACTACGGCGGTCGAGGGCACCGAAGGCGCGCCCTACCGCTACCGCCTGGAAGTCGCCGCCCAGGACGCCGCCCGGCAGGAAGTGGGCAGCCGCGGGGCGGCGCTGGTGCATCCCGCTTCGTTCTACGTCGCCGCCCGGCTGGACGCCGTTCCCGCCGGGACCGACGCGGCCGCCCTGCGGTCCGACCCCGCCCAAGGCTCGGCGCGGTTTTTGTCCGCAGGCGAAAAGGCGGTGGTCAGCTGGGCGCTGGTGGACGCCGCTTACGCGGCGGACGCCGCCGGTGCGGCAGGGGTTGCGCCGGCGGAGCGCACGGCGCCCCTGACGGTGGAGTTCGTCCGTTCCGAGTGGAAGACCGCCCGGCAGGCCGGCGTCGGCGGCCGGGTAAACCTGGTCTGGGAGCTGGTGGAAGAAATCGTGGAAACCCGGAGCGTCAACCTTTCCGGCGCCAAGGCGGCCGGGGAGGGGACCTTCATTTTTACCCCCCGGGAAAGCGGCCAGTGGGAAATCCGCCTGCGGACCGTCGACAGCCGGAACCGCCCGGTGGTGACGCGGCTGGGCTTCTACGTCAGCGGCGCCGGCTGGATCCGCTGGGGTTCGGACGACGTGGACACCATTTCCCTGAACGCCGACAAGCCGCTCTACGCTCCCGGCGAGACCGCCCGGATCATGGTCCGCTCGCCGCTGCCCCGGGGCAAGTACCTTTTGACCCTGGAACGGGAAGGCATCCTTTCGCAGAAGATCATCGAGCTGGACGGTTCGGCCCGGACCATCGAGGTCCCGATCGAAGCCGGCCACGTGCCCATCGTCTACGTGGCCCTCAGTTCCCATTCTGTCCGCTCCGGCCCGCCGACGCATTCCTACTTCGACCCGGACCTGGACAAGCCCAAGGGCATCTTCGGCGTGGCCGCGCTGCGGGTGGACACGGCGGGTCTGCGCCTGGACGTGGACCTGGAACCCCTGGCCGAAGTCTACGGCCCCGGGGAAGAAGCGGCGGTGCGCCTGCGCGCCTCCGCGGCGGGCACGCCCCTGGCCGGGGTGGAATTGAGTTTTATGGCCGTGGACCGGGGCGTGGTCGACCTGATCGACTATCGTGTCCCCGACCCGGTGGACTTTTTCTACGATCCCGCCCGCTTTCCCCTGGGCGTGCGCGGCGCGGACAGCCGTTCCCTGCTCATCGATCCGGTAACCTACGCCCTGGCGGACCTGCAGGGCGGCGGGGCGGAAGACGGCACCAAGACGAACGAACGCAAGGATTTCCGGCCCACCGCAGTTTTTGAGCCCTTCCTGGTCACCGGCGCCGACGGCACGGTGACGGTGCGCTTCAAGCTGCCCGATTCCCTGACCACCTACCGCTGTACGGCGGTGGCCGTGGATCGGGAGCGCTTCGGCCTGGCGGAAAAGGACCTGCGGGTGAGCGCCCCGCTGACGGCCACCGCCGTGCTGCCCCGCAAGCTGCGCTGGCGGGATACGGGCACGGTCTCCCTGCTGCTGACCAACCTGGAGAGCGTGGACCGGGAAGCGACGGTCAAGCTGGAAGCCGGCGCGGCGGCAAGCGGCAGCGCCGCCAACGCCACCACCGACGCGGTCTGCGCCTCCGCGGTGGTCGTCGACGGCCCGGCGGAGGCGCGGGTGACCGTGCCCGCCGGGGGCAGCGTGGAGGTGCCCTTCCGGGTAGCCGCGGTCGAACCCGGCCGGTCCCGGCTGGTGTTCTCGCTGCAGTCGCCCTCGGTCAACGAGCGGATCATCAAGGAACTGGCGGTGGACCGGCCTTCGCTGGCCGAGACGGTGACCACCATCGGCAACCTGGGCGCGGACCGGACCTTTGTGGAAGAAGGCCTGATCCTGCCGTCGGCCATCGCCGAAGGCACGGGCAGCCTGTCGGTTTCGCTGGCCGGCTCCCGGCTGGGCCTGCTCAAGGAGGCGGTGGGCTACCTCTTCGATTACCCCTACGGCTGCCTGGAGCAACGCACCGCCGCCCTGCTGCCCCTGCTGGCCTTCGGGGAGCACCTGGACGCCTTCGGCCTGGAAAGCCCGGTGGCGGATCCGGCGGCGACGCTGGCCGAAGGGCTGGCGAAGATCGCCGAAAACCAGCTGGCCGACGGTTCCTTCCCCTACTGGCCCGGCGGCGGCTACGGCAACTACTACGTCAGCCTGCGGGTGGCCCACCTGCTGGCCCTGGCGGACGCCAAGGACTTGCCGCTGCCCGCAGCCTTCAACCGCCGGGCGCTGCTCTCCTACCTGGCTTCGTCCAAGGACGCCGGACGCTGGACCGCGGGGGATCCCTATCTGCGGGGCTACGCCCTCTGGGTCCGGGCCCTGCACCGGGAGCGGGTCGGAACGGACGTCGTCCGCTTTCTGGACCTGGGGGATCAGGCGGGCGTTTCGGGCTGGGCCTTTGCCGGGTTGGCCGCCGAAGCGCTGGGCATGCGCGACGTCGCCCGGTCGGCCCGGGACCGCATCAAGCGCTTCATCCGGCCCGGAACCCGCACGGTGGATCTGGGGGATACCCGGGAAGGCGGCGCCGGATTCTGGGGTTCCGAGACCGAACGCTACGCCCTGGCGCTGATGCTCTTCCACGCCCTGGCTCCCGAAGACGATATGACCACCCGGCTGGCGGCGTCCCTGCTGGAACGGCAGCGCCGGGGGTACTGGGCGAACACCAACGCCACCTACTGGGCGGTGCTGGCCTTCGGCGCCGTGGCCGACGCCGAAGCCCGGCGGGGCGCGGATTTTACCGCCCAGGCTCTGGTCGGCGGCCATTCCTTTTTAGAGGGCGAATTCCATTCCTACGGCGGGGTGCCCGTCTCCCGGACCGCCGCCCTGACCGAAGCACCCCTGGCCGCCCTGGACCGAAACGTCCTGTTCCCCCTGCGGCTCGAGCGGAACGGGCCGGGCACGCTGTTCTACACCGCCGGCCTGCGCTACGGGCTGCCGGCGGAATTGGCGGGCCCCCGGGACGAGGGACTGGGCGTCTTTGCCGAAACCCGGGACTCCGACGGCCGGGTCATCGCCGACGGTATTCTAGTCGCCGGCCGGACCTATACCCGCCGGATCGTGCTGTCCAGTTCCCGGGACCGGACCTTCGTCGCCCTGCGGGCGCCGGTTCCCTCGGGGGCGGAAATCCTGGACGCCGGCTTTGCGGCCACCGCCCGGGAACGGCCGGCCGCTGCGGAGGTTGACGCCGCGTACGGCGACGAGTACGTCGGCGATGATTATGTCGAAGAAGCCGCCCGCCGGGAGATCATGGACGACGAGGTCCGCTTTTATTGGGACAGCATGTCCGCCGGCCGGCAGGAAGTGAGCTTTCGTTTCCGGGCGGTCATGCCGGGGGTGTATCCCACGCCGCCGGCGGCGGCGGAGTGCATGTACGAGGGCGAAATCTTCGGCCGGTCCGGGGGCGAGCTGATCCGGATCGCCATCCGGCCTTGATGAGGGGCGCCCCGCAGCGCAAGTCGCTCCGCAGAGTCCTGGGAACGCTGGGACTTCTGGCGGGCTCGGCGGGCGTGCTGCTGCTTGTTTTGATCCTGATACCCTACCCGGAGCTGGACGCGTACCGGCAACGGCCCTACGGGGTCGTCGTCACCGACCGGCACGGTCTGCCCCTGCGGGTCACGGTGGCGCGGGATGGTGTAAAAAGGGAATGGGCGGACCTCGAGACTATTCCGAAGGGCGCCCAGCGGATTTTTATACGCGCCGAGGACCGCCGTTTCCGTCTGCACCCCGGCATCGATCCGCCGGCGGTGCTCGGCAGCGCGGTCCGCAACCTGCGCGCCCGGCGCGTCGTCTCCGGGGCGTCCACGATCAGCATGCAGCTGGCCCGGCTGGTGCGCCCCCGGGCTGCGGGCTGGCGGGGCAAGCTGGCGGAAGCCCTGGACGCGCTGCGGCTGGAGGCGCGGCTGTCCAAAGACGACATCCTGGAACTCTGGCTCAACGGCATACCCTTCGGCGGCAACATCGAAGGCCTGCCGGCCATGGCCCGGGCGCGCTTTGGCCGGTCCGTGGCCGAGCTGGACGACGCCGAGGCAGCCCTGCTGGCCGTGGTGCCCCGTCGTCCCGCCGCCTACGATCCCGCCCGCCACGCCGTCGCCGCCGTGGCCGCGGCGCTGGACCTAGCCCGCCGGGGGCGGCTGAACCTGGACCGGGAAGACCTGGTCCGGGCCGCAGCGGCGGCGGCCGAACCCGACGGCCGGGATGGAGACCGGGCGCCTTTCCGGGCGCCCCATTTTGTGGACCGGGTAGCGCTGGAACTGCCGCCGGGGCGCCGCGCCCCGGTCAGAACCACGCTGGACGGAGAACTGCAGGCCTACGCCGAAGACCGGCTGCGGTCGGAACTGCAAACCCTGGCCGCCAACCGCCTGACCAACGGCGCCGTTCTGGCCATCGACAACGCAAGCGGCGCGGTGCGGGTCTACGTGGGCAGCGCGGACTGGTTCGATTCCGAGCACGCCGGGCAGATCGACGGGGTGCGGGTGACCAACCAGCCCGGGTCCTGCCTCAAACCCTTCCTCTACGCCCTGGCGCTGGACCGGGGGTTTTTACCCAACGACATCCTGCCCGACCTGCCCAGCGTCTTCGGTGGTGCCCAGGCGTACATTCCCGCCAACTTCAACCGCCGCTTCAACGGACCGGTCCGGCTGCGCCTGGCGCTGGCTTCGTCCCTCAACGTCCCGGCGGTCTACCTGCTGGAACGGCTGGGGGTGGGTGCCTTTGAGGATTACCTGATTTCCCTGGGCTTCGATTCGGTAGCCCAGAAGGCCGGGACCCACGGCACGGGCCTGGCCCTGGGCAACGCGGAAGTGGGACTGGAAGAACTGGTGCGCGCCTTTGCCGCCTTTCCCCGGGGCGGCTCGCTGCCGGAGCGGCGCTTTCTGGAAGAAGAAGCGCCGGCTCCGGAGCCGCCTGCGGCGCTTGCTCCCGGACCGGGCATGTCGCCCTACGCCGCCTGGACGATCGCCGACATCCTTTCCGACTCGGCCAGCCGCTTTGTCGGCTTTGGCCCGGCGGCGGCGCTGCGCACGCCCTTTCCGGCGATGTTCAAGACCGGCACGGCCAACCAGTTCCAGCATATCTGGGCTCTGGGGGCGACCCGGCGCTTTACCGTCGGCGTGTGGATGGGCAATTTTTCCGGCGAGACCGTGGTCGGCAAGACGGGCAGCTCTGTCCCCGCCCGAATTACCGCGGAACTGCTCGACCGGCTGGAGGCAGCCGACGACCCCCGGGAGCAGACCGCAGGCGGAGCGGTGGGCGGCCCGGTTCCCCCGGGCACGGTGGAAGTCGAGCTCTGTCCCCTTTCGGGCCAGGCCGCCGGCGCCTACTGTACGGGCACCATCCGGGAACGGCTCCCCGCCGACCGGATTCCGCCCACCTGCACCTGGCACCGTCCGGGTGATGGCGCCGCCGCGCTGGTCTATCCCCCGGAGTACCGGGCCTGGCTGGCCGAGCGGCGGCGCTTCGGCGCCACCGAGACCGCGCCCTCGGATCCGGAAAGCTACATCAGACGGCCCGTGGACGGCGCCGTGTTCTACCTGGACCCGTCGCTGCCCCCGTCCGCCCAGTCCCTGCGGCTGGACACCGTCGGCTTTGGTCCGGAGGCGCTGGTTTTCATGAACGGCGAACCCGTCGGCGTCCTGGACGCGGCAGGCGGGCGCGGCCTGCCCCTGCTTCGGGGACAACACCGGCTTCTGGTAAGCGAGGGCGGCCGGACGGCGGAAACCCGGTACGAAGTGCGCTGAGGTTCCGGCGGCTATACCGAAACCAGGCCGCCCTTGCGCAGCGCCCCCCAGACGGCGGGGGTGCGCTCGGGTCCAAAGAGGGCTGAAATTTCCTGATGGATCGCCGTGGTCCGCTTTCCCGGACCGGCGCTCAATTCCGCCAACAGCGTCGTCAGGCTTTCCGCGCCGCCCTCCGGAACCGGCGCGGACGCCGGTCCGCCGCCGAGCTGCAGCGTGTGTTCCTCGGTCCGCCACCACCAGCGCAGCGTCGTCCCCTGGCCGGCGCGGCTGCCCTGGACCAGGGGGCGGGAGCCGATAAACGCCGCCCGTCCCCGGTCGTCCGTTGCCGGAGCCGCCGCCCGGTCCCGGTCCCGGTCCCGGGCGTAGGCGTCCAGCAGGCCGGCGACGCGACCGGCGGGGATGGTCGGCCGGGGCACGGCAAAGGGAAAGGCGGCGGGCAGGGGCGCCGTGCTGTCCCCGGCCATCCAGGCCGCCAGCAGCCGGTCCAGCGGGGCGGTCCAGCGCTCAAAGCGGGCTTCGCCCGTGAAGCGCAGGTCGTTGTCGGCAAAAAAATCGCCCCCGGCTTCCGGCCTGGGCGGAGCGGGGTCCTGGACGGCAAATCCCGGGTGGCGTCCCTGCTTCCATTCGCCGTAGACCCGGGAATGGCGGGTCAACACGAACTTATGCCAGAAGGCGGAATCCACCAGGCCGGCGTCGAAGAGCTGGCGCATCGTTTCCGCCGCATCCATGATTTCCTGTTCGTCCTGGTCCCAGTAGCCGTAGATCAGGTAGGCGTGGGTCAGGACGCCGGCTTCCTTAAAAGCCGCGCAGGCCCGGACCACGTCTTCCAGGCCGATGCCCTTGCCCAGGCGCTTGAAGCCCTGCTCCGAAGCCACCTCGATGCCCGCCGAAACCCCCAGCAGCCCGCCGGCGGCCAGCAGGGCGGCGGCATCCGGCGTAAAGGCCCGTTCCCAGCGGATGTTGCCCCAGAACGACAGGGGCAGCCCCGCCGCCCGGTTGAGCTCGGCCAGGCGCAGCAGGGGAGCCGGCGGCGCCGCCTCGTCCACCAGGTGTACGCCCCGTACGCCGGTCTGCCGGGCTTGTTCGACTAAATGGGCAAAGAGGGCTCCCGGGTCTACCGGCAGATAGCCGCGGATATAGTCCAGGTGCACGTCGCAGAAGGCGCAGGCGTGCCAGTAGCAGCCGTGGGCCAGGTAGGCCTTGAGCCAGCGACCGTCGGTCCAGAGGCGGTGCATGGGATTCTCGTCGTCCACCGGACACAGGTAGCGGGAAAAATCCACCCCCGCGTAGTCGGGAAATACCCAGGAAGGGCCTTGGGCATCGACGACGGCGTGGGCTTCCCACCCGGACTTCACGCTGGTCGGGTCCGGGGAGCCGACCAGCAAGCCGTCCCGGCGGGAACGGTAGATGGTCTTGTAGATCTCTTCGTCCGCCGCTGTGCCGTCCTGAACCTGCGGCGCGTCCAGGCGCTCCAGAATGGCCTCCAGCGCCCCGTAGCCCCGGTCAAAGACCAGGTAATCGATATGGTCGAAGAACCGGGGCGCGCCGATGGACCGCAGCTCGGTATTGACGTAGCCGCCCCCGGCCAGGGTGACGACCCGGTCGCCGTAGCGTTCCCGGGCTGACCGGGCGCAGTACAGGGCGCCCGCCAGACAGCCGGGAAAGGGAATGGTGAGCAGGAGCAGGCGGCGCTCGGGAGGGCCGGGTTCCGGGGGTTCGGCTTCCAGCGCCGTCCATTCTTCTTCCAGCAGGGGGCCGTAGAAGGTGCGCAGGATATAGCCGTCCAGGGCTTTTTCCACGTCCGAATAGCGGGCAATCCCCACGGCCATGGATTCGGCGTAGCGGATCAATGAAAAATCTCCGTCCAGGGTGACCCGGATGAATTCCGCCAGGTCGGCCAGCAGCTTGGACGCCACCAGCGGCGCCTTGTCCGGGTCCAGCCGGTCCGGCAGGGACTCCAGATAGGCGTCCAGCCGGGGACTGTCGGGGAGCACGCCGTTGACCAGGGTCAACAGGTGGGCGAATTCCCGGTCCCGGCCGCGCAGGTAGGCGATCAGCCGGTCGACGGCGTTCAGCCAGAGTTCTTTCTGGGACAGAAAGCGTTCCGCCGCGATGCGCACCCGCTTGTCCCGCAGCGCGGCGGGAGCGAAATCCGGGGGCCCAGTCAGGACTGCTCCCGCGTCCGCAAAGACGCGGGTCAGCCCGGAGCGGCAGAAAATACGTTCAAAAAGGGCGATGGAATGATCCCGGACGCGCGTCCGCCGGCCCCGGGCGCATAAAAATGACTTCAGGTAGTAGGGCGAAGGGTAGGGCGCGTTGGGCTGCACGAAAGGCGGCTGGACGATGGTGATCACAAAAGACCTTCTTTGCGGACAAAGGCGGGGCAATGCCGGCCGGTGGCGCGGTAAACTTCGACGGACGGCAGATTGCGGCTCTTGATGCCGAAAACCGTGCAGGTACGCGGGAAGGCTGGGTCCCAGGAGACCTTGAAATGTACGCATTTGAGGCAGTCCGGCGCCCGCCCCGGCTTGACCGATTCCATAGTGGTTTGACAGTTTACTCCGCTTTGGGGTATGCTACAATATAATGAAAGAATTAAGCGGCATATCCGCTTCCTCGGGTATCGCTATCGGCTCGGCTTTTCTCTTTTTGGATGATCTATTAGCCAACATACCACGCTACGCCATCCAGGACGGGGATGTCGAACGGGAATGGAGCCGCTTTGTCGCCGCCGCCGGAGACGCGGAACGGGAAGTCCAGGAACTCCGCGACCGGGCGTCCCGGGAAATGGGCGACGAGCACGCCAAGATTTTTGAAGCCCATCTGCTGATGCTTTCGGATGAAGAACTGCGGGATCAGATCCGGGGCCACCTGGAAAAAAGCATCCAGAACATCGAGTGGGTGGTCTGGGAAATCTCCCGGGACCTGACCCAAAAAATGATGGCCGCCCCGGACCAGTACCTGCGTGAGCGGGCGGTGGACATCTACGACGTCTCCCGGCGGCTGCTCAACAACCTGCTGGCCATCAAAAAGGTCTCCCTGGCGGACCTGGCGGAAGACGTGATCCTGGTCACCCACAACCTGCTGCCCTCCGACGCGCTGACCATGAACAAGGCCCGGGTCAAGGGCATCGTGATGGACATGGGCGGCAAGACCTCGCATACCGCCATCCTGGCCCGGGCCTTTGAAATCCCCGCCGTCCTGGGGCTGACCCAGGCCACCCTGGCCATCCAGGACGGCGATACGGTCATCGTGGACGGTACCGCGGGGCTGATCCTGATCAACCCCGACGCACCGGCCTTGCGGGACTACGAAGAACGGGACCGGCGGCTGCGCCAGTTGACCGACGATCTGTCCCTGCTGCGGGAGCTGCCCGCGGAAACCACCGACGGGGTCCGGGTGACGCTCAAGGCGAACATCGAGATCCCCGAGGAATTGGCCCACGCCCTGGAGCACGGCGCCGAGGGAATCGGCCTGTACCGGTCGGAATTCCTGTTCCTGACCCAGGGCCAGTCGGCGGATGAGGAGCGCCAGTACCAGGCGTACCGCCGGGTGGTGGTGGACATGCAGGGCAAGCCGGTCACCATCCGCACCCTGGACGTGGGCGGCGACAAGTTGATCCCGGATCTGCAGTCCACGGAAGAGAAGAACCCCCTGCTGGGCTGGCGGGCGATCCGGTTCTGCCTTTCCCATCGGGAACTATTCCGGACCCAGCTGCGGGCGCTGCTGCGGGCCAGCGTGGAGGGGGACGTGCGCATCATGTTCCCCATGATTTCCGGCCTGGAAGAGCTGGAAGACGCCCTGTCGGAACTGGAACTAGCCAAGGCGGAGTGCCGGAAAAAAGGCCAGGCCTACGCGCCGGACCTGCGGGTCGGATCGATGATCGAAATTCCCTCCGCCGCCATGACCGCGGACATCCTGGCCCGGAAGTCGGACTTCTTTTCCATCGGCACCAACGACCTGGTGCAGTATTCCATCGCCGTGGACCGGGGCAACGAGCGCACCGCCTACCTGGCCCAGCCCTTTCATCCCGGGGTGCTGCGGTTCATAAAAATGACCATCGACGCCGCCCACGCCGCGGGGATTCCCGCGGCCATGTGCGGCGAGCTGGCCGGGGATCCCGCGGCCACCGCCATCCTGCTCGGCCTGGGGCTGGACGAATTCAGCATGTCCGCTTCATCCATTCCCGTAGTCAAGCGCATCATCCGCCAATCCAGGGCCGCCGATTGCCGCGCCCTGGCCCAGGCCGCCCTTTCCTGTTCTTCGTATCGCCAAGTCGACGCGCTGGTCAAAGCGTGGATGGCCGAACGATTCCCCACCGAATAGCCCGCTGGAGTTTGTGCCCCTATGGAATTCAACCCTGATTCAAGATACCGCCACCTGCCCCTGGTCATCCTGGCCGGACGCCCCAACGTCGGCAAGTCCACCCTGTTCAACCGCCTGCTCCGGCAGCGGCGGGCCATCACCGACCCCACCCCGGGGGTTACCCGGGACCCGGTGGAAGCCGACGCCTTCCTGGCCGGGCATCCGGTGCGCCTGGTGGATACCGGCGGGTTCAAGCTGGAACGGGAGGGCCTGGACGACCAGGTGATCGAAAAAACCCAGGACAGCCTGCGCCGGGCGGACCTGATCCTGCTGGTCATGGAACCCGGGGATCCGACCAGCGAGGATCTGGAGTTCATCGAATACCTGCGTCCCTACCGGGATCATCTGCTGGTGGTGGTCAACAAGACCGAGGGCGGCCGGCGGGAAAGCTACGGCTGGAACCTGCTGGCCTACGGCTTCGACGCGGTGGCCATGGTCTCCGCCGAACACGGGGACAATATCCTGGAACTGGAAGAATCGATCGTCGCCAAGCTGGATTTTTCCAAGGTCGAAGCCGTCGAGGACGATGAGCACCGGGACATCCGCATCGCCTTGGTCGGCAAGCCCAACACGGGCAAGTCCACCCTGTCCAACCGTCTGACCGCCAGCGACGCGTCCATCGTCAGCGCGATTCCGGGCACCACCCGGGACGTGGTGGAAGGCCGGTTCGCCTACAAGAACCGGCGCTTCGCGGTGTTGGATACGGCGGGCATCCGGCGCAAGGGCAAGGTGACGGAGAACGTGGAGTACTATTCGGTCAACCGGGCCATCAAGTCCCTGGAAGACGCGGACATCGTCTTTCTGATGATCGACGCCCAGGAAGGCCTGACCGACCAGGACAAAAAAATCACCGCCCTGGCGCACGAAAAGGGGCGGGGCATCATCCTGGTGCTGAACAAGTGGGACCGGATGCCCAAGGTAAAGAATACCTTTGAAGCCGCGGCGGACCGCATCCACTTCCATTTCGGCCAGATGGAATACGCGCCGATCGTGCCCATCTCCGCCCGGGACGGGGAAGGGGTGGACAAACTGCTGGATACGGCGCTGCGCATGTACGCCCAATTGACCAAAAAAGTGGAAACCGGACCCCTCAATCAGGCGCTGGAGCGCTGGCTGACCGAGCATCCGCCGCCGGTGGGTCCCAAGACCCGCTTCAAGGTCAAGTACGCCACCCAGGTTTCGGCCAACCCGGTCAAATTCATCTTTTTCGTTTCCCGGCTGGACGCGGTGCGCGAACCCTACGTGGCCTACCTGCGCAACATGATCCGCAAGGACCTGGGCTATTCCCTGATTCCCGTTGAGATCGAACTGCGGGCCTCCCGCAAGGATCCGGCTACGGCGCGGAAGGAGCGGGAAGCCCGCCGGACCGTGGAAAACGGCAAGTCGCCGGACCGGCGCGGCTAGGGAACCCGGCGTGGCCGCCTGCAACATCGGGGACGTGGAACGTCTGCTTGGCGTCAAGGCCCACGTCCTGCGCTACTGGGAAAAAGAAATTCCCCTGCTGCAGCCGAAGAAAGATCAGGGCGGACGGCGGCTCTATTCCGAAGCCGACCTGGGACTGTTGCTGCGCCTGCGCTATCTGCTGCACACGCGGCGCTTTACCCTGGAGGGCGCCCGGGAACAGTTGCTCCGGGAACGGACCGGCGCGGACCAGAATGCCCGGGCCCTAATTGAGGAAATCCGGACCGAGCTGCTGCGGGTCTACGCCCTGGTCAGAAAATACGCCCCGGAGGCCGACGATGCCAACCCTCTTTCCCCGCCCTGATCCGGCGCTCCGGGCCGGCCTGGATCGCCTGCTCGGCTTGATCGACCGGACCTTCCCCATCCCCGGCCGATTCCGCAACGGCCTGGGCCGGGACGTGGCCGCGTTGTCCCGGCTGCTGACCAGCGAACGGGGCGCCCGGGACGACGGCTATCTGGGCAAACCCGCGGAACTTTCGGCGTACCTGCACTATTTTCTGCCCTGGAACGTCTACCGCCTGTCCCGGCTTTTTACCGGCCTGTCCCTGAGCCTGAAGGAAGGCGACATCCTGGACGATCTGGGCTCGGGCCCGCTGACGGTGCCCATCGCCCTCTGGCTGTCCCGGCCGGACCTGCGCACCCGTCGTCTGGAAATCCGCTGCCTGGACCGGACCGGCAAGGCGCTGGAAGCGGGCAAGCGGCTCTTCGGCGCCCTGGCCGCCGACGGGGAGAGCCCCTGGCGGATAACGACCATCCGGGGCGCGCTGGGCACGCGCATCCGGGGCGAAAAAGCGGCGCTGGTCAGCGCCGCCAACCTGTTCAACGAACTATATCAGGATCAGCGGACGCCGGCGGCGGAGCTGGCGGACCGCAGCGTCCGGCTGCTGTCGGCGTCGGCCCGGGACGACGCGGCCATCCTGGTGGTGGAACCCGGCATCCCCCGGTCGGGGGAGTTCGTTTCCGCCCTGCGGGACGCATTCCTGCGCCAGGGCCGCCCGCCGCTGGCGCCTTGTCCCCACCAGGGTGCCTGTCCCCTGAGCGGCGGCCGGCGGGGCGCCAAGTGGTGCCATTTTGCCTTTGACACCGACGACGCCCCGCCCCGGCTGCTGGCCCTGTCGGCGGCGGCGGGCATTCCCAAGGAGCGGGCCACCCTGAGCTTTCTGGCCGCCGGTCCGTTGGCCGCCGGGCATCAAGCCGCAGGTCCACAAGCCGCCGACGCCACGGCCGCAGGCTCCCTGGACCTGCGGATGGTCTCGGACTCCTTTCCTCTGGACGGCGGCCAGTTCGGCCGCTACGCCTGTTCGGCGCTGGGTTTGACCCTGGCCGTCGGCACGGGGCGGCGGATGGAGGAACTGGAATCCGGGACCCTGCTGCGGTTGCCGCCGGGGACCACCGCGTCCGGGCGGGACGCCAAGAGCGGCGCCGCGCTGATCCGGGTGTAGATTCTTTTCCGGTGCCCTTTTCTTTTGGTCCGGCGGGGCTTGGACTTTGCTTCACCATGAAGATCATCGTCGGCCACGGCAGCATGGACCTGGACTGCATCGGTTCCATCATCCTGGCCAAGTATATCTTTCCCGATCACGTGCCGGTCCAAAGCCACTTGGTCCACCCGGTCCACCCGGCG
>DYPP01000017.1:0-1120 GCA_020719845.1 Treponema denticola | reverse complement strand
CCCGGCGCCCGCATCCATGAGGGTTTCTACGGCTCCAACACCACCGGGCTGGGGCTGGAACTGATTCAAAAGGGAATCTTTATCGAACCCGAGGACGCCACCATCGCCCTGACGGGCATCTACGCCGATACGGGCAACTTTACCCACGCCAACGTAAAGCGGGAGGACTTCGAGGTGGCCGCCTTCTTGCTGGCCCAGGGCGCTTCGCTCAAGCTGGTCAAGGATTTTCTGGTGCCCCTGAAAGAAAAACAGCAGGTCGTCCTGTTCCACGAAATCCTGAACCTGCTGGAAAAGCGCTCGATCCGTGGCCATCTGGTCCAAATCTGCTACCTGGAACTGGACGACGACGCCCAGGGGCTGGGCGCGGTGATCGAACAAGTATTCGAGGTCGAGAACGGCGAAATCCTGTTCGGCTTCTTTTTTTTCCGCAAAAAGGCCAAGATGCTGATCATCCGCCGCAACAACAACGCCGAAGTATGTCTGAACGACCTGCTGTCCGGTTTCGGCGGCGGCGGGCATCGCCAGGCGGCGTCGGCCACGGTCAAGACCGATCAAGGGCGGGTGCTGGTGGAACGCCTCATCGCCTACCAGGAAGAAATGTTGCAGCCCGCGGCGACGGCCCAGATGCACGTGCCGGTCCGCAATTTTATGAGCCGCAAGATGCTGTGCGCCGGTCTGGACGCCACGGTGCGGGAAATAGACGAAATGCTCTTTGAGAACAATATCGGCCATCTGCCGATCGTGGCCGAAGGCCGGGTGGTGGGCATCGTCACCCGGGCGGACTTTCTGCGGTTCAAGCTGAGCGACCGGCGCCGCAAGGCGGAGCTGCTGCAGGAGATGGGCTTGCCGCTGGCTAGGAGTTTGTCGGACTTGTCCGTTTTGGATTAAAAAAATTGCGGCTCGCCGCAATTTTTACCTTGCAAACTCCCAAAGGAGCAGTATAATCCTCAGTATTTAGAAAAAAAACAAAATGTTTTCCAAAGGATTGTAAATTTGGTTGAGAAGTATAAAAGCGTAGGTGGAACGGTATAATAATTCTAGATTTAAAATTCCTTCGCAACCTTAAATATTTCTGTTGTCATTGTTTTAAATATTCCATTTATCAGGAGGCACCCATGAA
>DYPP01000204.1 GCA_020719845.1 Treponema denticola | reverse complement strand
AATATTCTTTAGGACCAATCGTCCGGTTAGTATTCGGTTATCTTTAAGAGCACTAAAAAGCTCCCGCCTACCCCTGCAGATAGGCGTCGTAGACGGCCGCCACCCGTTCCAGCTCCGGCGCCAGAACCAGCGCTATCGGCCCCGCCACCGACGCCGGCGCCGCGCTCTCCGCCGGTCCCCGGAGCGACCGGACCGGGATGACCCGGCTGGAAGTGCTGGTGACCATCAGGCTGAAGGCGCCGCCCAAAGCCTCATCCAGCGGGAGCGGCCGTTCTTCGGTGCGCACCCCCGCTTCCGCCAGGGCGGCGATCAGCGTGCGCCGGGTAATCCCTTCCAGCACGTCCGCCGCCGGCGGCGTAAAGACCACGTCGCCTTCGCCCGGGCGCAGGTAAAAAAGATTGGTGCGCGTGCCTTCGGTCAGCTGGCCCCGACGGTTCACCAGCAGGGCGTCGTAGCAGGCCAGGCTCGTGGCTAGCCGGTAGGCGACGGTGGACAACAGCATGGAAAGGCTTTTAGCCTGGGGAAAGTGGCGTTCCCCCGCAAAGAGCAGGCAATCGGCGCCCTGACGGTACACCGCCGCCGGCGGGATGACCGGGGGCAGCAAAAAGGCGTACCAGTCCGCCGGCCGTCCCTGGTGTCCGATCAGCATCACCTTGACGTTGCATTCCGGCAGACCGTTTTCCCGCACCAGCAGGTCCAGCGCTGCCGCGACCGCGCCGGGTTGCAGATCATGGGCGATGCCCAGAATTTCAGCCGACCCCAGCAGGCGTTCTTCGTGGAAGTCGGCAAAGTAGAGCCTGGATTCCCGGACTTTGAGGGTTTCGTAGCAGCCGTAGCCGTAGGCGGCGTCCGTGTCGTCCAGGTTGAAAACCGCCGCGTCGGGCGGAGCCAGGCGGCCGTTGACGATGATCGCCGTGCCGATCATGCGTACTTTTCCACGCGCAATTCGGCCTGGGCCTTCTGCATCAGCCGGTACGCCCGGGCGGCGACCCGCAGGTCCGCGGCGGAAGGGTCGCCGGGAGCGCCGGCGGCGTTGAAAACCACCCGCGCCTTGCGCAGCGTGGCTGCGGGATCGCCGGGCACCTCCGCCAGGTCGACGGCGATGCGGCCGCCGACGGCGATCGTTTCGCCCTCCGCGCCTTTGACGGTCGTATAGAGCACCCCCGAAGCGGCGTAGGGCCCCAGGGCGGACAGGTGGGCGTTTTCGTGCCCCCGGACGTGGCTATCCCGTTCGACGGCTTCGTCGGAGGTTTGATAGACTTTTTTCCCGCCGCCATCGCCGCCTGTTCCCCGGACGATGATCACCGTCTCCCGGCGGCGTTCCCCAGGCTGTTCAAGCCCGGGAGGGCCCGGGTAAAAACGCGGATTCGATCCTGTCTGGTTAAAAATGATACGCATACGGACTGGCTAAAGTATAACAGCTTTGTCTGCAGAAGCAAGCCGCTTGTTCCGCGGCCGCATTGGGCGTATTGTCTATGTATGAGTCCGGTCTAAAAACCGGTTGTTTTTAGACCGGACTTAAGCAATTCCTTAC
>DYPP01000203.1 GCA_020719845.1 Treponema denticola | reverse complement strand
ACCCGGCGGACACTAAGATAATCAGCAGAATCAATAGACGCGCGCGTTTTGGCATGTGAACCCCGGTCGATTTGAAAAGAGTGTTGTCGATTAACAGTTACTACAAGAAAGTAGGCCGTTTGAGCAGGTTAAGAAAATTGCGATGCCGTGGCGTGCTGCGGTCGAAGTGGCGATAGACCGCCAGCTTGGCCTGGTCTTCGACGAGAGCCCAGAACACGCAATAGACCCAGATCAGACCGACAGCCGACCAACTGATGGGCGCGATCAGACCCATGGGAAACACCACGAACAGCGTCGCCAGCGCCTTGGTGAGAATGGCCGACCAAAGCAAAGCGGGTGACGGCCAGGGTTTTTTCCAGAAGGCTTTTTTGCTGCGCGCGACAAACAGGGTGAGATGCCCGGAAATTGCCAGTTTGAGGAAGATGAAAGTCTGGATGCTCGCCATGTCGAGCTTCATTACATCATGCGCGAACCATAGAAGCAGCAGGGTTTCGCCCACGCCGATCAGACCCAGCACCGTAGATACGGTCATGACGCGGCGCATGTCCCAGCGCACTGGCTGGGGATCGACTTCGGTACGGTCGTAGGCGATGGTCATGATGGGCACGTCGTTGAAGAAGGCCAGCAGAATGATCATCACCGCGGTGATCGGGTAGAAGTCGTAGATCAGCATGGCCGCCACCACGAACACCATGATGCGGATGGTTTCGGTGATGCGGTAGATGGCGTAGCTGTTCATGCGCTCGAAAATACGCCGCGCCTCTTCCACTGCCTTGACGATGGTGGACAGCCCCGGCGCGGTGAGGATGAGCGCGGCGGCCGCGCGCGCCGCGTCGGTGGCACCCGATACGGCAATGCCCACATCGGCCTGTTTGAGTGCGGGGGCATCGTTGACGCCGTCGCCGGTCATGGCCACGCGATGCCCGGCGTCCTGCAGGGCCTTGACGATGCCGTATTTGTGTTCGGGGAAGACCTGGGCGAAGCCGTCGGCGGCGTCGATCTGGTCGGCCAGACTCACGCCCGGCTGCTGCTTGTCCGCATCGAACACGTCGCCCGCGGCGACGATATGCGTGCCGATACCGAGCTGCCCGCCGATTTCGCGGGCAATGGCCTCGTTGTCGCCGGTGACCATCTTCACTGCTAGGCCGTGACTGCGAGCATCGGCGATGGTTTGTTTGGAATCGCTGCGCGGTGGGTCGAACAGCGAGAGCAGACCATCGAGTTGCCACGCGCCATCCCCGGTCTTGCTGGCCACGCCGAGGGTGCGCAGCCCTTTGACGGCCTGGGCGTCGATCCAGGCATTGGCCTTGCTGCGCACATCGGCTTCAAGCTTGCATAGATCGAGAATGACCTGTGGCGCGCCCTTGGTGGCGGAGAGCGGCGTGCCCTGCGCGTCGGTCCAGCGGCCTTCGCTGCGCTTGCCTACCGGGTCGAACGGGGTGAAGCCCGCGGCGGTGTAGCCCGCCGGCGTGGTGGTTTGCACGGGCTGCGCGGCGTACACCGCCTGATCGATGGCGTCGCCGTTGTCGGGCTG
>DYPP01000202.1 GCA_020719845.1 Treponema denticola | reverse complement strand
AAAATACGGTTACGGGACAGCCGCAATTTCACTAAGTTTGAACTTCCAGAGCCGCCCGACCTTGTGGGCCGGCAGCGCTTTGTTTTCGATCCACCGATATACCGAGTCCTTGACCAAACCCAGGTGGACTGCGACTTCATCTACCGAAACCCATGGCTCTGCCATCTGCTATTCTCCGCTCCTCGGTGGGATACATGCCTTGCCTGAAAATCCATCTTCAGTATGTCACAGTGGTCATGAGTCGGCAAAAGTCGATGAAACCAAGGTTCGTTCACACCGTTCACCCGGGAAGTCATACCCTGAATCGAGTACCAACTTCATGAGACAACGCCTAAACCGCAAACTCGCGGCATGTCCTGACGGACCGGCATACAGGGCTCGAGTACTGGGAACGAGCGCTCCCGTTACAGCTTCCGGTCCAGCAGGCGGGCTACCAGGACCCACTCCGCTTCCGCCGCCTCCAGCAGGCCGGAGCAGTCGGCGGCGGTGTTTCCGGCGGCTTCCAGGCGCGCGCAGAGTTCGGCCAGGGCGTGCAGGCCCAGGGTGTAGGACGAACCCTTGAGGGCGTGGGCGGTTCTGCGGATCGATTCAAGGTTGCCTGACTCCAGGCCGGCGCGCATGGTCCGCAGATGCTCAGGCACGTCGGTGCGGGCCAGGGCGATAAATTGGCCCAGCAGTTCCGTATCCCCCTCGATGCCCTCCAGCACCGCCTCCCGGTCGAAGTGACGGCCGGCAGCGGCCGTTTCCTGCGGAGCTGCGGGAAGCGGAACGTCAGCCGGGGCGTTCAGGTAACGGTGGAGAACCTCCGTCAGCCGGTCCCGTTCGATGGGCTTGGTCAGGAATTCGTCCATCCCCGCAGCCAGGCAGCGTTCCCGTTCTTCCGTGACCGCCCCCGCGGTCAACGCGACGATGGGAACGTGGGTGCCCCGGGACGCTTCGGCTTCCCTGATCCGCCTTGTGGCTTCCAGCCCGTCCATTTCCGGCATCTGCACGTCCATCAGGATCAGGTCCGGCGCTCCTTCGGTGAACCGGGCCAAGGCTTCGGCGCCATTGACCACGGCGGTCAAGGCGGCGGCGGGAACCAGTTTGCCCAGCAGCGCGGTGATCAGCATGGTGTTCGTGCGATTGTCTTCGGCGATCAATACCGTGACGGTCCGGTTCGGTGCCGGGCTGTTTTTATTTTCGATCATGTTTATCTCCTAGTCCGGGATGCTTGCCGGATACGAATCAGCAATCCACTAATGCAGGATAAGCCAAAGGCTTGATTTTACAGGCTTTTTAGTAGGTTGCTACCGAAAGAGCCGCCTGCGGTATTCTTTCAAGCAATACGAACGTTTATGTATCGCTTTCATATATAACCTGAATCCGTACAAAAACAAAGGCAACCCAAACCCAACGCACTGATGTATAATGGTTCAGAAAAAATGACCATGACATCCAGGAGGTGAAGTTTGGACTACCTGATAAATACTACCACGGATCAGCTTCACAGTACAGGCGGAATTGCGCTGGTCGGCAAAATAGGTGAGCGAATT
>DYPP01000201.1 GCA_020719845.1 Treponema denticola | reverse complement strand
CACCGGGGCATTATCGCTTACCCGCTTGAGCAGGGCGGTATTCATGGTGTATAACACCTCCAGCTTGGGCGCGGTCGGCCAGGTCGCGGGCTTGATGTAAATATACTGATCCCGCCAGCCGCCCGGCTCCCGCTGTTTGCAGCGCAGATCATAGGCCAGCCGGTCAAAGATGAGGCGGATATTGGCCCCGTCACCCACCTGGGAAATCGGGGTGTCCATGCGCAGGATAATGGCGTTTCCGGCAGGCGGCTCATAGCCCCGCATACAGATGCGCTCGTACAGCTCCCGGCCCCAGTAATACCGGCGGAGCGGGTCGATATGGCGCATGGTATTGATCCAGGGGACAACATGCCGGGTATCAATCCGGCGCAGAGCATCCCAGGCGATCCGGCGCATCTGGTCATCAAGATGGCGCAGGCGGGTTCTAAACGAAGACCGCACCAGCCTCTCAGCCCGCACCAGCCTGCCCCATGGAGCACGGACAGTAACATCCGCCGCCCCAGGGTTGATCCACGCCGCCCTGGTCGGCTGGCCACCAGTTGGCGCAAGGCCAGACCAGGCCATCCGGACTGGCGGCTTATCCGCTTTCGCCGTCTCCACCCAGGGAGCCCGCACAGGCCCTTGCAGGTGCTGCGCGCACCCGGTGAAACCAGACCGGACAGCAGTGTCCACCGTGGCCATCTCCTGCCACGGAACACGCACCCCGCCATCCATCCGCCGCAGCTTGCCCCATCTGATACGCTTAGTTCCGCCGTAAGTGGGATAAACCGGCGGCGGCCCGACAACACCAAAGGCCAAGACGATAGCATCCCCGGCAGGCGGCGTATATCCGCTGACAAAAGCAAGCTGGATGGCATCTCCGGCAGGCGGGACATAGGCCACATTATACCCCCGTCACCTGGCTGATAAAATCGGCGGGTGCGGCGTTATAGTCCTGCCCGCCTTCTTCATCAAGGCCCACCACCAGCAGCGCGCGCATGGGGTACTCAGGCAGGCCGGTGAACTCAAAGACCCCGGTGACAGGGTCGCTGTACTTGGCGGCGAGAAGTGTCCACGAGCTGCGCTCCAGCACACCCACCAGCTTTTTTCCAGGCACACCGTCAATCTCCACAGTCCCCGCCAACCGGTGACGGTCGGTGCGGGCGGGGGCCAAGGATGCCGAGTGGATAAAGTCAAAAAGCATCATGCCCTCCAGTCGTCAAGGGCGATGAAAAAGCCGCCAGGGGAGCCGCCGAATAGATAGCCATTGATCACCAGATAATTTTTGCTATCAATTGTCAACGTGGCCAACTGATCAAAAGCCGTATAGGGATGGCATGGATAGTACAGCCCCGGCACCCAGCCCCGGAAGGTATGGGCCTCTCCGTTATTTACGTGCGGACGGCTGATCAGCACCGGATCACCACTATTCCAGGCCATGCCGCCTTGCCCCGGATACTGGGGACTCCCCGGCCCACCGCCTACGATATAGGCCGGCTTAACCGGAGCAGCAACCCCTGAGATTTTGCGCGGCATATAGGCATAATCGCCGGTGGCATCGTTAG
>DYPP01000104.1 GCA_020719845.1 Treponema denticola | reverse complement strand
GGAAGGCGCGCTGCGGGTAGTGCCCGCCTCGGCGCTGGAGGGATTGCTGTAGCGCTGCCCGAACTGCACCCCGCCGCCATTCCCGATCTGATGGCCACGATGGAGCTTTCATCACTACAGCCGCAGTATCGGTTCGGTGGAGCGGAAAGCCCGGTCGGATCGGCGCCGGCCGATCCGACGCGCCCGCTATCTACGTTTTACAGATACACGATTTCGTGGGTCAGGGGGATGGCCTTTTTGAGCAGGAAGCTGACGCCGCAGTAGCGGTCCTGGGACAGGAGCACGGCTTTTTCGACGTTCTTTTCGTTCAGGCCGTCGGCTTTCTTGAACTCGTAGATAACCTTCATGGCGGTGTAGGTTTTGGGGTGCTCCTCGGCCAGTTCGCCCTGGACGCGGACGTTGAACCAGCTGACGGGTTCGCGCATTTTTTTGAGGATGGAAACGACGTCCATGCCGGTGCAGCCCGCCAGGGAGACCAGCATGAAGGGTTTGGGCCGGGGGCCCTGGTCCTGGCCGCCGACGTTCGGTTCGGCGTCGAGCGTGATTTCGTGGCCGTCCACGTGGGCGGCAAAGGCCATGTCGCCCTTCCAGGCGCAGTTGATCTCGTACACGTCATTCCTCCGGATTCAGGCGTTCGATATCGTTGAAGTACCGTACGGTACCGACTTTGAGTTCCATGGTGGCCGCGACGTCGCAGGCGATGATGGCCCGGCGGTGCAGCTGCAGGGCGGACAGGGGCCACATGTGGTTGACGCCGCCTTCGACGGCGGCCTGCAGGGCCCGGGCCTTGTTGTGCCCCGCGGCGATGATCAGCACTTCCCGGGCGTCCATGACCGTCCCGATGCCCACGGTGAGCGCCGCGACGGGGACCTGGGCCACGTCGCCGCCGAAAAAACGGGCGTTGGCCAACCGGGTGTCCAGGGTCAGTTCCTTGTCCCGGGTGCGGCTGGTCAGGGACGAGCCGGGTTCGTTGAAGGCCAGGTGGCCGTCCACGCCGACGCCGCCGAGGAAGAGCTCGATGCCCCCGTGGGCGGCGATGGCGGCTTCGTAGGCGGCGCACTCCGCAGCCTTGTCCCGGGCCATGCCGTCCAGGAGGTGCACGTTCTTCGCTTTTATATCGATATGGGAAAAGAAATTATCCTTCATAAAGCGGTGATAGCTCTCCGGGTGGTCCGGGGGCAGGCCCAGGTATTCGTCCATGTTGAAGGTGACCACGTGGGCAAAGGACAGGGAGCCGGCGCGGTGCAGGGCGATCAGTTCCCGGTAGACTCCCAGGGGGCTGGACCCGGTGGGCAGCCCCAGCACGAAGGGCCGGGCCGCAGTGGGCGCGAAGGCCTGGATGCGCCGGACGATATAGGCGGCGGTCCAACGGCAGAGGGTTTCATAATCGGGACGGATGACCAGACGCATGGCGGCTCCTACAGGTCGTTTTTCTTGAGCGCCCCGGCCACCAGGGTGGCCCGGACGGTAAAATCCCGGTCGAACACCACCAGGTCGGCGTCGTTGCCGGGGATGATGGTCCCCTTGCGGGCAAAGCGCATCACCTGGGCGGGGTTGGTGCTGGCCGTCTTGACCGCGTCTTCCAGGGAGAACCCGAATTTGACCAGGTTCTGCACCCCCCGGATCATGGTCAGGCTGGAGCCCGCCAGCACCTGGTCGACGCTGCGGTGGAAAGCTCCGTCCCGGTACTCCACTTCCTGGCCGTTGGCAAAGTAGGGTCCCGCCGCCTGCTCGGTGGGCTTGAGGCCGTCCGTGACCAGCACGATCTTGTCGATGGGCTTGTCCCGCTTGAGCAGCTTCATCAGGTCCGGGTGCACGTGCACGCCGTCGGCGATGATTTCGCAGGACATTTCCGGATGGATCAGGACGGCCCCCACGGCGTTGGGGTTGCGGTGGTCCAGCTTGCTCATGGCGTTGAACAGGTGGGTGGAATGGAGGATGCCCACCTGCATGCCTTCCACCATGTTCTCGTAGCGGGCGTCCGTATGGCCCGCCTGCAGCACGATGCCCTTCTTGATGCAGAACAGCGCCAGTTCGCGCATGCCCTTGAGTTCCGGCGCCACCGTCATGTTGACGATGTGTCCGCCCGAGGCTTCCCAGAGCTGTTCCATCAGCGAAAGGTCCACGGGGCTCAGGGTTTCCGGCCGCTGCACGCCCAGGCGTTCCGGGGAGATGAAGGGGCCTTCCAGGTGCAGGCCCATGATGCGGGCCCCCGATTCGCGGCCGATGGCGGCGGCCACCCGGCGCACGCTTTGCAGCATGGCTTCCGGCTCGGAAGGATACAGGGTGGGATTGAAGGCGGTGACGCCGCAGCCGGCCAGCAGCCGGGACATCTGGACCACCGCGTCGGTGCCCTCCGGACCGGCGAGGGCGTCTTCCGTGCCGTAGCCGCCGAAGCCGTGGATGTGGGTGTCCACGAAGCCCGGGGCGATATAGGCGCCGGCCACGTCGATGACCCGCACGTCCGGGGCAAAGCGCCGCTGCTCAAAGCGCCGCTGGGAAAAAACGTCGGCCACCACGCCGCCCTCGACCAGCACGGCGCAGCGTTCCATGGCGGCAAAGCCGGTCAGTACGGTACCGTTGTGGAAACAAATCGAGCTCATAGGGTATTATACCTACAAACGCGGCTGGGGGGCTAGAGTATGGGCATACATCGCCGACGGACAGGGCTGGGCGCTGCGTTGCGCGTGGCGCTGGGTATCAGCGCGGCGCTGGCGCTTTTTTCCTGCGCCTCGATCAATCCGTCCGTCGATCCGGGCGCCCCCTACCGGGCGGCGCTGGGGAGTACGGTTCCGCCGCTTTCGGCGGCCGCCTTGGCGCCGGAAACGGGGTTGTTGGCGGACTACGCCGGGGATTTCCTGGCCCGCTACGGCCTGGCGCCGGCGCCCCGGCAGTACCTTGGCTACCTGCCCTCCGGGAACTACCGTATTTTTACGCATCTGCTGGTCCCCTCGCCGGGGGCGCCGCCTTCCCGGGGGACGGTCTTTGTGTTCCACGGCTTCGCCAGCGATTCCAGCCGCTACGGCGCGCTGGCCGCCGCCCTGCTCCGGGAAGGCTGGACGGTGGCGCTGGCCGACCTGCCGGGCCACGGGCTGTCCACGGGCACCCCCGGGGATGCCCCGGATTTCGGAATCTACGGCCGGATGGTCCGGGACCTGACGGCAGCGCTGGACCCCTACCTGCCCCGACCCTTCGCGGCCATCGGCCACAGCACCGGCGCCCTGGCGGTGCTGGATTATTCCCTGCGCTACGAGCAGACCTTCGTGGGCTGCGCCTTTTTCGCGCCCCTGGTGCGCACCGCCTGGTGGCCCGTGCTGCGGGGCGCCCGGAGCCTGACGCGCCCCTGGATCCATAGCCTGAAGACCACCTCGTACACCGCCCTGGGGGTGCGCCGCTTTCCCCTGCGCTGGTTCGACGCCCTGGTGGCCTGGGAGCGCCGGGTCCGGCGGGCGGAGCGCCTGAACCTGCCGCCGACCCTGATCCTTTTGGCCGACCGGGACGGGGTGGTGGCCGGCGGCTACAACGCGGCCTTCATCCAGGAACGCAGCCTCCGGGCCGTCGTGCGGCGCGTGGACGGCACGGACCACTACGAGCTGGATTCCCGCAACCCCGCGCCGGAGGTCCTGAGCCAACTCGTCGCCTGGGTGGGCGACTGAAGGGGCGGATTGCCCAATTCCCGGCGGATCGCTACAGTAGGCCGAACAGGAGTACCCCATGGTTTCAACCCTCCCCCTTCTCGGCATCGACTGCGGCTCCACGACGGTCAAGATGCTGGTCATGGACCAAGCGGCGGCGGTGCTGGAAAAGGAATACCGTTACCACCTGGGCGACCCGGCGGCGGCGGTCCAGGATTTTTTAAGCCGGTCCGGGTATACGGAATTCGCCCTGGTGGCGGCTACTTCCGGAACCCCCGCCTTCATCCGGGCGGACCATCGCTCGGAAAACAAGATAAGTTTTATAGAGGGAATCAAAAGCCGGCACCCCGACACCCGGGACATCCTGCTGGTGGGTTCGGAAAAATTCGCCCGGATCATTTTTGACCCCGACGGTTCGTACCGCCGGATGAAGGCCAATTCCAGCTGCGCCGCGGGGACCGGCAGCTTTCTGGACCAGCAGGCGGTGCGCCTGGGCATCGCCGGCAGCGCCGCCCTGGCCGAATTGGCGGAACAGAGCGGCCCCGAGACGCCCCACATCGCCAGCCGCTGTTCGGTCTTTGCCAAGACCGACCTGATCCACGCCCAGCAGGAAGGCTGGGGCCTGGCGGAAATCTCCGACGGACTCTGCTCGGGCCTGGCCCGCAACATCGCCGACACCCTGTTTCCCGGGGAGACGCTGGCCGGACCGGTGGTGATGGCCGGCGGCGTAGCCCTGAACCGGCGGGTGGTCAAGCACCTGTCGGACATCGCCGGCTGCGCCATCCGCAGCGACGACCTGGCGCCCTATTACGGCGTCATCGGCGCGCTGCTGCGGGCCAAAACCGCCGGCTTGGCCGTCGAGCATCCCCGCCGGGCGGCGGACATCCTGGTGCTGGTGCGGGAAAAACGGCGCTACGCCCATCCGCCCCTGGGGGAACCCCGGGGCAACTATCCGGAATTCCGTTCCCTGGCTGCCTACAACTACGTTTCTCCCCTGCTGGGCGCCGCCAATCCGGTGGAGACCGACGTCTACCAGCCTCTGGGCGGCACTGGGGAGACGCTGGGCGTCCATCTGGGGGTGGATATCGGCAGCACCAGCACCAAGGTCGCCCTGCTGGACCGGGACCGCCGGATGCTGCTGGGCTGCTACACCCGTACCGCCGGAGACCCGATCCGCGCCGTCCAGGGCCTGCTGGACGCTCTTGAGAACGTCGAAAAGCGGGAGGGCTTCCGCTTCGACGTGCTTTCCTGCGCCACCACCGGCTCGGGGCGCAAGCTGATCGGCGCCGTCATCGGCGCCGACGGGGTCATCGACGAAATTTCCGCCCACGCCCGGGCGGCGGTGGAGCTGGACCCGGCGGTGGACACCATCCTGGAAATCGGCGGCCAGGATTCCAAGTTCACCGTGGTCAAGGACGGCGTGGTCGTCTTCAGCAACATGAATACCGTCTGCGCCGCCGGCACGGGCAGTTTTATCGAGGAACAGGCCCACAAGCTGGGCGTCCCCATCCGGGAATACGCCGACCGGGCCACCGGCAGCCCCGCCCCGGCCACCAGCGACCGCTGTACGGTCTTCATGGAGCGGGACCTGAACAATTACCAGAACGAAGGCTACGGGGTGAACGAGCTGCTGACGGCCACGCTGTATTCCATCTGCGACAATTACCTGTCCAAGGTGGCCGTGGAAGGCGCCATCGGCGCGAACATCGTCTTTCAGGGCGCTACGGCCAAAAACCGGGCCCTGGTGGCCGCCTTTGAGCAACGCCTGGGCAAGCCCATTTCGGTTTCCCCCTTCTGCCACCTCACCGGCGCCATGGGCGCGGCCATGCAGCAGCTGGACGACGCCGGCGCGGCGCCGGCGGACGCGGCGCGGCCCAGCCGCTTCAAGGGGCTGGCCCTGAGCGGGGAAACCATCCGGCAGCGGTCGGACGTGTGCACGGGCTGCACCAACCACTGCAAGCTGCACATCATCAACGTCCAGGGCGAAGACATCGTCTACGGCTACCTCTGCGGCCGGGGCGCGGGGGACAAGAACTTCGTTTCCAAAAACCGCTCCGGCTTCGACCTGCTGCGGGAGCGGAACAACCTGCTGACCGCTGCGGTGCGCACGGTGGCGGACAAGGCTTCCCGCAAACCCGAACGCCCGGCGGGCCTGCAGGACCGCATCTCCCAGGCCATGCTGTCCCTTTCCACCTCCACCTTCGACGCCCTGAACGACGCCATGCACCAGGCCACCGATTCCGCCCTCAAGGCGGCGGCCGGAAAGCCCGCTGAAGGGGAAGCGGCGCCGGACGCGGACCAGGTGCGCGCGGCCCTGGCGGCGATCAGCATCGGCCTGCCCCGGGCGCTCTACCTGCAGGAGGACGCCTACCTGTGGAAGTTCTTCTTTGAGCAGCTGGGCTTTGCCGTCGTCCTGGGGGACGACGCGTCCAAACAGCTGGCGGCGGGCAAGCGCATCGCCGGCGCCGACTTCTGCGCGCCGATCTCCATGGTCCACGGCCAGGTGCTGAGCCTATTGGACGTCGCCGACTACGTCTTTTTGCCCGTCTACCTGGAAGCGCCCCTGAAGGGCGCCGAGCAGGGCCGGGCCTTCTACTGCAACTATTCCCAGTACGCCCCGACCCTGGTCGCGGTGGCCACCGAAAAGGGCGACCGCATCCTGCGGCCCCTGATCCAGGCCGCCTACGGCAGCGACGCCGACGCGGTGCACGAGCTGCGGGAGATGTTCCGCGGCGTGCTGGAAAGCCGGGGCCTGCCCCTGCCGCCGCCCTCGCTGATCGACAAGGCCTACGCGGGCACCAAGCACATCAAGGCGCTGTACGCCCAGCGGCTGAAGGACCTGTACCGCAAGGTGCGCCCGGAACAGCACGAGGTGGCGGTGGTCCTGACCGGCAGGCCCTACACGGCGCTGAGCCGGGGGCTCAACAAGGGCATCCCCGACATGTTCGCCCAGTACGGGCTCAAGGTCTTCTTCCACGACATGATCCCCATCGCCGAGTCCCACCGGCAGGACAAGGAACTGCAGGCCTACCACTGGTACTACGCCACCAAAATACTGGAAACCGCGTACTACACCATGGAAACGCCCAACCTGTACCCGGTGCTGATCACGTCGTTCAAGTGCGGTCCCGATTCCTTTGCCATGGAAACCTTCAAGACCATCCTGGACCAGGCGCACAAGCCCTACCTGGTGCTGCAGATCGACGAGCACGATTCCGCCGTGGGCTACGAGACGCGCATCGAGGCGGCGGTGCGGTCCTTCCGCAACCACTTCCACGCCCTGCGCGCCAAGCCCGCCGGCCCGCCGGCCGCCGCGGACGTTCCGCCGCCGGAGCCGACACTGCTCCGTAAAGCCGGCCGCTTCGGCCTGCCCAAGCTGCCGACGGTAAAGATTCCCGCCTTTCCCCGGGCCAAGACGGTGCTGATCCCCAACTGGGACCCCCTGGTCTGCACGCTGCTGGAAGCGGCGCTGCGGGGCAACGGCATCGACGCCCACGCCCTGGAAGAAACCCCGGACCTGATCCAGGAAGCCATGACCCACAATACGGGCCAGTGCATCCCGGTCAGCATCATCGCCCATGAGACCATCCGCTACGTGGAGCGCCACGGCCTGGACCCGGCCAAGACGGCCATCTGGCTGATCCGGGCGCTCTGGCCCTGCAACCTGCCCCTCTACCCGCTGCAGACCGAAACCACCTTCAAGAAATTCGGCCGGGGCATGGAAAAGATCGAAGTCTACACCGGGGACATCACCTTCTTCGACGTCTCGCCCCGCATGATCCTGGACGCCTTCCATTCCTACCTGCTGGGCGGCTTGCTGCGCAAGATCACCTGCCGGATCCGTCCCTACGAGGTGAACGCCGGCAGCGCCGACGCCTTTGAAGCCCAAAACCTGAAAGAAATTGCCCAGGCCCTGGAGAAGCACGAACCGATCACGCCGGTGATCCGCCGCATCGGCGAAGGCATCAAGGCGATTCCCCAAAAACCGGGCACCCGGCCCAAGGTGGCCATCTTCGGGGACTTCTACGTCCGGGACAACGACATCTTCAACCAGGACCTGATCCGTTCCATCGAACAGGCCGGGGGCGAGGTGGTGGTCACGTCCTACATCGAATACCTGAAGGCCACGGCGGATTCCTTTTTTGAACGCCTGCTGCTGGAACGGCGCTACGCCAAGTGGGCGGGGTACCGCACGGTGCTGATGACCATCGCCGCGGTGGAGCGCTCCCTGACCCGGCAGACCGGCGTCTCCCTGAGCAACGGCACCTGGACCAACCGGCGCCGCCGGGAAGCCTTTGACTACTTTGGCCTGCGGCCGGAGATGTCGGGGGAAAACTTCGACAATTCGCTCAAGCTGCTCAAGATCCTGGACGAATTTCCGGATCTGTCCCTCTTCGTGCAGGCCGCGCCGGCGTTCTGCTGCCCCTCCCTGGTGACCGAAGCCATGTCCAAGGCCATCGAGCAGGTGACCGGCGTGCCCGTGCTGTCCATCACCTACGACGGCACCGGGGGGCTCAAGAACGACCTGGTGGAACCCTACCTGGCCCGCTATGGGGCAGCCACTCAGACGGCGGCAGGGAAGCTGGCGGAAGAAAAGGCGGCGGCGGTCACTTCCTAGAAGATCGTCGGACTGAAACCCAATCGTTTTGGGATGTGAACCCCCTTTCAGCGCGATCCTCCCTGCGCCGGCAAAAGGACCTTGACGAAGGCCTCCTTGAAAGCCGCGCGGTTCCTCGTCCTGAAGCTACAGATCGTGTCATGGTA
>DYPP01000016.1:36654-39832 GCA_020719845.1 Treponema denticola | reverse complement strand
GCGCCGAAGGTCAGGGTAAACCCCTTGAAGCGCAGGGTGGAGCCGTCGCTCCAGGTAAAGGTTTCGTCCAGGCGGTCGCGCATTAAGAGCGGCAGGCCGTCGGAAACCCGGAGCATGACGTCCACGTCGTGGGTGCCCGCGGCGACGGTAAAGGCGCCCGCCGTCGCCGCGGAGCCCGCCGCGGCGTAGCGGGTGGCGTATTTGGCCGTAATATGGTGCGCCGCTTCGCCCTGGTAGGTTTCGGTACCCCGGTATTCGTACTGGGCGATCAGCGGCACCGCCACCGGATGGCCGTCCTGCCGGGGATCCGCCCAGCGCGTGCCCCGGGCGGTCCAGCGGGCGCCGGGCAGCAGGGGCTCCGCGGGAAAAGCCGGAAAGCCCCGCAGCGGCGGGTAGCCCTGGTCCCGGACCACCTGGACACGGCCGTCGCCGGCGATGGTGAATTCTACGGGCACCACCGCGTCCACCGCCCGGGCGGATTGGCGCAGATCCCGCAGCGTTTCCTGCAGTACGTAGTATTCGCCCCGATACGCGATCTGGTCCGCCAAGGACCCGACGCTCTGCAGCTGGGCCCGCAGTTCCCGGTAGACGTGGCCCGTATAGACGCCGTTGTCGTAGCGGGCCCAGTCGGACCGCTCGACCAGGGTCACCGGCCCGGAGGCGCGCCGCTCCAGCAGCACCCCCGCCGCGTCCTGGGCAAAACCGGCCAGCGGCACTCCCGCCGCCAGGATCAGGTAAAAGAAAATACGCGTCCCGTTCTGATGAAATCCGGCCATGTACCCAGTATACTACACCCCATGGAAGTTTCGCGACTCTCGCCGGATATCGCCCGTTCCTTCCTGGCCAAGTTCGGGGAACACATCGAAACCAACGTCAACATCATGGACCGGGACGGCGTCATCGTCGCCAGCCGGGACCCCAGCCGACTGGGTACCTACCACGCCGCCGCCCATCGCCTGATCGAAGCCCGGGGAACCATCGAAATTGCGGCACCCCTGGGCAACCTGCCGCCCGGCGTCCGTCCGGGGGTCAACCTGCCGCTGCTGGTGCGGGGCCAGACCGTGGGCGTCGTCGGCGTGACCGGCGATCCCGGAGCGGTCATGGACCTGGCCTACGCGGTAAAAGCCGGCGTGGAAGCCATGGCCGAGCTGGAACTGGTCAAGGACGGCCTGTTGCGCAAACAATCCCGCCGCGCCCTGCTGGTGCACCGCCTGATTCAGGAGGAAGGCGGCTTGCCGGCGGCGGACAGCCTGGCCTCCGGTTTGGGGTACAACGTCCACCTGGTCCGGGCGCCCCTGCTGGTGGTGCCGAAGGCGGAAATCGACCCCGAAGACCTGTGGCGGTTGCTGAAAAAGCGGGAACTGCGCACTCCCCAGGATATCGGCGGTCCCGGCGCCACCGGGGAACTGCTGCTGTTCAAAACCATCGCCGCCTCCGGGGAGGGGATCGTCGCGGCGTATGAAAAACAGGTCGCCGCCCTGGCCGCCGCCCTGGCGGGACTCTGCTCCGCGCCGGCGGACGGACCGGGCGCGGCCTGTCGGGTCTACGCCGGCATGTTCCAGCGCGACCTGAGCCGCTATCACCTGGGGTACCGGCAGGCGCTCTGGCTACGGTCCCGCTACGGTTCCGGCGACGGGACTCAGGCGGTGCTGATCAGCCGCCACGTCGCCGAATACGTGACCGGCCTCAGCCCCCGGAGCGAACTGGTCGGCCTGTTCGAACTGGTGGAAGAAGTCCTGGCCGCAGCCCACGGCGCGGACCTGCTGGAAACCCTGACCGCCGTCGGTGCCCGGGATTTCCGCCTGCAGGAAGCCGCCGCCGTCCTGGGCATCCACCGCAACACCCTGGCGGCCCGGCTGGACCGGATCGCCGAATTGACCGGCCTGGACCCTCGGGCCGAGGACGACAGCCGGGACCTGTTCCGCTTTTTGGCCCGCTACCGGCAGAATACTGTGCATGACGCCCAGTATTTCTTCCCCTACTAGGCCGAAAAACCCTTTCGCCCCGCCGGAATCGGGTCTACAATCGGACAGCAATCGACCTATTGGAGGACAAACATGAAAATCATCGTCGCCCCGGATTCGTTCAAAGGAAACATGACCGCCCTGGAGGCCTGCGAAGCGATCGAGGCGGGCATCAAAGCCGTGGACCCCCGGGCGACGGTGTACAAGGTCCCCCTGGCCGACGGCGGCGAAGGGACCGCCCGGGCGGTCACCGAGGCGGCGGGCGGCCGTTTTGTAAAAGTACGCGTTACCGGCCCGCTGGGCGACCCGGTGCAGGCCGAGTTCGGCCTGATCGACGGCGACAAGGTCGCGGTGCTGGACATGGCCAGCGCCTCGGGCCTCGAGCTCGTCCGCCGGGACCAGCTGAACCCGATGAAGGCCACCACCTACGGCACGGGCGAGCTGATCAAGGCCGCGCTGGCGACGGGCGCCCGGGAACTGATCATCGGCATCGGCGGCAGCGCCACCGTGGACGGCGGCGTCGGCATGCTGTCGGCGCTGGGCTTCAAGGTGCTGGACGCGGCGGGCAAGGACGTCGGCCTGGGCGGCCAAGCCCTGGCCAAAATCGCTTCCGTCTCCGCGGCGGACGCGGATCCCCGGCTCAAGCAGGTATCGATCAAGGTGGCCTCGGACGTGACCAATCCCCTGCTGGGCCCCCAAGGCGCCGCGGCGGTGTTCGGGCCCCAAAAGGGAGCCACGCCGGAAATGGTGACGCTGCTGGACGTGGGCCTGGGTCTGTTGGGTGATGCCTGGAAGAAGGCCGGTCTGGCGGCGGACGTCGAGCATCCCGGGGACGGCGCGGCGGGCGGCGTGGGGGCAGCCCTGCGGACCTGCCTGGGAGCGGGCATGGAATCCGGAGCCCTGCTGGTCATGCGCTACGCGGGCTTCTTCGACAAGATCAAGGACGCCGACCTGACCATCACCGGCGAAGGCATGACCGATTCCCAGACCGCCGGGGGCAAGCTCTGTTCCGTGGTCGCCCGGGAAAGCCGGGCCGCCAAGGTGCCGGTCGCCCTGCTCTCCGGCGCCCTGGGCGGCGACGCCCTGGACCTGCTGGACAGCTTCGACTACGCGGTTTCCATCGCCTGCGGCCAGATCGGCCTGGACGCCATGATCCGGGACAGCCGGCGGGATCTGCGCTTTGCCGCCGCCAACCTGGCCCGGGCGCTGCTGAT
>DYPP01000016.1:2478-36554 GCA_020719845.1 Treponema denticola | reverse complement strand
TTGCCGCCCCAGCCGCGCAGCCGGCCTTCGATGAAGTCCAGGCAGGCTTCGTGTTCGGCCTTGCCCCGGCCTTCCACCGTCAGCGGCGGGCCGAATTCGATATACACCTTCCGGTCCCGGTGCACCGGGCCGAAGCCCCGCAGTACCTTGCCGTTGCTCCAGAAGTCGGTCTTGAGGGCCACCGGGATCACCGGAACCCCCGCCTTGGCGGCCAGCTTGACGCCCAGGCTGTTGAAGCCGCTCCGTTCAAAGACCTCCGTCCGGGTGCCCTGGGGGAACACGATGATGGAGATGCCCCGGGCCAGGCGCTCGCCGCCGCCGGTCAGGACGGCCTCCAGGTCCTTGCGCGGATCCCGGCGGGTCACCAGGATGGGGTCCCGGGAACGCATGATCGGACCCCAGATCAGCCCACGGCTGAGTTTTTCTTTGACCACGTAGGTGACGGGCTTGATCGGGCAGATCAGTCCGGGCAGCACGGTGGTTTCCAGCGTGCCCATGTGGTTGCCGACAAAGACCGCCGGGCCCTTGACGGCGCGGATGTGGTCCATGCCCCGGATGTCGAAATGGGCGCCGCATTTTTCCAGACCCTGCATGGTTTCCAGGGAACTGCGGGACCACACTTCATCCGTATAGGTTCCCGCCAGGGCTTCTTTGCGGTAGCGCAGGATGATCTGGAAGAAGTGGGTATAGGGGCTCCAGCGGGAACCCAGCAGCAGGTATTCCCGCAGGGCTTTCTTTACCCCCGGAGGCGTGATGTAGGTATCGCCGGGAAAATATTCGGCCATTTTCAGCGCGCCGCCTTCCGCGCCAGTATCGCATCGTAGACCCGGGCGGCGGTCGGCGCGGGCAAGCCCGTTTCCTTGGCCAGGCGCAGGATGGTGCCGCCGAACAGGTCCCCCTCGTGGGGTTTGCCGCTCTGCGCCAGATCCCGCTGAAAGGAAGTCTTGGTGGCCGGCGGAAAGGCCTTGCCCTTTTCGAAGGCCGCTTCCGCGGCGTCCTCGGGCAACTTGACCCCCGTGGCCCGGGCCAGCGCCGCAGCTTCGCCCTGGATGCCCCGCACCGTGGCCGCCAGTTCCGGGTCGGCGATCACCTCGCCGATGGTCTTGCCGCTCAAGCCCGTCACCAAGCCGAACCCGGCGATGAAGAGGTACTTGGCCCAGATGGCCGGGAAGGGGTCGTCCTGCCAGTCGTAGGGGATGCCCGCCCGGCCCAGCAGGGCCAGGAAGGAAGCCTGGTCGAAGTCGGGACGCCCCGGGTCCTTGCCCAGAAAGAGGTTTCCCTTGCCGCCGGCCTGCGCCACCAGGCCGGGTTCGATCACGGTGGAAGAAATATAGATGCCCCCGGGCAGCACGACGCCGGTTTTAAGGACGCCCCGCACGCGATCGTGGATGTCCGCCCCGTTGAGCAGCGGCAGGACCACCGTATCCGGCCCGATCGCGGGAACCAGCGACCGGCAGGCCTCGACCAGGTCGTAGCCCTTGGTGCAGATGAAGACCGCGTCCGCCTTTCCCGCTTCGGCCACCGCGTCGGTAGCCAGAAAGGGCTTCACCGTCTCCTCCCGGCCGTCGGGCGACCGGAAGCGCAGGCCGCTTTTCCGGATGGCCGCCAGATGGGCGCCCCGGGCGATAAAAACCACCTCCGTCCCCGCTCCGGCGCCGCCCAGGCGCGCGCCGATGTAGCCGCCGATGCCGCCCAGTCCGAATACGATGATCCGTTTCATGCCGCTTACCTCCGGATGATGTCCGCCAGGGCGGCAGCGGTGTAGCCCAGATGAATGGCCACCTTGTCCCCCGGACCGGATTCGCCGAAGCGGTCCACCGACAGGATGTCCTCCGTCTTGGCCCAGCGTTCCCAGCCCATGCGGGAACCCGCTTCGGCCACCACGGTGCGCACGCCCGGAGCCACGATGGCCTCCCGGATGACGTCGCTCTGGGCTTCGAACAGTTCCCGGCTGATCATGGACACGATGCGCACCTTCTTGCCCGGCACCAGCGCGGCGGCCTCAAAAGCCAACCCCACTTCGGAGCCCGTGGCGATCACGGTCACGTCCGGCGTACCGTCGACCTGCTGGGCGATGTACGCCCCGGTGCGGATGGTGTTGCGCCAGTCCGGGTCGGCCTTGGCGAACACCGTCGTATTCTGCCGGGTCAGGATCAGGGCGCTGGGTCCGTCCAGCCGCTCCATGGCCATGTTCCAGGCTTCGGCGCTCTCTTCGGCGTCCGCCGGACGCAGCACGCGCACGTTGGGTATGGCCCGCAGGGAAGCCACGTGCTCCACGGGCTGGTGGGTCGGGCCGTCCTCGCCGATGTAGATCGAGTCGTGGGTCAGCACGTAGACCACGGGCTGCTTCATCAGCGCCGCCAGGCGCAGGCTGGGCCGCAGGTAGTCGGCAAAGACCAGGAAGGTGGCGCAGAAGGAACGGAGCCCGCCGTGCAGCTGCAGGCCGTTGGCCGCGGCGGCCATGCCGAACTCGCGGATGCCGAAGTGTATGTACCTGCCGCCGGGGTTGGCGGCGGAATACACGCCCGCGTCGGGCAGCACCACCGCGTTGGGACCCTGCAGGTCCGCGGAGCCGCCGACCAGGTTGGCGTTGGCCTTGGCCACCGCCACCAGCGCCTTGTTGGACGCCGTGCGGGTGGCGATCTTGTCGCCCACCGCAAAGGACGGCAGGGCGGCGGCGGCGGGCTTGCCCGCGTGGAAGGCGTCCCATTCGCGGCGCTGGTCCGGATTTTCTTTGGACCAGACGTCGAACTCGGCCTGCCAGGCCGCGCGGACGCGCTTCCATTCCACCCGCTTGGCGTCGAAATAAGCCACTGCTTCGGGAGCCACGTAGAAATCGCCGGGGATGCCCAGCGCCTTGCGCGCCGCGGCGATCTCTTCGGCGCCCAAGGGAGCGCCGTGTACGCCGTGGGTACCCTGCTTGGAAGGCGCGCCCTTGCCGATCACCGAGTCCAGGATGATCAGGCTCGGCTTTTTGGTTTCCGCCTTGGCCTGGGCCACCAGCGCGGCGATGCCCGCAAAGTCGTACATCGACCCCCGGAGCACCTGCCAGCCGTAGGCCTGGTAACGCATCCCGACGTTTTCGGTGAAGGACAGGTCCGTGCTGCCGTCGATGGAAATTTTGTTGGCGTCGTAGAAGGCGATCAGCTTGCCCAGGCCCAGGTGCCCGGCCAGGGAGGAGGCTTCCGCGGAAACGCCCTCCTGCAGGCAGCCATCGCCGGCCAGGGTGTAGGTGTAGTGGTCGACGATCGTACGCTTGTCCGTATTGAAGCGCGCCGCCAGCATGGATTCGGCGATGGCCATGCCCACCGCCGTGGCGATGCCCTGGCCCAGGGGGCCGGTGGTCGTCTCGATGCCCGCGGCCATGCCGTATTCGGGATGCCCCGCGCAGGGTGAGCCGATCTGGCGGAAATTCCGGATATCCTCGAGGGTAATTCCGTACCCGCAGAGGTGCAGCAGGGAATAGAGGAACATGGAACCGTGCCCGGCGGACAGCACAAAGCGGTCCCGGTCGGCCCAGGCGGCGTCCGACGGGTCATGGCGGAGCAATTCTCCGTACAGGACGGCGCCCAGTTCGGCCGCGCCGAGGGGCAAGCCGGGATGGCCCGAATTGGCTTTCTGGATGGCGTCCATGGAAAGGGCCCTGATGGTCAGGGAGACTTTTTCCAGTGCGTTGCTGTTCATTCCGTCGCTCCTCAAATAAGGTTCATACCGCAGCGGCGCTTACCGCTGTTTGATCACGATACTACCAAGAATCGCGCTGCCCGTCACTACGAGCAGCGGCGCTCCCGGCTGCTCCCGGGTGGCCACGTTCTTTTTGATGGTCGTTTCCCCCAGGATGGGCACCACGTCGACGCGCACCGCCATGTCCCGGGGCACCAGGATTTCCACCGATCCCAGCAGGGCAAAGACCTCCAGGCGGATCGGCCCCCGGGGCAGGTCCACGTCCCGAAAATCGATGATCTGGGACCCCAGAAAGCTCACCGCCGTAGCCCCGGCGCCGCGCAGCCATTTGCCGGTCAAACGCCGCTCGGCGAGTACGGCAAAGCTGCCCTGCACCTGGCCGTCGGGCAAAAAGCCGCCGTTGGCGGCCGCTGCCGGTCCAAAAGCGATTCTTTCCATCGATTCCAGTTCGCCCGGGTCGGCGGCGTTGGTGATATCCGCCACTAAGTCCTCGTATTCTTCCAGGCTGAGCTCGTTCTTGGCAAATCGGCGGGCGGCGGCGTCGACGGCGGCGTTCTTGCGGTCCCGCAGCGCCGCCAGTTCATAGCTTCGGCTCATGCCCGGCTCCTAGGTCCAGGCCCGTTCGGCGGCGGAAATGGCTTCCACCAGCTCTTCCCGGGAAGCCCGCAGGTCCAGCAGGGAGCGGAAGGCGGGTTGCTGACAGAGAAAACTGATGCGCGACAGGGTGCCCAGGTGCAGCTTGGGCGACGCCGAAACGATCAGGATCAGGGTCCGCACCGGTTTGCCGTCCAGGGCGTTCCAGTCCACGGGATGATTGAGAAAGCAGATGGAAATGAACTGCTGCGCCGCGAAGGACAGCAGGGGGCTGCGCGGGTGCGGCAGGGCGATACCGTTGCCCACCGCGGTGGGCATCAGCGCTTCCCGCTCCAGCACCGCCGTCAGCAGGTCTCCGGCGGCCACCGCCGGCGGTAGGGGCACGGTGGCCACCAGGTCGGTCAGCGCCTCTTTCGGGGTGGATCCGGCGATGTTGTAGAACACGCCCCCCCGTTGCACGAGTTCGATCAGGTCTTCGTTGGTCGTGAGTCCCGGCATACACGCTCCTACAGCTTCATCGATGACAGGTTACGGTTGCACCCTTCCACGTCGAAACGGTCGGGGTCGAACCCCGGGCCCAGTTCATTCCGGGCTAGAGTCTTCTCGCTGCCCTCAGGCTTTAGCAGGGCGGACACAAAACGCCGATAGCGCAGGGGCCCGCCGATATGCTCCGGCGGCGCCGCGCCCGAGCCGGCCACGCAACGCGGTCCCTTAAGACCATCGTCGACCAGCCGGTGCAGCAGGGTCAGCTTGACTTCCCATTCGGCGCCGTAATCGTAATCGTAGGTCAACTCGGTTACGCCATCAGTCACCAGCTGACCGATCGATGTTTCCCGCTCCGCCCGCTCGCCTTCCCCCGGATCGGGTCCGAACACGTCCCCGTCCACGACAAAGCCGTGCAACCGGCCGCCGCTCCAGGAAAAAAGCGCCTGGATGATGCGGTGCAGGTCCGCCAGGCTGGCGGATTCGGGCACCTCGAAGCGCCGCCAGACCTCGGTGCCGCTCAGCGCGGCCTGGATGGTCCGGCCGACGGCGGCGTCCGCCGCGGCGGGCTCGGCTTTGACCATCGAAATTCGACTGCGCCGGAAGGTATCCCGGGATTCTTCGATCCGTTCCTTGATGTCCTCGTAGGTTTCGATCATGCCGTCCAGGGAGTTTTCCATGCCCTCCAGCTCCTGGTCCTCCGGCGGTTCGTCCACGTCCAGGTCTTCCAGCAGGTGCGCCGCGTGGGCTTCGATCTGGGACAGGATGACGAAGGTGTGCTTGGGCAGCCAGGCGGCGGTGGGCTCGCCCTTGTCCAGCCGGGCGACGAGATCCACGACGGCGGTGTGCAGCTCGCCTACCCGCTGGCGGAGCGGCCCCATGGCCCGGTCGGTAAAGACGTTGTAGCTGGTCTGGTAGTCGTCGAAAAGTTCCACCAGATAGCGCACCAGGTCGATCTGGTGCCGGGCGTCCATCGGGATGGACGGCGGTACGATCCGTTCGATGAGCGTCTTCATCACCTGGTCGTCCCGGAACAGGGCGTCCCGCACGTAGGACTGGACCACGTATTCCGAGATGGGTATGCCGTAGCTGGAGAGGACTTCTTCCAGCTCCGTCTTGTCCGGCGGACCGTTGTCCTGGTTCCAGGGTCCTTCGTCGGGGATCTCCTTGCCGGCGTACCAGAAGCGGGTTTCCATGCCGTAGGGGACGGTATCGATCGCCTCGGTCCGCTCGTAGAGGAACTCTTCCAGCGAACAAGCCGGTACGGCCCGCGTGTCCGGACCGCCGAAATAGTAGGCAAAGGCGATCTGTTCTTCCGTCGATGCCGCCGGACCGATACGGTCAAAGCCGGCGGCGAACCCGGCTTCCAGGGCCTTCTTCCAGGGCGCCAGCGCGTCGGCGTCCCATTTCCCCTTCTGCACCCCTTCCAGCTCAAAAATGCCGCTCTTCCAGTCCGCCACGCGCACCAAAAAACGGTCTCCGGGCACAAAGGAAGTCTCCCGGTAGACGGCGCGCAGGTCCAGGGTGTGGATCGAGACTTCCGGCGGATCTTCGTAGGGGTCGGCGTTGAACGCCGCTTCGTTGTCCATATTGTCCCGGGCGATGTACTGGGGGGCGTATTCCTCGCCGAAAAGGCTGTAGTAGGGGTATAGATCCTCCGGCGGTCCTTCGGTGGTGGTGCCGGGGATCACGGCTCCCTGCCGGCGGAACAGGTATTCATGGGGCAGCAGGATCGGGTTGGCGAAGGGAACGCAGCGGTGCCCGGGAATCAGGATGCCGTTGAGGATCTCCAGCCTGGTGGGAGCGATGACGAAGAGGGCGGACTCAAAACAGCCCCTCCGGGAAAGCCAGCTGCCGTCCGGGCGGGGAAAGGCCAGGCGCCGGGAATCGATGAAGGCCCGGACTTCCTCCGCCAGACGGCGGATCCCGCTGGAGTCGGCTTTGCGGATCGAGGCGACGGCGTCGCTTTCCGTAAAGGGCTGCAGCACCGCGTCGAGATAATCATAAAGGGCGTCTTCCTGGGCAACGGTCATGAATAAGCCACTATGAACCGGAAAGGTCGCCCTGTGCAAGGGTTGCCCGGTGTTGCCCGAGCCCGGCGACCGAGGTCACGGCCACGGCGTGCATCACCGGAGCCGCGGCGGGACCGCTGCCCTCCGTCCCGGTCAGCAGGTTGGCCGACCCGGCCCGGTCGGTGCCGTCCGGGGCCAGGTCCGCCCCTACGCCCTGGTGCAGGCAGACGACCCCGGGCCTGATGTCCGCGGAAATCCGCGCCGTCGCCCGCACCCGCCCCCGTTGGTTGTACACCAGAACCGCTCCGCCGTCGGACAGGCCGCGTTCCAGACGCTGGACCCGGCCGGCTTCGCGCACCGCCAGCAGCGGACAGGCGCCGCCGCAGTCCTTGCCGCAGAACGTGGGAATCCGTCCGGTCATAGCGCGCTGAAAAGCGCCCCTGGATCGGCGGGTATCGTGCGGGAAACGACGGTCCGGTTCAGCGCGGCGCTCAGGGAAGCGGGCACCGCGACGGGGCCGACCAGGGCTTCCACGGTATCGGCGAATTTGGCGGGGTGGGCGGTAGCCAGCACTACCCGGGGCGCGCCGGGGGCGTCCGGCCGGTCTGCCAGCAGTTCCGCAACCCGCCAGCCCACCGCCCCGTGGGGGTCCAGGACGTAGCCGGCATCTTTGGCCACCCGGGCGATGGTCCGCCGGGTCTCGTCGTCGTCCACCGCGGCGCCGTCCAGCAGGGTGCTCAGTTCGCCGTAGGTCCATTGGGCGCTCAGGCGCTCGAAATTGCTGGGCGCTCCCACGTCCATGGCGTTGGAGATGGTCGCCAGGGAAGGCCGGGGCCGGTATTCACCGCTCTTCAGGTAGTCGGGCACGGTTTTGTTGCTGTTGGTGGCCGCGAAAAACCCGGCGATGGGGGCGCCCATTCTTTGGGCGTACAAGCCCGCAGTCAGGTTGCCGAAGTTGCCGCTGGGAACGCAGAAGACCGCCGGCTGGGCTTTGGGCCGTCCCCGGGAGACTACGGCGCCCGCCAGCCGGGGCGTGGCTTCGCCGTCTTCGTCGGACAAGCCTGCGGCGGCCTTGCCCGCGGCGGCGACGTAATAGACCGCCTGGGGAATGAGCCGGGCGACGTTGATGGAATTGGCGGAAGACAGCGCCAGCCGGCGGGTCAGCCCCGAATCGGCAAAGGCGCTCTTGACCAGCGCCTGGCAGTCGTCAAAGCTGCCCTCCACGGCCAGGGCGGAAATGTTGCCCCCCAGGCCGGCGATCTGCCGTTCCTGCAGGGGACTTACCCGGCCTTTGGGGTACAGGATGGTGACCGAAATTCCCGGTACGCCGAAAAAACCGTCCGCCACCGCCCCGCCGGTATCGCCGGAGGTGGCTACCAGGATCCGCAACGGTTTATCCTCGCCCCGGCGCAGCCAGGCAAAGGCGCGGGCCATGAAGCGGGCGCCGAAATCCTTGAACGCCGCGGTAGGCCCGTGGAACAGCTCCAGCACCAGCCGGTCGCCCACCGGGACCAGAGGCGCCGGAAAGGAATACGCCTGGCCCACCAGGTCGGCCAGCACGGCATCCGGCAGTTCGGGGTGCACAAAGGGCCGTATCGTCTCGTAGGCGATATCCCGGAAGGACATGCCCGCCAGGGAGGAACGCACCGACCGGGGCAGCTCGGGGATGCTCTCGGGAATGTACAGGCCGCCGTCCGACGCCAGGCCGGCCAGGGCGGCGACGGCGAACCCGACCGGCTCGGACCGGCTTCTGGTACTGAAATAGCGCACCTGCTTTGCTCCTACTTTAGTTTTTTACGCAGCTTCCGGCGTTGCTGGCGGTCGACGGCGGCTTGGGTCTTCCGCTCCTCCGACTTTTCAGGGCTAACCGCTATGGCATCCCCGGCATTCCGGTCCGGCAGCCTGGCGGCGACCGCCAGCCAGAGGGCGCCCCCCAGAATCATCAGAAAACACAGAATCTGGCCGGTCGAAAAGTTGAACAGGGAAGAAAACAGCGCCGGCGGCACCCCGTCCTGGACCAGCTGGATCCGGTAGCCCAGGTCGGCGTCGGGTTCGCGGAAGTACTCGATGACAAAACGGATGGCCCCGTAGCCGATGATGTACAAACCGACCAGAAACCCCTTGAAGGGTTTCCGGTTGCGTAAAAACCACAGGATGGCCCACAGCACGATGCCCTCAAAAAAAGCCTCGTACAGCTGGGACGGATGGCGGGGCAGGTTGAGCAGGGCGTCGGGCGCCGGAATCGGGATGCCCGTCTTTTCGGCGACGCGGCGCACCCAGTCCAGCCGGACCGAAAAGCGTTCCGCCTGGGGAAAGATCATGCCCAGGGGTCCGGTGGTCACCCGGCCGTAGAGTTCGCCGTTGATGAAGTTGCCCAGACGCCCGAAAGTGTAGCCCAGGGGAATCCCTGCGGCCAGCAGATCGCCCAGCTCCCGAAAACGGTAGTGCTTGGAGCGGGAAAAGGCAACAACGCCGAGGGTGGCGCCGATCAGACCGCCGTGGTAGCTCATGCCTTGTAGACCGACAAAGCGTGTCCCGTCGAAGGGCCAGAAGACCAGCCAGGGCTTGGTCAGGTAGACGCCGCTGGTGTCGTAGACCAGGGTGGCGAAAATCCGGGCGCCGAGCAGCAAGCCCAGGATGGTCCAGAAGAAAAGGGAGGACATGCCGTCCTCATCCAGCGGATAAGACCGCTCCCGCACCTGTTTGCGGAACAAAAGGTAGGTGACGCCGAAGGCGAACAGGTACATGAGTCCGTACCAGCGGAACGGAAGCCCGGGGATGATCTCCGGCGACAGCCAGACGGGAAAATTGACGGCCAACAACATGGGGCACCTCTATTTCAGGGGTTTCTCTTGAATCCGGCCGACGCCCTTGTCGAAGTAAAAGACGACCCGGCTCCGCTTCTGTTTCACTTCATAATACCGGCCATGACTTTCCATGACCACCCCCGGATACACGTTGCCCCGGATCTGGATGGCTGAACCATGGTCTTCTTCAAATTTCTCCCGCAGGGTAAAGAGCCGGAGGCTGTACTTTTCCAGCAGCTTCAAAAGGCGCACCTTTTCGGCCCGCAGGGCTTCGATCGAACCCGCACCTTTTCCCGCTTGGCTGCCGCGCAGCTCCAGGTCCAGGAGCGCCTTCTTGAGCTTGTCCGTCTCCCGTTCGGTCTGTTCGATCTGATCCATGATCAGATAGTCCTGGCCGAAGGAGATTTCGGTGCGGCTGCTCCGTTCGGAGCCGATGTTGGCCGCCTCGACGCCCAGCCGCGCCCGACAGACGCCGCCCACCAGGTTGCCCTGCTCGCTGGATAGAATGAGTCGGCCGTTGGTCTTGATGTTGGAAAGCAGACAGCCGTTTTTGATGCGGATATCTTCCACCGCCAGCAGGGTGGCCTGTTCCACAAAGGCGGCTTCGATCGACTTGCGCGCCCGGATGATGCCCTTGCCGCCGCCCAGGATGCCCTGGCCGATCACGATCTTGCCGTCCGCGGACACCAACGCGGCCTCCACTATTTCGCCGATCAGCACGTCCTGACCACCCATGACGGCAAAAGTGGCGCCCACCTTGCCGCTGATCCGGATCTCTCCGGAAAATTTGAGGTTGCCCGTGGCCAGTCCGACGTCCCCCTTGACGCCGTGCAGGCTGTTGATCCGGGCGGTCGTACCGTCGAACAGCAGCTCGCCGGTTTTGGCGGCCATCAGGCGCACGCCGCCGTCGATGGCCTGCTCCCGGATCGTCTCGTCATGGTCCAGCCGGGCGGAAACGCCCTTGTCGGGATCCAGCAGCTTTCCGGTCACGTCGAAGCCCGCCCGTCCTTCTTCCCCTTCCTGGATGATTTCCGCCAGGGGCAACCCCTCGGTCGCCGCCACAAAACGCCGTTGGTTCCTGAAGTCCGCCGTCCCGTCTTCCCGGATGGTCACGCCCTTGGACACGTCCAGGTTCACCAGCCATTTGACGGCGCTGCCGCCGCCGGAGACGGGGGCTTCGCCCTGGGCCACCCGGGTCGGCGGACAGGACCCCCGCTCCAGCGCGACCAGCAACGCCTCCGCCACCGCCGCGCCGTCGATGCCCCGGACCACCCCCGCCGCAGCCAGGGCCGCGGAAACCGCTTCGGCGCTCAGCGCCTTGCCGGGACCTATTTCCCGTTCCAGGACCAGCGTGGCCTCCATGGCGTCAGTGGCTACCTTGACCTGGACCGCCGCGTCCTTGAAGGGCAGCACCCAGGCGGAAAACGCGTTTGCGCCGCGTTTCGCCAACAACAGCCCGGGCAGATCCGTAACGATCTCGGCGCCCCGGAGCTGCAAGCCCTTGAACAGCTTGATTTCCGGATCGTTGCCCGGCAAGCCGGGCAGGGCGGCGCCGAAAACGTCGTTCCCCGCGATCCCCGGCGGCGGCTGCGTAACCAAGGCTACCTTAACCCCTTTTTCCACCAAAGCCAGATCGGTCACCCCGGACAGGGGAAACGCCCCCTGATCGACGATGCTGCGCGCCAGCTGCGGATTGGCCGCCAGGCGGTCCAGCAATTCCTTTTTTTTCTCTTCCGGCAAAAAAACGCCGGCGACCTGTACTTCCTTGTCCTTGCCCCGGGTGGGCGCCTTGCCCACCGCCAGGGGGTAATCCTTGAGTTCGATGTCCGGTCCGGAATAAAACGCCAGAATGTCGGCTTTGACCTTTTCGGCGTTGAACCCCCGCACGCCGGATTCCCGGATCACCCGGGAGACGGTCTTCAGGTCCAGCGGGGCGGAACCGGCGACGGCCTTGCGCAGGGCAAGCAGGGCCCGCAGCTTGTCCAACGAGACGTCCACCCGAGCCTGGGCGTCGATTTTCCGGGAAAGCGGAAAATCCGGCAGCGCCGTCCCGGTACGCAGGGCCTGCGCCAGCGCGGCTTCTATTTCCGCCGCCGGAATCAGGTACTCCTCCCGGGCGCCGGAAGCGATGGCCGTAGACAGGACATCCGTCGCGCCGGGCGGCGGAAATCGGCGGTCGCCGGGTACAAACCGCAGCAGCAGGGTCGTCCCGTCGACGCTTTTTTCCACCTTCCAGTCGTGCTTGGCCAGGGGCACCAGGTCGGCCCAGTTCCGGCCGATGCGCACAATTCCGGCCGTAGTGGAACGGATTTCGCTCTTCTCCCGGATCAGGCCTTCGCCCAGCAAAAAGGGGCCGGCCGTATCCGGCGGCGACGCCACGGGCTTGCCGAAGACGCTCTTTCCCGGCTTGCCGGGTTTCGGCGGCGCCAAAAGGCCGACTTTGACGTCCTTTTCGGCGTACAGATGGTCCACTACGGTAGTGTCGACGTAGACCTGTTCCCTGGTTTCTATCTTTTCCCACGCGACGATCACTTCTTCTTTGGGCGGCAGAAAGGGCAGGGGCGACGGTTTCTTAACCCGGGTTTCGCGTTTTATTTTTTCCGTAATGATCCGGTAGAGCAGCGGCGCCGCCGCGCCGGACAGGGTATCCCGCACGGCCTGCGCCAGATCCGCGGGCACCGGCAGGTCCGCCCAGGCAACGCGCTCCGGCGTCGGCGCCTCCGGGACCAGCCCCTTGAGCGCCACCGTGGACAGCGGCTCCCGGGACTTGGCCGCTTTTTGCAGAAATTCTTCGATGGCCCGGGGCGACGGCGCGGGAGAAAGCCGCTTTTCCCCAAAAAGTTTCAGAATACCCTCGGTATTCCAGTCCGCGCCGGCCTTGTCGGGGGCAAAGACCAGTTTGGCCTGCACTTCAAGGGCGTCGATCTCGATGGACGCCGCGCCTTTTACCGTTACCCCTGCCATTTTCCCGCTTCTCCCCGGCCTTAGGGCCTAAAACCCCGGGCAAAAGCTTTGGCCAGCGTACTCTTGAGAAAGAGGGATTCTTTGCGCAACTGGACAATTTCGAACTGCTGGGCCTTGACGGTTTCTACCAGGTCGCCCATGGACAGGGCGCCGCTGTGCAGCAGTTCCTCGACGTAGTCCATTTTGGCCTCAAAATCCAGTTCCGCTTCCAGCCCTGCTTCCTGAAAGCTTTCTTCGATCGAACGGCCTGCCAGGGGCAGCGCGTCTTCTTCGGACTGCAGAATTTTATCGGCGATCCGGTAGACCGCCTGGGAAAGCACGGCGTTGGGCTTGTACAGCGTGATGGGCAGCCGGGCCTGCAAAGCCTTGTCCTGCAGGGCGTCCCGGTACATGATCCCCAGGTGTTCCAGCTGCAGCCCCAGATACTCGGCGCAGGACCGCCGGATTTTAAGGGCCACGTCGGCTTGCTTGGGGTCTTCCACCATATTCAGGATCAGCCGGGGGTGAAAAAGCGCCATCCGTTCCCTGAACTTGTTGTAGGAAGCCTCATCCATGCCCCGTACCGCTTCCATGAACTTGGGAATGTACAGCCTTTGCAGCCCGCTGCCGTCTTTGCGCAGCTTCTCGAGGTAGGCCCGGGCCTTGGACCCCTTGGCGAAGGAAGAGTTCATCAGCCGGAAAACCACGTTTTTCAGAAATAGGTAGGCGTTCAGCGTCGCCGTCACCGTCGGCGCGCTGACCACGATGCCCTGGCCGGAAAGCAAAAAGAAGTCCAGGATGGACTGGTGGGACCCCGCGCCAAGGTCCAGGACCAGAATATCCGCGTCGACGCTTAAAAGCCGGCGCGCCAGGGCGCTCAGCTGGGTCGCCTTCAGGTTGGCGCTGCCGGGTATCTCGTTGTCGCCCGGGATAAAGCGCAGGTTGGGAACATCCGTTTCGGCGATGACCCGGGAAAAATCCGAGCGGGTATTGTTGAGGAAGGTGCCGATGCCGGTTTCCGGCGATTGGTGCCCGATGATGAGGTGCAGGTTGGAAGCGCCCAAGTCCAGGTCGGTCAGGACGACCCGTCTGCCCGCCTGGGCAAAGGCCACCGCCAGGTTGGCCGCGACCAGGGACTTGCCGACGCCGCCCTTGCCGCTGGCGATGGGGATGATCCGCATCAAGGGCCCCCTGGAGCAGTCTCCGCCGGCGCAACCTTGTCCACCGCATAGGCCGGCAACCGGTCGTCCGGCGCGTTCCGGGACGCTTGCCGGTTTTTCTTGTCCGCGGCCAGCGCCACGGCGACGCTGATCAGATCCGCCACAGTCAGCAGCGCCAGGATGCCCGCGGATCGGAACACGCCGGCGGCGTCGAAGCTCAGGGTACCCAGCAGCGCGTTGAAAGAAAAGAAGAACCAGGCCACGACGCCGCTGGCGAATATGGCTTTACCCGCCGCGTACAGCGCCGTAAAGGGCCCATAGTCCGCGGGACGCAACAGCAGGAACAGCCCCATCAGGGGGAACAGCGCGTTCGGCGCGCTATACGCCACCAGCGGCAGCGCCGAGCCGCCGTTAGCGCCTCCGCCCAAACCGGGAAAAACTGCGGACAACACGCTCAGCAGGGCCGCAAGGCGGACTAGATCGTACACAAACAAGGTCAACCGAAGCGGCCGAAGGTGAATCATGCTAAAACTCTACGGTTCTCCCCGGTCCGGGTCAAGGGGGCGGATTGACAAAGGCCGGGGCTTTTCTAGAATAGAAGCATGAACAATCAACAGCCCCAAGCCCCCGGGAGAAAGTCCCGGTTGCCTTTTTCCTTGGTATGGATCGCTTCCACCACGATCCTCTGCGCTTTTTTTGTACTGGCTTCGGTTCCCCGGGTCGATGCCCAAAGCGCGGAAGACGACGCCGGACGCTATTCCTCCATTATCCAGAACGTTTTCGACTTCATCCAGCGCCACTACGTCGAGGAAGTGGACGCCAAAACCCTGTACGACGGGGCCATGAAGGGCATGTTCGATTCCCTGAAGGATCCGTATTCCGTCTTTTTGACGGACGCGGAAATGTCGGACCTGAACGATACCACCCAGGGCAGTTTCGGCGGCGTGGGACTGTACATCACCAAGCCCGTCGAAACGCAGGCCGACGGCAAACCGCCCTATGTGGAAGTCGCCGCTCCGATTGAAGATACTCCCGGCTGGCGGGCAGGCATCAGCCCCGGTGACCTGATCGTCAAGATCGACGGCGAATCGACGGATGCGCTGACCATGGACGAAGTGCTCTCCCGCCTGCGGGGCGTCCCGGGCACGCCGGTGACCATCCTCATCCGCCGGGGAGAAAAGATGGAATTCCCGGTTACCCTGACCCGGGCCATCATCGAAGTGCCCACGGTCAAGCACGCCATGATCGGCCAGGACGTCGGCTACCTGCGCATCATCACCTTTACGCCCATGACCGCCGAGCGGGTGGCGGAGGCGCTGAAGGAGTTTGAATCCCGGGGTTACCGTTACCTGATCGTGGATTTCCGCAACAATTACGGCGGCTTGCTGCAGTCGGCCATCGGCGTCAGCGACTTTTTTCTGAACGACGGCGTCATCGTCTCCACCAAGTCGCGGATCTCCGGCGAAAACACGATGGTCACCGCCAAAAAGGGGACGCTGGTGCCGGACAGCACGCCCATCGTCGTCCTCATCAACCGCGGCTCGGCGTCGGCGTCGGAAATCGTGGCCGGAGCGCTCAAAGATCGCCGGCGGGCCTACCTGGTGGGAGAAAAATCCTTCGGCAAGGGATCGGTCCAGCAGGTGTACCCCATCGACGAATCGGGTTTCAAGATCACCACCGCCCGCTACTACACGCCCAGCGACGTGAATATCGACAAGATCGGCATACCCCCGGACCTGGCCATCCAGTTCCCGGAACTTGCCGACGCGGAAGCGGAAGCGCTGAACAAGCTCATCGGCGCCGGAACCATCGCGGCCTTTGTCAAAGCCGAACCCCAGGCGTCGGCCACCCGGATCGCCGGTTTTGTGCGCGGCTTGTCCGTCGAGTACGGCCTGAACGACCTTCTCCTGAGCCGCCTGGTGCGGGACGAACGCAACCGCACCACCATCGCGCCGGTCTTTGACCTGGAATACGACATCCAGCTCAAGGCGGCGGTGGATCTGCTCCGGGAAGGGCGGTATCCCAAGCTGATCGCCACCACAAAAACGCTCAAGATCCTGCAGGAAGAGGCGGCGGCAGCGGAAAAAGCGGCCGAGAAAGCGCCGACGCCCTGAGCGGCGGAAAGGGAGCGGCATGCGCCTCTTGCTGTTGCCGACCCTGCCGGACCAAGCCGGGTCGGTACGGATTTCGGGCCAGGATTTCCGGTACCTGACCCGGGTTTTGCGCCTCCGCGTGGGCGACCGGTTTCCGGTGCGTCTGCCCGAAGGCACTGAAGCCCTGGTCCTCGTTCGGGCCATCGACGAGGCGGGGCTGGACGGCGACGTCACCGTCCCGGAGCACGCGGCGCCCCGGCCGGCGGCGATCCTGCCCCCGGTCATCCTCTGCCAGGCTTTGCCCAAAGGCCAGAAGATGGACCTCATCATCCGGCAGGCCGTCGAGGCGGGCGTGTCCCGCATCCTGCCCTTCGCCTCCCGCCACTCCCTGCCCCGCCCCGACGGGGCGGACCGGGTCAAGCTGGAACGGTGGAACCGCATCGTCAAGGAAGCCCGCCAGCAGAGCGGATCCCCGGTAGCCACCGAACTATCCCCTCCCACCGATACCCCGGGGCTGATCCGCTGGTGGCAAGAGCACCGCTCCCGGGAACCCGGGAGCATCGCGGTGCTCCTGCACCAGGACCCCCTTGCGCAGGGAACCCTGCACGGCTATCTTAGCGGAGAAATCGGCAGCGTCGTCCTCGCGGTCGGGCCCGAAGGCGGCTTCTCCGCCGAAGAGACGGCGCTTTTTATGGCCAACGGGTTCAAACCCGTACTCTTCGGCGCCAGCGTGCTGCGCACGGAAACCGCCGCCCTGTACGCGGTGGCCGCAACTCAAGTACTTCTTCTGGAGAAAAAAACGTGGATATTGAACGCGTCTCCTGCCTGAAGGTCCCCCTGGACATACTGCCCCCCGAGGTTCTGCCCGAAGCCATCCATAACCTGCTCGCCGAAGGCGAGGGCAAGCATATCGTCCTGCTGTCCTTGATGGACCTGATGCGGGCTCATTACAACAACGATTATCGCGCCTACGTCCTCAGCGCCGCCCTGGTCATCCCCATTTCCAAGAGCATCGTCAGCGGGGCAAAGTTCCTGACCGGCAAAACACCGTTCCGGTACATGCCCTTTGATTTTACGGTCAAAATCCTGGCTGCCCTGGAAGAACGGAGTCGGTCGGTATACCTGCTGGGATCGCGGCGGAAAAGCCTGCAGACTGCGGAACGCAACCTCAGGCACACCTTTCCGGGCCTGCGGATCGTCGGCCGTTGCGCCGGCGGTTTCAAACGCCAGGATGAGGATACGATCCTGAAGGCGGTGCGCAAAGCCTCCCCGTCCCTGCTGTTGGTCTCCGACGGCGTGCCCGGGGAGGAGCGCTGGATCGGACGCAACAACGCCGCCTTCGGGCCGGGGCTGCGGCTATGGGTAAGCGATCTTTTTGATGTCTTTGCCGAACGTCGGCGCAGGCCTTCCCGGGCTTCCTTCGACCGCGGGCTGGAGTGGATCGGTTTTTGTTTCCGGAATCCCTTGCGCTTATTGCGAATCTTCCCATACTTCTACTATAAGATTTTGCTCGTTTATTACAAATTGTTCGATCGGGGGTAACCCATGCGCTCGGTACTCTGTATCGATGATAAAATGGACGAACTGCAGGCCCTTGAATTTTATTTCCAAGACTTCTATCAGGTAATTACCTGCCGCGACGGGGCCAAAGCCGCGACCGTCCTGCGCCGGGAGCGTCCTTCCGCGGTCATCCTCGACATCCAGATGCCCGGCTACGACGGGTTCAAAGTACTCCGGGACCTGCGGAATCTGCCGGATCCGCCGCCCGTCCTGATGCTGTCGGGCTACTCCGAGCCTCTTTTTGTCGTCCGGGCGCTACGCGAGGGAGCCAGCGACTTCATCGCCAAACCCTATAATTTTTCCATGCTCCGCCGCCGGGTGGAACGGATCATCGACCAGGCCGGCAATAAACCGGACCAGACCGCCACCCACGGCGGAGGTCCGTCGCTGCTGGTCGGCGATTCGGCGGCGATGCGCGCGGTCCGGCAAGAAATAGCCGCCTACGCACCCAGCCCCCTGCCGGTCTTGCTGCTGGGAGAGAGCGGGACCGGAAAAGACGTAGCCGCCCGGGAGATTCATCGGGCATCGCCCCGCCGCAGCGGCCCCTACGAGGTGCGCAACCTGGCCGCCCTTCCGGACACCCTGGTCGGCAGCGAGCTGTTCGGTTCCGAAGCCGGCGCTTTTACCGACGCCCGCTCCCGGCAGGGTTGTTTTGAAACTGCCCATGGGGGCACGCTTTTTCTGGATGAGATCGGCGACGCCAACGCAGCCGTTCAGGTTGCCCTGCTGCGCATCGTCGATGATGGCTTTGTCCGGCGTCTCGGCGGCAACCGTGAATACCACGTCGATACCCGCCTGGTCTGCGCCACCAACCACGATCTGGATGCCTTGATCGCCCAGGGCCGCTTCCGGGCGGACCTAAAATACCGCATCGAAGGGCTTACCATCCGGATTCCGCCGCTCCGGGACCGCAAAGAGGATATCCCGGTCCTGGTGGCCTATTTTTTAAAGGGCGCGCCCGGCGCAGACCATCCCGTACCCGGCATTTCCGCCAAGGCGCTGGCGGACCTGGAGCTTTTCAGCTGGCCCGGCAACGTGCGGCAACTAAAAACCTGCGTCGACCGGGCTTGGCTGCTTTCTCAGGGAAAAAGAATCGAAACCCAGCACTTGCGCGGCTGTTATTGAATGAAATTTTCAGTCGAGCAGGCGAAAAGCCAGCCCTGCCACCACCGCGATGGGCGTGGTCTCATCATAATCCACTCCCAGTCCCAAGTATTGGGCTAAAACCAGCAGGTGCTGTCCCGGTTGAAGGCGCTGGGGGGAGCGGGGAGAGAAACTTTCCTTGTAGTCCAGGCCTTCAAAAACCGCGTAGGCCCGGAAGAGGGAGACCGCATCTTCCCCGCGCCAAGCGCCGCCCACCAGCTCTACCTCGGCCACAAATTGGTCCGCCGTGTCGGCGCGCACCGTGATGGAACCGATATCGGCGTCGATGAGCAGGGACTTACCCCCGGGAATCGCCCGGTCGTCCCCGCTTTCAGCGGCCTGGTGCAGGTCGGCCAGGCGGATGGAAAAATCAAGGGGCAGGTCCTGGGCCCCCAAACTTACGGCAACCGCGAGCAGCAGGGACGGCAAATAATACCTTTTCATGCCTTAAGTATGACCGGACCCGTCCTGTTTATCAATAAGCCGGGCCGCTTTTTTAAAAATCCGGTCCACGTAACGGGACTCGTCCAGGGTAATGCCCGCCCGGGCAAAAAGATCGCGGAACAATTTTTCGTGGTCCTCCCGCCCCGCCTGGGTATAAAAACCCACCGAAGCCAGGGAGTCGGCGATGGACCGCGCCAATTCCCGCAGCGGCTCCGCGGCCAGGGGCACCCAGCGGCCGGCGGCGGGCCGCGTCAAAGCCAACGACAGCTCGTAGGCGTAGATTTGTACGGCGTGCGACAGATTGAGCGACGGAAAAGCCGCCGCCGTGGGGATATGCGAGGCCAGATGGCAGTAAGCCAGTTCTGCGGCTTCCAGCCCGGTCCGCTCGTTGCCGAAAAGGATGGCCGCCGTACCGGACCGCGGCGCCAGCGTTTCCGCCAGTTCCCGCGGGGTAAGGGTGAGGGCTTTCCGCTTCCGCTGCCGCCGCGTCGTGCCTACCACCAGGCTGCAATCCGCCGTCGCCGTGCCCAGATCGTCAAAAAATTCAGCTCCGTCCCACAGTTCCGCGGCGTGCACCGCCCGGGCGCGGATGACGGCTCCGTCCATCTCTTTGGCCGGCGCCACGATGCGGAGGCGGGAAAGGCCCATATTTTTCATGGCCCGGCAGGCGGCGCCGACGTTTCCCGCCTCGGATGGTCGGGAAAGCAGTACGATGACGTCCGAAATTTGCATACGTGTGTTCATGATAGCAGAAAAAATGCTACCATTCACAGTATGGAAGGTCCCTTCGCGGGCAGACAAGCCCTGGTCATCGGCGGTTCCGGCGGCATCGGGGCGGCGATTTCCCTGCGCCTGGCCGCCCTGGGCGCCGCGGTAACCGTCCATGGCGCCCACTCCCGGGAACGACTGGACCGGACCGTCGGCGCCATCATCGCCGCCGGCGGCAAAGCCGACGGCATCCTGCTGCCCCTCCAAGAGGGCGCCTCGGCGCTGCTCCTGCTGGAACAGGTCCCCAAACCGGACCTGTTGATCTACGCCTGGGGTCCTTTTTCCCGCCGCCCCCTGCCGGAATACACCGTCGCGGACTGGGAATTTCTGACCCTGGCCAACCTGACGCTGCCGGGAATAGTGGTTTCCGCAGCAATGCGTGATATGATGGAACGTGCGTGGGGACGGATCCTCCTTTTTGGGGGCACCAACACGGACTCCATCCGCGGCTTTACCAGTTCCACGGCCTATTCCGCCGCCAAAACCGCCCTGGCGGTGCTGGCCAAGTCGGCGGCCAGGACGGGCGGCCCCCGGGGCGTGACCTGCAACGTCCTGTGTCCCGGATTCGTGGATACCGAGTACCTGGACAGCGCAGCCCGGGCCTACGCCCGACAACGCGCTCCCGGCGGCGTTTTGCTCGCCCCGGACGCGGTGGCGGAAGCCGCCGTCGGACTGCTGGCCAACGGCGATATCAACGGGGCCATCTTGCCCGTGGACGGAGGGTTTTCGTTTTGACCGAGAAGTGGCGCGGTTCATCGCTTTTATTGAGAAAATCGGCGCGCCATGTTTGACAAAGTGGATATAGACTAATAATATATTGTATGTTGAGCTGGCGACGGCCGATACTATGATGAGGGACCCCCCATAGTGTGCCAGCGGTTTCTGCCCGAAACCGTACGGCCTTCGGGACGGAAGGAGCGTCATGACTAACAACGACATTGTACCCGGATTTGACGACGAGAAAGATGAAAGCCTCAAAATAAAACTTCAGAAGGTTGGAGAGGTTGAGGGGTGTCTTGTGTTGTATCTTACCGGATACATCGATACCTATAACTCCAACTACTTTCAAAAAAGAGTCGCCAAGGCCATTGAAGCCGGATTCATTCGCCTGATTTTTCAGTGCGGCGGCCTGAACTACGTTTCTTCCACCGGTATCGGTTCCTTTACCGCCTTTCTCAAGTCGGTCAAACCCCGGGGCGGGGATTTGGTGTTGCTGGAAATTCAGCCCAAAGTGTATGAAGTGTTCCAGCTGCTCGGTTTTTCCCAGTTCTTCAACATCAAGGACAACCTGGACGAATCGATCGACTTCTTCCGTTCCGGCGCCCCTGCGGAAAAGACGGCGATATTTCCCAAGATTTTCAGCTGTCCGATCTGTTCAAAGAAGCTGAAGGCGGTCAAACCCGGCCGTTTCCGTTGTTCCGAATGTAAAACCATACTGGCCATCGACAACGCCGGGCAGGTCTTTCTGGGTTAAGGAGCGCAGCATGTCGGAAAACAAAATTGAACGCTATCTGATCGACCTCATGCTCAGCTACACGGAGATAGAAAAAGACATGTGGCTGATCAATGACGACGCCAATAGTTTGGAAGGCGTCGTCGTCATGTACGCCGCGCCGATCGTGGTGGTCCGGGTGGTGGTGATGCCCGCGCCCAAAACCAAACGGCTGGAATTTTTTACCAAAATACTGGAACTGAACGCGTCGGAAGTGCTGCACGGAGCGTACGCCCTGGACAAGAACGATATCATCCTCGTCGACACCCTGGAGTACGATTCCATGGATTTTGGGGATTTGCGCGCTTCCCTGGAGTCCGTCGGCCTGGCGCTGGCCCAGCACTATCCCCTTCTTTCGCAGTTTCGGGACTGAACACAGATACGGACTCAGGTCCTCGGGAGGTCATTGCTTATGGGAATCTTCAACCGACTGAAGACGCTCGTTTCGTCCAACGTAAACGACGTTATCAATAAAGCCGAAAATCCGGAAAAAATGCTCAATCAGCTGATCATCGACATGAACGGACAGCTGATCGAATCCAAGAAAGCCGTAGCCATGGCCATCGCGGACGAGAAAAAGCTGGAGCGGGAAGCCCTCAACCAGCAAACCCAAGCCCAGGAATGGGAACGCAAGGCCATGCTGGCCGTCAACGCCGGCAAGGACGACCTGGCCAAAGAGGCGCTGCTGCGGAAGCAGGAAAACGAAAGCGCCTATCTGGAATACCGCAAGCAGTGGGAGTCCCAGAAGGCTTCGGTGGACAAGCTCAAGGAATCGCTCCGGGAACTGCAGACCAAGATCGAAGAAGCCCAGCGCAAGAAAAACCTGCTGGTGGCCCGGGCCAAACGCGCCGAAGCGCAGCAGAAGATACAAAGCACCATTTCCAGCGTTTCCGGCAACCGGAGCGCCTTTGAAGCCTTTGACCGCATGGCCCAGAAGGTGGACCAGATGGAAGCCCAGGCGGACGCCGCCAAGGAACTGGATGATCTGACCCAGGGATCCAACCTGGAAAAGCGTTTTGCGGAGCTGGAAAAATCGGATAGTTCCGCAGACCTTTTGCTGCTCAGCCTGAAAGAAAAGATGAAGGCCCTGCCGGAGGGTTCCAGTTCGGGGAACTCCTGACCCTCCCGTCAGATCGGGCGGTACTCTTGGTTCTCTCTTCAGCCGACAGGCTGGCCAAAAGGCTCGGAAACGGGCCTTTTTCATTTAGAATCGCCTATGCGGACGCCCTGCCCGACGCATTGTCGGTGTACAGCGCGTTTCTGCTATCCTACCCGGAAAACGCCGACCTCATTCCGCGCCTGCCCCGGCACCGGCCTTTTATCTGTATGGGCCGGATTGAGGATCTTCCCGACGCCTTTGCCCAGGGCGCGACGGACTACCTGCGCGACCCTTTCAGCGCCGCGGAACTGGAAATCCGGGTAGCCCAGGTGTTGGGAATCGGCAAAAGCATCACCCTGACCGGATCTTCCCTGCGGCTGGAGGGGACGACGCTGTTCGGGCCCGCGGGGACGCGCCGACTGAACCGGGAAGAAGCCTATATCCTGCAAACCCTGCTGATCCGGGCTCCCCAGCCGCTGGCCCGGTCGGCCCTGCAGCGATTTTTGTGGCCCACCCTGGGGGAGGATTCGCGGGTTGTGGATAGCGCCGTATCACGCTTGCGACGCTATATCCGAGAGCTCCATGAACCCCGGCAAGGTCCGCAAATTCGTTCTACACGAAGATTTGGCTATTATCTTTCTTCATATTGAAAGCTGTTGACAATCTGTGCATAACTTGTTCATAGCCGGGGATCAATTCCGTAAATGTATAGCTTTGTAGACGCCTGACGGAGCCCGGGGGACAACGAATTTCTCAATGACATATTAAATTGTTGTTGCAGAAAGAAATAAACGCGCCAACCCCTTATTGCGGGAAGTTTATCCGCTTAATAATCTCTAATTTATCCATGGACTCAAAAATCAACAGCCCGGATCGGTAAAAAATTGCTGTGGATAACTTGTTAAAAGCCGGCGGGTGTTTTGTTTACCGCGCTTGCATTCACGGTTTACCCGTGCTAGGCTGAAGCATTGTGAAAGGCGTAGCGCGGCTGATACTGTTTGCCAGTATATTCTTCACTTTCATACTCCTGACCGCGACGGCCGTAGCCACCCTGCAGCACTGGATCCTGGCCGCCCAAATCATCCCGCCCGCTCCTTTTGCGCTGTTGCCCGAACTGGCGGCTGCGGTATGGCAGGTTGTTCCCTTTGTCCTGTACATAACCATACTGTTCTCCCTGAGCTATTCCGGCCGGCGGGGAATCCTTGCTCCGCTGAGCACCGTGCTGTTGACGCTTTTGGTCGGCGGCGCGGTGATCGGACTCGGCGAAGGCCTGGACCGCCTGGAGCAGAGCTTGAAGCTCGCCGGATCGGCAACGGCGCAGACGCCGCTCCGGACCGGCCAGATACGGTCCTACGGGATGGGCAACGCCGTCCTGGTGGGCAGGGATACCGGACCGGATGCGGACTGGGTGATCGCCCAGCCCGGCAAGCCCCTGAGCCTGCGGCGCATGGACGCCTCGATGGCGGCGGACCTGTCGGTCTCTACCCTGCGGAGAAGCGTCCCGCCGAGTATGCAGGGTCTGATTGCCGACCTCGCCGCGTACGCCGAGCGTTTCCGCGCCCGCCGGGAGACCGGTCGCCTGCCCTACATGGCTTACGTACTCAGCCTGGCGTTTTTTCTGGCGTCGTTCCGCTTTATCCTGCAGATAACCAAATGGCCCCTGGCGGACCTGTTCCTCGGCACCATCCTGTTCCGGTGGCTGGTCTCCCTGGACCTCTTTATCGGCAGTCCAGAGATCATCGGTTTTATCGCCGACCTGGGCGGCCCCCTGGTTCCCCGGGTTTACGCCCAGCCCTTCGGCATGGCGGTCCTGGCGGTTCTGCTCAACGTTTTTATGTTTTTGAATTTTCTGGCCCGGGACAAAAGCCGGGATCGGAGCAAACCGCATGCCCGGGCTTAAGCGCACGGGAGCTCCCGGGGCCTTGGCGTTGTACGCCCTGGCCGCCCTGGCCCTATCCCTGGCTTTCCGGGCCCTTTATCCGGGGTCGCCGGTGCCGCTGGAGCTGTATTCGGTCTGGTGGCGCCTGGCGGCCGGTTCGGTGGCCTTCATCAACCTGTTCCCCGCGCTGGTGCTGTCCGCCCTGGTCGTCCCTTTCGGTTTCCACGACGGCGAAGCCCACGACTACGGCAGCTTTTCGCTCAAATTTCTGGAGAGCATGACCAAGCCGATCATGACGGCCATCGTGGCCACCTTCATCTACGGCGGCTTGTTTTTGTTGGCCCTGCCCCTGCTGCTGGACGCCCAGGCCGACATGCGCCTGAAGGGCGAACTGTACCACGCCGCCCGGGACCGCGCGGAAGCGGCGTCGCAGAAAAAAGCTTGGCTGGAAGCTTCTTACCACCTGGCTACCTGCGAACGGATCTGGCCGGGCAACGAAAAGATCGAGGAACTGCGGGATACGATCCGGACCGGCCAGGATAGGCTGGAGAAGGCCGCCGACGCCCGCGACCCCGACCCGGGTTGGGGCCGCGATGCGCCGGTGATTCACGGGTACGCCACGCCGCTGACGGCCGCCGACGCCCTGCGCACCGCCCGGCAGGCGCTGCAGGATGATCAACCCTATGACGCCCACTGGTTTGCCGCCCTGGCTTCGCGCCTGGCCAAACCGGGCAGCCCGGAAGCCGCAGAGGCGGCGGTTTTGGCCGGTACCGCCTGGCAGGCGGTAAATTCGCTGGAGCCGAATGAAGTCGAAAGCGAAGCGTACCGCGTCTATCACCGCAAAAGGGAAGGTTATCAAGCCCTGGACGGCGAGGATTGGATTCGCGCCTACTACATCTTCAAGGAACTGGCCGATGCCTATCCCCAGGACCCGGACCTAAAGAAATACCTGGGCAAAGCCGGCGCCGAGATGGCCACGCTGGCCTTCTTCAAGGACGAAATCGGAAGGACCGTCGGGGAGGTCCACAACAATGCCTTGTTTTCCCTCTCCCAATCCGACCTGTCCGCCCGGCAGAACCGGCGGATCGTCGTCCGCTTCGATTCCTTGTCGCTTTTTTCCGACGTGGCCTACGGAACCGGATTTGAAGCGCTGGCGGTAGATGCGGAAGGACGGGAAGAATATCGGATTACCGCGCCCTACGCCAAGATCATGCCCCTGAACACCGACCGTCAGACCGGGGACTCAAACAACGACCAAAGTTTCCGTCGGACCCTGGTCCTGCTGCGGATGCTGGACCGGAACAGCGCAGCCCCGGTCGGAGAGGCACCCCGGGAATCGGGCGCCAAACTGCCGGATTCCACCATCGGCCAGCTATTTTTGAATATCGACTACGAAGATCTGCTGCTCGCCGCCCGGGCGCAGAACGGCATCGCCGCGCTGCCGCTCAATGATTTGCTGGCGGCCCGGGACAAGCTGGGCGACTACGGCTTTATTCCCCAGGCCACGCAAGCTGAAATCATCCACCGATTGTTCGAACCCGCGGTCTTCCTGGCCCTGAGCGTCCTGGTCATCGCCCTGGGCTGGCGCCTGCGCTCTCCCCGGGGTGCGGGTTTTATCGGGTTGCCCATGGTCATCATCATGCCGGCGGTTTTTCAACTCCTGGTTACGGCCTATCACGTGATAACCGACACCATCGCGCTGTGGCTGATCCTGAGCCTGGGTTACGCCATGGCCTTGCTGATTTTTTCCGTCGTCGGCATCGCGCTTTTTATTTTCGCGCTCCTTTTTCTGGCGGGCCAGCACGGCTAGAACATGACCGCACACGCCATCCTGCGCTGCCTGACCGAACACCGTACGCCATGGCTGGGCAAGGCGATCGGCGCGCTGCTGGGCTTGCTGGGCGGCTTCTTCGGTGTGCTCATCGGGCTGCTGCTGGGACACCTGATGGACGAGCTGGCCAGGCAGTACCGCGGCGACCGGGAAATTCAGGCCTACCTGGAAGCACCGGGTAAATCCGCCTTTTTTGAGCCCTGCCCCGGCCTGGCCGCCTATTGCGCCCTGGGAACGGTCATCATCGCCGGGTCCCTGGAACGGGACCGCACCGGAGGCGCTGCGGAGCGCGGCAGCGCCCAGATCGAGCTGGTCGCAAGGAGCGCCGAAGTCGCCTTCGGCTGCCGGGAGACGGAGATGCCGACGGTAGAATCGTTTTGCCGGCTGGCCGCGTCGCGCTTGCGCCAGCTCAACCCGGACCTGCTGGCCGAAAGCCTGTCGTCCCGGCGGGCCGCCTACGGCGACGCCGCCTATCTCGGCAACCTGCTGTCCGCCATGGCTTTGGGGAAAAAAGCCCTGGCTACGGCGCAGCGGGTACGGCGCATCCTCGATCCCGCCTATCGGGCCGCCCCGAAAGAATCCGGACGTGCCGGAGAACGGGACCCCTGGTCGGTGCTGGGGCTGGACCCGGGGGCGTCCCTGCGGCAGATCAAAACGACCTTCCGGCGACTGGCCACGCAGTTTCACCCGGACGCGCTGCGGGATCTGGAGGAAGAACGTCAGCGCAGCGCCGCGGAAGCCTTCATGACCATCGAAAGAGCGTACCGGGAGATACTCAGGCTGCGCAAATCCGGCTCGTCCGCCCCGTCCTAGTCTCCGTCGCTCCGGGTTATGTGCGCGCCCAGAGCCGAAAGCCGGCGCACCAGGTGTTCGTACCCCCGTTCGATCTGGTACACGTTGCGGATCACGCTGCGGCCTTCGGCGCACATGGCGGCGATGACCATGGCCATGCCGGCGCGGACGTCGGGGGAAGTCAATTCGGAACCCGCCAGGCGCGAAGGGCCGGTCACCACCGCCCGGTGGGGATCGCACAATACGATGCGCGCCCCCATGCCGATCAGTTTATCCACAAAGAACATCCGGGACTCGAACATCTTCTCGTGGACCAGGACGGTCCCGTCGACCTGGGTGGCGACGACGGTGATGATGCTGGTCAGGTCCGCAGGGAATCCCGGCCAGGGGGCGTCGTCGATTTTGGGGATCATGCCCCCCAGGTCGGTGTTCACCCGCATTTGCTGGTCTCCGGGGACCCGGATGACGCTGCCTTCCGATTCCCAGCGGATGCCGAGTTTGCCGAAGGCGATCTTGGCCGGGCGCAGGTCCTGAGGATTGGTGCCCTCGATGACCAACTCCCCCCGGGTAGCGGCGGCCATGCCGATGAAGGATCCGACTTCCATAAAATCGGCGCCGATCTCGTAGTCGCAGCCCGCAAGGCGGGACACGCCGTCGATGGTGAGAATGTTGGAGCCGATGCCGCCGATGCGCGCGCCCATGCCCGTCAGCAGACGGCAGAGATCCTGCACGTGGGGTTCCCCGGCGGCGTTGGTCAGCGTGGTGCGACCCTTGGCCAGCACCGCGGCCATCACCGCGTTTTCCGTAGCCGTGACCGAAGCTTCGTCCAGAAAGATATCCGCCCCCACCAGGGCGGCGGCGCTGAAGCCGTAGGCGCCGTTGACGTCCACCGCCGCGCCCAGCTCGGTCAGGGCCAAAAAATGGGTGTCCAGCCGGCGCCTTCCGATGACGTCCCCGCCGGGCGGCGGCAGCAAGGCCGTGCCCGTCCGGGCCAGCAGGGGACCGGCAAAGAGGATGGAAGCGCGTATTTTTTTGGCCAGGTGGACGGGGATCTCGGAGGTGACGATGTTCCCGGCTTGCAGCCGGTAGGCGTTGGGCCCGATGGCCTGCACCGTCCCGCCCAGGGCGCGGTAGACGTCCAGCATCACCTGGACGTCTTCGATATCCGGAATGTTGCGCAGGATGACCGGCTGGTCGGTGAGCAGCGCCGCGGCGATGCAGGGCAACGCGGCGTTCTTGTTCCCGCTGGCGCGAATGCTGCCGCGGATGGGGTGGCCGCCTTCGATACTGTACTGATTCATTTTAAGACTGTACCCGCCGGAGGGAAGGACGTCAACGGTGGGCATTCACGTCTCGAAAAGAAGGCCGGAGCATGCTATGCTGGACTTTATGGATACTTCCACCGCCATCAGGGGCGTCGCCGTAGCCGCCTGGCTGTCCGTTTTCATCGGCGTCGCCGTTCCCGGAAAAGCCCAAAACTTCAAACCCTTTACGCCGCTGCGCCTGATCCGGACCCGGCACTTCGAGATCATCTATTCCGAACGCTCCGCACCCACCGCGCTCGCGCTGGCCGGGTTTGCGGACGATACCTACCAACAGGTCTCCGGCCTGCTGGGCATCGAGATCCCGGGGCGGATTCCGGTGACCATCACCCCCGACACGGACCGCTTCAACGGCTACTTCAACCCCTTCCCCTATCCGCATATTTTGCTCTTCGACACCCCGATGGACCCGGAATGGACCACTTTTTCCCATTCCCTGAAGGGGTTGTTCATCCACGAACTTACCCATGCCCTTTCCCTTGCCAGCCGGGGAAGGGTCTTCGATTTTATGCACGACGTTTTCGGCTCCTGGGTCATGCCCACCGGCCTGACGGCGCCGCTCTTCATGGTGGAAGGCGTCACCGTCAGTTTTGAAAGCCTGGACGGGTTCGGCCGGACCAACGATCCCCTGGTCAGGGAAAGAATTCGTCAGGCGATCCACGAAGGCCGCCTGCTTACCCCCTTTCAGGCCGGCGGCGTGTACGACCTGCCGCCCCAGGGCAACGCCTGGTACGAATACGGCGGACTTTTTTCCGCCTACCTGCAAAAAAAGTACGGTATGGAGCGTTATGCCCGCCTGTGGCAAACCATGGGCAAGCGGGTACCCCTTTCGCTGCGCTACTACCGAAACGGGTTTTACCGGATATTCAAGGATACCTATGGACTGGAAGTTACCGAAGCCTGGGCCGACTTTGCCGCCGAACTGGCCCTGGCCGGTCTGGAAGACAATCCCGCGGCGCCGGTCTGGGGCCGGCAGGCCGGCATCGCCGCCACTGCGGCGGCCGGCGGCCTGGTCTACGTGCTGGACGCGGTGAACGGCAAACTCGACGCCGTCGACCCGGCCACAGGGACCGCACGGACTGTCCTGGGGGTGGACGCTACGGCCTACGATCTGGACGTCTCCGCCGACGGAGAGCGTCTGCTGGTCGCCGGCTACCGCTACAAGGGCGCGTTGGCTGCCGCGGTGGTGACCGAATACTCAGCCCGGACCGGCCGTCCCACCGGCAAAACCTGGAGCGGCCTGTACAAAGCCCGCTATTTCCGGGACGGCGTGGTGGGCGTCGCGCCGGATCTGCACGCCAACCGGTTGGTCTACCGGGCGGTGGACGGCGGGGAACGGACCCTGCTCCGGGGCAGCGCGACGCTGCTCTTTTCCAATCCCGCTCCGGTGGACGACAACCGTATCGCCTTCCTGGCCGCCGAGAACGGCAGCCGCCGTCTCGGCCTGTACGACTTTGATGCCCGCACCGCAGTCATGGCGGCATCGGATCCCCAGCGCTGGCGCTACGCCCGGGACCTGCGGATTGCCGAAGGCCGGGCTTACTTCGTCTACAACGACGACGACGGGATGTACAAACTGGGCATCGCCGACCTGACCTCATCCGACCCGGCGGACGCCCGGGCTTATTTTGCCGGACGCGATTTTTCCGGCGGCGTCTTTGCCCCGGTGGCGGTGGGCAACAGAGTCTATTATCGAGCCGCTTATTCCACCTGGGACGCGCTGGTGCCCTATCCGGAGCCGGTACCGTCCCGGTCCGACGACTGGACGCCCCTGGCCTGGGAGTCCTGGACTTCAGCGGACCCAGAGGCAGGGGAAAAGCTTGACGCGACGACGACGGATCCGGCGCCCCCGCCGGAACGCCGGTATTCTCCGCTGCGCTACCTCAACCCGCTGCGGTTCTGGATTCCCCTACCCCTGATCCGTTCCGACGCCGACGAGGTGCGCATCGACGGCGGCGGCGTGCTGACCTTCATGTCCGACCCGACGGACACCCACACCTTCCTGATCGACGCCGGAGGCGACCTGGTGGGCGAAATGGGCTACTTCGACGTCACCTGGGCGTCCCTGGGCTTCGGCCTGCCCCTGCAGGTCAACCTTTCCGACCGGGTCGAAAGCACCGGCCTCTTGTCCGCCGACTCGTACCGGGCTACCCGGGCCTCAGCGGCCCTCCTGTTCAACCGGGGCATCGGCAACGAACGGCTGCGCCTCAGCCTGACGCCCTTTGCCGCCCTGGCTCTGTTCGCGGACAACCCGCAGGACGACTCCGGCGCCTACAGCTGGGTCTACCGGCCGCCGGTCTATTCGCTGGGCGCCGGTCTGGGCTTTTCAACCCTGGAAAAACTCCCCTGGCAGCTGTTCGGCAACGGCGCCGCGCTGGCGTTTTCGCTTCGGTCCACCCTGGACGCCTACGAACCCCGGGTCGACGTCGTCTTCCGGTCGGCCTTTCAGCCCCGGGCGCCGCTGCGCTTTTCCGCGTACGCCGCGGCGGACGCCACCGGGATGGCCCTGGACGGCTCCGCCGACCGCTACGGCCCGGCCGCTTTTGCCGACGTGGCCGCGGCGGAATACCTGGCCGAGACCTCTGCCGACCTGCCCTGGGTAGCCGGGGGCGAACTGGAGCTGCAGTTGTTCTCCCTGGAAATCCAGTCCAACCTGTCCCACCTGTACTTCAACCGGCTTTTTGGTACGTTGGCCTACCGTGGGGTAGTGTACGAGGACGACCTGAAGGAAGAATTCCGCAGCCTGCAGGCGCTGCAAGCCCGGGCGGGGTTTGTCGTTTCGGCGCTGCCCGCGGCGATGGTGCCGGTCCGGTTCTCACCCTACGTCTGGGGTTCGCTCAAACTATCCGACCTGGACGACGGCGACCGGGCGAACGACTACCAGTGGGGCATCGCGTTTTCCCTGGAATGGTGAACAGGACCTACATGCGGACCCGGCCGCGGAAACTGCGGGAAAGGGTCAGCCGGTCGGCGTACTCCAGGTCGCCGCCGACGGGCAAGCCCGAAGCCAGCCGCGAAACCTCGACGGCCAGATCCTTCATCAGGCGCTGCAGGTACAGGGCCGTCGTGTCGCCTTCCACGGTGGGATTCATGGCCAAAATCACTTCCCGCACTTCGCCCCGGCGGACGCGCGCCAGGAGCCGGCCGATGTTGAGATCATCCGGCCCGACGCCGTCCAACGGGGCGATGAGTCCGCCCAGCACGTGAAAGCGACCCCGGAACTCCCGGGATTCCTCTATGACCCGCACGTCCTGGGCGCGTTCCACCACGCAGATGATGGATCCGTCCCGCCCCGGATCGTCGCAGATCGGGCAGGGGTCGGTTTCGGTGAAGCTGCCGCAGACCGAACAGCGCCGGATGGCCGTGTGCAGGGCCGCCAACTCTGCGGACAACGCCCGGGCGTACCCGGGATCGGCGTCCAGGATGTGGTAAGCCATCCGGCCGGCGCTTTTTTTACCTACCCCGGGCAGTTTGGTCAGCAGGTTGACCAGCCGGTCGATGGCGTTCATCAGAAGCCCAAGCCCCCCGCCAAGGCGCCCACTTCGGTCTTGAGCCGTTCCCGCACCTTTTCGCCCGCGTCGCTGAAGGCGGCCTTGATCAGGTCCTGCAGCAGGCCGACGTCGTTCGGGTCTACCGCTTCCGCCGCCAGGCGCACCGCGACCACTTCGAAACGGCCGTTCAGCTCCACCTGAGCCATGCCGCCCCCGGCGGACCCGACCACCACGATCGCGCCGAGCCGTTCCTGGATATCCCCCATCTGTTCCTGTATTTTTTGCGCGTTTTTAAGAAGATCAAAGGGATTGATGTTCATAGTCGGCTCCATCGGATAAAATTCGGTTCATTGGGCGCGCACGATGCTGCCCCGGAACATGCGGCGGACCAGTTCCGCTTCCGGCGGCACGGGCTGCTTGTCGTTCGGCGCCGCTCCCGCCGCGCCGTTCTCGGCCTTTTCGACGATTTCGAATTCGGCCACCGCACCGCCCTGATCCCGGGCGACGGCGGACAGCGCGACGATCTCCTTGCGCAGCATTTCCGCCGTCAGGCGGTCCCGGACGGGAATCGTCAACACGCCGCCGGAAAACTCCCAATCCAGGGTCTTCTCCAGCGCCGACGCCAACATGCCCCGTTCCTTTTTCAAAGCCCCGATCATCCCCTGCCGGATCTGCCGGGGATCCCCGGCCACCGCCGGGATCGTACTCGGCGGGGTAAAATCATCCTCGTCATCCGTATCATCCGTGTCTTCCTCATCTACCGACAAAACAGGAAGCGGTACGCCGGCTTTTGCGGGCACCGGCTCCGGCGCTGCGGCTGGTGCGGGCGGTGGGGGCGGAGTCGGCAAGACTTCTCCTTTTCCCTTGGCGGCCATGAAGCGCTTGAAACCTTCGGTCAGCGCCCCGGGGCGGGACAGGTCCAGATCCTCGTCCGCCGCAACGGGCTCCAGGGCCTGGAGCGGCGCCGCCCGGCTGGTCAGCGCCGTTGCGGTGGGCGGCCCGGGGAGGCCGTTGCCGGGTCCTGGAAGACACCCCCTTACGCCGTCCACGGCGTCCTTGAGCTCCGCAGGCGAAATCCACTTGCCCAGCCAGCAGAGGCGGGAAACCGCGGCTTCCAGCTCGAAGCGGGGGGATACGGAAAAACGGATGTCCCGGTACAGATCCAGCAGCAGCGAAACCGCCCGTTCCAGCTGCAGCGCCGAATACGCCTCCCGGGCCAATGGAGAAAACCGGTCCCCGGCGTACCCCAGCAGGGCTTCCCGGGTCACGCCGGATTTGATCAACAGCAGGCTCCGGTAGTAGCCCGCTAGGTCGATCACGAACTGCTCCACCGAGATGCCCCGCTCCAGCAGGGCGTCCACCTGGGCCAGCGCGCCGGCCGGATCCGCGGCGGCGCAGGCCTCGGCCAGCGCGTTGACCGCGTCCAATCCGGCCAAGCCGAGCTTTTCCCGGATCAGATCGGACCGCAGACGCCCGTCGGAAAAGGAAAGGACCTGGTCGAACAGCGTGTAGGCGTCCCGTAGGCTGCCGGTAGCCTCCTTGGCGATCCAGAAGAGCGCCTCGTCCTCGGCTTCCACGTTCATTTCCCGGCACGCCTCGGCCAGCAGGACCTTGATCGTATCGATGGAAATCAGGCGGAAGGCGAATTGCTGGCAGCGGCTCTTGATGGTCGCCGGCACCTTGTGCAGTTCCGTGGTGGCGAAGATGAAAATGATATAGGGCGGCGGTTCTTCGATGGTCTTGAGCAGCGCGTTGAAGGCGCTGTTGGAAAGCATGTGCACTTCATCGATGATGTAGACTTTGTAGCGCCCCGAGTGGGGAGGAAAAAGCACCTCATCCTTGATCTGCCGCACGTCGTTGACGCTGGTGTTGCTGGCGCCGTCGATTTCGATGACGTCCATACTGGCGCCCCGGGCGATTTCCACGCAGTTGTTGCAGACCCCGCAGGGTGTCGCGGTGGGTCCCTTTTCGCAGTTGAGCGATCGGGCCAGGATCCGGGCGGCGCTGGTCTTGCCGCAGCCCCGGGGTCCGGAAAAAAGGTAGGCGTGGGCGATGCGCCCGGATTCGATGGAGCTCTTGAGCGTGGCGACGACGAATTCCTGACCGGCCATCTCGTCAAAGGTTTTAGGTCGCCGCCGGGTGGCGGTTACTTCATACGACATGGGAATGAGTATAGCGAAAACTCGGGGGATAAAAAACCCCGCGACCAGGGAGGCCACGGCGCAACGCACACACGCTTGCCGTTGCTTCCTTCCGGACCTGGCGGAGTTGGGCGATGTTCATTCGCATGGTTCCTGATTGCGGGGTAAAAATACGGAGAGAGAGGGATTTGAACCCTCGGTACCCTCTCGGGCACACACGCCTTCCAAGCGTGCACCTTCGACCACTCGGACATCTCTCCAGATAAGAAAACCAGTAAAAAAACCAAGATGGAATCCACGGCTTTAGGCCGCTTTTTAGGCGGAGAGAGAGGGATTCG
>DYPP01000016.1:0-2378 GCA_020719845.1 Treponema denticola | reverse complement strand
TGGAATCCACGGCTTTAGGCCGCTTTTTAGGCGGAGAGAGAGGGATTCGAACCCTCGGAACCCTTACGGGTTCAACGGTTTTCGAGACCGTCCGATTCAACCGCTCTCGCATCTCTCCAAAAGAAACTTGAGGCTGAGAGGGTTCGAACCTCCGACCTTCAGATCCGCAATCTGATGCTCTATCCAGCTGAGCTACAACCTCTTCAATACCCGGCAGTGTACTGCCGCCGGCAGTACACTGCCGTTTTCGGAGCAGGGGGGATTCGGTCTCCGGCGCTCACTTCGTGTTCGCGCCTCCGACCCGCCTACGCCTTCTTTCGGCGGCATCCCTGCCGCCTCTTCCTCCCTCCGGTCGGCGAAGGCTTCGTTTCGAATCCCCACCGTCACGGGCTTTTTATACCCGTATTCGAAGTTCAGTATCAAACCGGCAGTACACTGCCGTTTTCGGAGCAGGGGGGATTCGGTCTCCGGCGCTCACTTCGTGTTCGCGCCTCCGACCCGCCTACGCCTTCTTTCGGCGGCATCCCTGCCGCCTCTTCCTCCCTCCGGTCGGCGAAGGCTTCGTTTCGAATCCCCACCGTCACGGGCTTTTTATACCCGTATTCGAAGTTCAGTATCAAACCGGCAGTACACTGCCGTTTTCGGAGCAGGGGGGATTCGAACCCCCGGTACCCTTTTGGGGCACAACTCCTTAGCAGGGAGCCCGATTCGGCCACTCTCGCACCGCTCCTGGAGCTATTCTGGAATCGACGTTCACTTCAACGGTCGGAGCAGGGGGGATTCGAACCCCCGGAACCTTCGCAGGCTCAACGGTTTTCAAGACCGCCTCCTTCAACCACTCGGACACCGCTCCAGATAGATACGATAAAATAACAGTTCGGACTGCCCCGTGTCAAGAGCTACCCGGATTGCCGGCTTGACCTTCTTTTTTGACAAAGCCCGAAAGCTCGGCTATGCTGAGGCCATGAAGGCCAACCTGCATCTGCACTCCTGCTTGTCCGACGGCACGGACTGGCCGCTGGACATCGTGGCCCGGGCCGCCGGCGCGCGGCTCAAGCACATCGCCCTGACGGATCACGATACCCTGGGCGGGGTGCCGGAATTTCTGGCCGCCGCCCGGCAATTCGGCATCCGGGGGACCGCGGCGACGGAGATCGACTGCTCGGCGCCGGACATCGGCTACCGGAGCGAAATCCTGGCGTATTTTCCCGACGGAAACTACAGCCGCAGCGCCGCCTTTCTGACCGAAATCGGCCATCAGCGCATCAACTACCTCAAAAAGACGCTGGCCCGGGCGGCGGCGCACTTTCTCCGGCCCGACTTGACCTTTCAGGCGCTGCTGGACCAAAAACGCTACGGCCGGTCCGAACTGCCGGAAGAGGCGTTTTCCTTCAGCAAGGTGGACCTGTACCGGTATCTGCGGCAGAGTCAGGTTATTCCCGAAGAACTCGGCTACAAGGCGTTCAAAAAGACCTACCTGGATTCCCGCCTGCTCGCCGACGGATCCTACTCCAAACCTTCCTGCGGCGAAATCATCCGCCTGATCCGGTCCGACGGGGGCGTGGCGGTGCTGCCGCATCCGGGGCACGAATTTGAAAACAGCGCCGCCCGGATGACGGCGGAAAAAAAGCGGCTGCGCGACCTGTTCGGCCACTTCAAAAACCTCGGCGTGCAGGGCGTGGAGCTCTACTGGTACCGGAACGACGATACGGAAGCCATCAACCGCCTGATACGGCGCGAAGCCGACGCGATAAGCTTTTTTTGCACCTTCGGTTCGGACTGCCATGGCCCCGGGTCGGGCAAAGAAAGCCTGGGGGCGTTCAGCGGCAATTTCAAGGGGTTCCCCGTCGGTCGGTAAGATCGATGGCCAGGCCCTGGATGATCAATTGACTCATCGTTTAGAAAAAAGCTTTCGTCAAGGCGAAGGGCTAGATTTCCGGTTCCGGCACGGTGACGCAGCCGTCGGGCAGGACCAGGACTTTGGGGACCGCGACGCCGCCGGCCCGGGCCAGCGCCAGAGCCTGGTCCAGCGCTTCCTGGGGATTCTCCGCGGGTTCGATAAACAGGCTGCGCAGGCGTTCGGGGGACAATTCGGTCACCCCCCGGACGGTAGCCCGGGCGGACACCGCCGCCATCTTGGCCGCCTTGTGGTAGCCCAGCTTGTAGCCCTCCCGTATACGCTCGATGGCGTCCTGGGGGCTGGACGCCTGGGACAGGAGGGCGGCGTAGGCTTCGTCGCCGATGCCGCCCCGGCAGGAAGACACCAGGATCAGCGTGCCGCCGTCCTTGAGCGCCGCCGCCCCGTTGTCGATGGCCTTCTGGGACTGGTACAGGTCGATGTCCATGGGGAATCTGGCCACCGAGACGACGACGTCCGC
>DYPP01000200.1 GCA_020719845.1 Treponema denticola | reverse complement strand
GACTGGGCAGGCTTCGCCTACGATTGCGATGTTCGCCTGCTGCGCTGGTGACTAGGATGCCTTGCGTCGGGTGCGTGCTGGCAGCGACTCGGGATCATCCTGCGCCCAGAGCAACCGACCGTAGGTGACCAGGTTGTTGGCAAGAACCGCGGTCTGCAGGAAGCGGTCGTATCCATCCTTGCCCTTGTCGGGGCATCGGCGGCAGCCGCGATTGTCCTGGAGGTTGCCGATGGCGGCTTCGATGCCCGAATGATGCCGGCGCTGCCAGGTCCAGGAAACGGTGGCCTCGGCGAACTGTTTCGCCAGGGCCTTGTCGCCTGAGTTCGGGAGGCAGACGTCGGAAATGATTTCGGCCAGCGCTTTCTGGTTCGCGGGACTGTGGAAGCCGCGGTCGAAGGAGACGCGCTTCAGCTTCGGGAATTGTTTGTGCAGACTCTCGACCAGTGGGACAGCAGCGTCGCGATCCTGCTGTCCGTTGGGCATCACCTGGGCGGCGATGATGAAGCCGGCCGCATCCTCGGTCACCAGGATGCGGTGGCCGAACTCGACGGCGGCGCGGACCTTGCCACGATAGATCAGTTCGGTGTGAGGTTCGAAAAGGCTGAACAGGCGGTCGGATAGTTCGACCGTCTCGCCATCGACGAGTCGCAAGCGGGCGACATGCGCGCACGTTGCCAGGCCACTGACAAAGAACATCATCCGTTCGTGTTCGCCATCGGCCTGCGCCTGTTCGATGAACCCCAAGGTCTTGCGCGTCGCGATGAACTGATCGCCAAGATCCATGGCCTGCAGGCAGCGCTCGTCGGCAAAGTCGCACAACTCCTGGGCCGCAACCGCCCGTCGCTCATCTCGGTCACGGTGTTTGGACGCCGTTGCGCGGCTTGCCGTCAGGGCCAGGGATCGGGCACGCTTCTCCAGATGGGCATGCTGTCGCATCGCCGTGCTGCCCATGATCTCGGCCAGTCGGGTCGCATGGCGCAGCACTAGGCGTAGGCCATCGGCAACCTGATGAAGATCGCTCGGATGATGGACGTTCGTCTGCATCACGAAACTATCGGTCCGGGCACTTTCGACGGCGGTCGGCGCGAGTACATGTCCCAGCTGTACTACCCTCTGGTTGATCTCGGCCACCGTTTCCGCCCGCACCTTCCGCACATTGCGCCAGATCCGCGTCCAGTCGAAGTGCTTGCCATTCTCCCAGTCACCCAGGCCCATGGCAGCGCGGATCAGCGCATGGTTCTCGGCCAAGTCCTCAAGCCGGTCGTAGTCCAGACGCAGCGCCTCACGAGCGGACATCAGCACGAAGATCGACCACATGTTCATGCCCGGACGGCCGACATCGCGCCGGACGCCCCGCAGCACATCCCGCGCGATCAGGTCGAGCACGGCCTGCCGGGCCGGCTCATCTGCGTAGACGCCCTGCAGACCACGAATCAGTTTTACCGTCTCGTCTCGGCTGCGCGGGTTGAGGTGAACATTCATGAGCGGGACAGAGTCGATGCGCTGCTGGGCGTGGGGGTCGTCGATCCGCATGCGAAGATTCCTTGCCT
>DYPP01000103.1 GCA_020719845.1 Treponema denticola | reverse complement strand
TCAGCGCAAGTTTTGGTAGATTTTTCAAAATGCGTCTGCATTTTGAAAAATCCTCAGTTATAAAAACAAAAGGCGCCCCTGGTGGGCGCCCGCATATATAAAGCGTCCCTCATCGGAACGCGGTAGCGCGCGGACGGGTTTACGGCCCGCGCGAATGCCTCAATGTAGCATGGGGGGTCTCTTCTGTCTAGTGCTGCGAACCTTGGGGACGAATGCTTTATAGCCCCGGTTGGCGTTTTTCCCGAAGGTCGGCAACACTGCTCCGGGACTTCACCAAAACCATATTTTGTGCTATATTCCCCCCAATGAACGAGCAGTCTATCGCCTTCCAGGTCGACCAGAAAGTGGTATACCCCAGCCAGGGTGTCGGCAAAATTCTTGATATCCAAAACAAGAAGTTCAAAGACCAGACCGTACCCTATTACGTCATCTATCTAGAGGTGTCGGATATGACCGTCATGGTCCCCTGCGTCAAGGCCGAGGAACTGGGCATCCGCGCCATCGTTCCCCAGGAAGAAGCCCAGCGCGCGCTGGTACTGATCAGCGAGGCCTATGAACCGATTCCCTCGGATTGGAAGCTCCGGTACCAGATGAACCTGGACTTGCTGAAAAAGGGCAGCGTCATCAATATCGCCACCATCGTGCGTTCCCTGTACCATCGCAGCAAGGTGAAGGAACTCCCCATCCTGGAACGCAAGCTCTACGACTCCGCCCTGAAGCTTCTGGAAGACGAGGTTTCTTTTTCGTTGGGAAAATCCAAGGATGAAATAGAGGCCCTCATTTTTGCCCGTCTCGAATCCAAGTGAATATTCCGGCGCTTCCCGTCGCGGCGGTCATTACCGCCGCCGGTTCTTCCAACCGCATGGGGGGCCAAAAGAAGGAATACCGGGCCCTCGGCGCGGCGTACCGGGATGCGGAAGGCACGCCTTTGACCGTGCTCGGCGCCGCGCTGGCCGCCTTTGCGGCCTGTCCGCGGATCAGCCGGATCGTCATCACCGTTCCGGCGGACGCGGAAACCGGCGAGGCCGCCGCCCGGGCCGCGCTGCCCGCCTACCTGCTGGCCTCCCGGGCCAAAATACCCGTACTGTTTGTGCCCGGCGGCGCGTCCCGCCGGGCTTCCGTCCATCACGCTCTGGCGCTGCTCGCGTCCTACGACGCCGCCTACGTTTTGATCCACGACGGCGCGCGGCCCTGGATCGACGCGCAATTGATCGAGCGCGCCATCGACGAGGCGATCCGGCACCAGGCGGCGCTGCCGGTCATTCCCCTGGTGGACACGCCCAAAGAAATCGACGCGGCGGGTACGGTAACCCGCCATCTGCGCCGCGCCGCCCTGGTCGGCGCCCAGACGCCCCAGGCCTTCGCTTTTCCCCAAATCCTGAAAGCCCACGAGCTGGCTGCCGAACGGGAACTGGCGGAAGCCTACGAGTTCACCGACGACGCCGAAGTGTGGGGCACCTACGTGGGGCCGGTGTACACCTTTCCCGGATCTCCGGAAAATAAAAAAATCACCTTTCCCGAGGACCTGGCATGATGCGCGTCGGTCTGGGCCGGGACCTGCACCGTCTGGCGGCGGGCCGGCGCTTTCTGCTGGGCGGCGTGGAGCTGCCCGCCGAAAAGGGCGAACTGGGACATTCCGACGCGGACGTGCTGGCCCACGCGGTCATCGACGCGCTGCTGGGCGCCGCGGCCCTGGCGGACATCGGTTCGCTTTTTCCCCCGACGGACGAGCGCTGGCGGGACGCGGATTCCATGGAACTGCTGCGCCGGGCCTATGATCTGGTACGGGCCGCGGGTTGGCGCCTGTCCAACCTGGACTGCGTGGTCACCTGCGAAGCGCCCAGGCTGCTGCCCTACCGCGAGGCCATCCGCTCTTCCCTGGCTACGGCGCTGGATGCGGAACCGGGATCGATCTTCGTCAAGGGAAAAACCAACGAAGGCCAGGACGCCATCGGCGCGGGGCTGGCCGTGGAAGCCCTGGCGGTCTGCCTGCTGGAACACGATTAGCATGGACTCAGGAGCGGTCGCCCCGGACTGGGACGCGGTCTTTGAGCACCTGGAAAACTGGCGCAGTCGCCTGGAAGAAAAGGAAGATCCTTCGGTGACCGCCATCGCCAAGACCCACGGCCGCGACCCCTGGGCCGTGCTGGTTTCGACCATCCTGAGCCTCAGGACCAAGGACGAAGTTACCCTCGCCGCCTCGCGGCGCCTGCTGGCGGCGGCGCCGACTCCGGCAGCGCTGCTGGGGCTGGGAGAAGCGGAAACGGCCAAGCTGGCCTACCCCGCCGGTTTTTACCGCACCAAAGCGCGCAACCTGACCACCATCGCCGCCCTGCTGGAGGACCGCTACCGGGGCGCCGTACCCGCCGACGCGGCAGCCCTGCTCAGCCTGCCCGGCGTCGGCCGCAAGACGGCCAACCTGGTCCTGAGCGAAGCCTTTGACCAGGACGCCATCTGCGTGGACGTCCACGTCCACCGCATCTGCAACCGTCTGGGCATGGTGCGTACCCAACATCCCGACGATACCGAAGCGGCGCTCCAGACCAGCCTGCCCCGCAAATACTGGAAGACCATCAACGCCCTGTTCGTGCTGTACGGCCAACGCGTCTGCCGCCCCGTCGGGCCGCGCTGTTCGCTCTGCGGCCTGGCCGGCGGGTGCGCCCGGGTGGGAGTCGTTCGTTCGCGCTGAAGCCTGAAATCAGCCCTTGGGGGAAATCTCCAGAATCAGCTCCACCTCGCCTTTGGACAGCTTGACCGCCCGGGCGATCTCATCCACCGACCAGCCCTGATGCGCCAGTTTGACCACCGTCTCCCGGGTCCCGATGGGCGGGGCGCCCCGCTCCTTGCCGCCGGTGCCCTTGCGGCTTTCTTCCTTGAGCAGGGTGCCCATGATCTTGACCTGATCCTGGGCTTGTTTGGAGACTTCTTCCAGCCGGGTTTCGGTCCGGGCCAGCCATTCCCGGGCCTTCTGCATGGCCTCGATGCGCTCTTCGATGGTTTCAAGGCTTTGGTCCAGGGTCAGCAGCTTGTCCGCCGCTTCCTGGGTGCGTTCCTTGTCGGCGGACAGCTTGTCCACCACGCCGCGCACGGCGGCGACCTGTTCGGTCAGGCGGCGCAGCTCCTCGTCCATCCGCTTGGCGGCGATTTCCGTTTCCCGCAGCAGCTGGAAGTTCCGGTCGATGCCGTCGTTGGTGGCGTCCAGGATCTGGTTCTTCTTTTCGACGCGCTGGTATTTTTCTTCCGCGTCCCCGGCGGCGTCCTCCAGCCTTCGAAGCTGGGCCTGCAGGGACTGCAGAATGTCGTCCGACGCGGTGACCTGCACGAGCTTTTCGTCCACCGCCTGGGCGGTCTGGATCAGCCGCTTGAAGTCGGCTTCCATCAACTCGATGCGCCGCCGTTCGGACAGGAAGCGCGTCATTTTGGCGTTGACTTCGTCTTCCAGCCGTTTGATCTTGACGAATTGGGCTTCCAGTTCGGCGGCTTCCGACCGACGCTGGTCCAGGCGGTCCAGGTCGGCGCCGAAGTCTTCCATGCGGCGCTCCAGCTCCACCTTCAGTTCATCCGCCCGGTCAAAAAGTTTGGTCTGGGCGACGAATTCCTTGATGCGCCGGTCCGCGTCCTTGACCGCGCCGTCCAGCGTCCGGGCCTGTTCGTCGGACCGGGCGAAAAGTTCGGCCCGGTGGGCGTCGGCGTCGTCCCGGGCTTCCTGGATGGCGGACCGCACCGAGGCGATCCGTTCGTCGCTTTCGGCGGCCAGCTCCCGGGCCCGGCGGCGGGCATCGTCCACGGCGGCGTCGGCTTCGTGCAGCTGCTGGGCGAATTTGGCCTGCCACGTATCGATGTCCCGGCGGGAATTCTCCAGCCGTTCCGAGATGGCCGACGCCCGCTCTTCCACCTGATCCGACAAACCCTTGAGCGCCGTTTCCAGCTCCCGCTGGTCCTTTTTGAGCAACTCCGCCATGGACAGGGCATGGCGGCCGATCTCCGTCTTGGTGGCCGCGGCGGCGGCGGAGCGGGCTTCAAGCAGGTCCCGGCCCAGCTGTTCCTTGAAGGCCGCCAGGGACTGGTCGGCCTGGGTCATCTGGTCCCGGATGCCCTCTTCGAAGGCGCCGGCTTGTTCCTTGAGGCGCGCCAAGTCGCCGACGGTGCGTTCGTTCTGTTCCGCCAGACGGACGCGCAGGTCTTCCGTATAGCCGGTTTCTACGGCGTCCCGTTTTTCCCCGGCCTCCGCGGCGATGCGCGCCAGCTCGGCGTCCACCTGGACCTTCCAGTCCTGCAGCCGGCTGTCGATCTCTTCGCTGCGCCGGGAAAGGTCGGCAAAAAAATCGTCTTCGAACAGCTTGAGCTTTTCGGATACGTTTTCGTAGGCCCGGGTCTTGAGGGCGGCCAGTTCCTTTTCCACGCCTTCCATTTCCGCCGTAAGCCCGCGCACGGACTGGGCAAAAGCCGCCGCCGCCCCGTTCCGGTCCTTTTCCGACTCCACCTCGAAGAGGGCAAAATCTTGGCGCACCCGGGTTTCGGTTTCCGTCATGGCGGTGCGCAGTTCCGCGTCCAGCCGGTTCACGTCGTCCGCCAGCGCTTCCAGCCGCTGGAAGCGCGAAGTCTGGGCGCCGCGGTAGTCCGCCAGCTTGGCTTCCACGTCTTCCAGCGTCTTGCGTTCCGCTTCTTCCGCCGTCCGGGCCAGCTGGGCCTCAACCTGGCCGATGGCGTCCGACGTGTAGGCCTGCAATTCGGCCAGGCGCTTCTTCAGCGCCGCGTCCCGGTCGGCTATGTCGCGTTCCACCGCGCCGGCATCGGCCTGGGCGGCGGCCAGCTGGGCTTTCCATTCTTCCCGCTGGGCTTTGGCCAGAACCGCCAGTTCCTGCACGTTCTTCTTCCACTCGTCCTGAAAAGTCCGCTGCTTGGCTTCCAGCTCGGCCGCGTCCTGCTTCCATTCATCCTTGAAGGTCTTGACCAGGGTCTGCACGTCGCCGATCCGGGTTTTGGTGGCTTCCTGGTACTGGGCCAGTTTTTCTTCCACCGCGGCCTGAAAGCGCCGGGACCGCTCCAAAGCCTGGTCCCGCAGCTTGGCGAAGGCCCCTTCCTCCAGCCGGTCCGCCTCGGACCGGCCCTTGGCCAGCGCTTCGTCCACGTAGGCGCGAAAAGTTGCCGTGTCCCGCTCCAGCAGGCCGGCCCGCTCCCGTTCCAGCTTGGCTACGGCTTCACGGTGGTCTTCCACCCGGCGTTCGATGGTTTCCGCCGTGGACTGCAGGTCGGACACCGTGGAACGCACCGCCGCGGTGACCGCTTCGGCCACGCCTTCCAGCGCCGCGGCGTTCTCCCGCTCAAAACGGCGTTCCAGCTCCGCCAGGCCTTTGTGCGCGGTTTCCAGCTGGTCTTTGGCTTCCTGCACCCGCTTCAGCACGGTGTCCGTAAAGCCCGACTCGTCCCGGATGCGGTTCAGGTTTTCCTGCGCCCGGGCGGTCATGCGCAGCAGCTCGGCCAGCGAAGCGTCGTAGGCGGTGATGCGCTCGTCGATTTTGGCCACCGCCTCGACCTTGGCGCCCAATTCGTCCTCGGTGAGGATTAGGCGCTTGAGCAGTTCTTTGGCCGCTTTCTGCTGCACGTCCAGCTCGACGGCGTAGTCCTTGACCGCCGCTTCCTTGCCGGCCACGAAGACGGACAGGTCTTCCTTGAGCCGATCGCCGTACTTGCGCAGCTTTTCAAGGGAACGGTTGTTCCGGTCCAGCTGCCGGTAGAGGACAAGGGCGATCAGCACGATGCCCAGGGTCAGTAGATTGCCTGCCGTAAAGATCATTTGCCTATCAAGTTACCACATAAGCGCGTAATTGGCGATAGTCGGAAAAAATAAAATCCGCTTCCCCGGTCCGGTACGCGGTCCAGACTTTTCCGGGGACGATCAGCGCCGTCTTCATGCCCACGCCCCGGGCGCCGCGGATATCGTAGGCCCGGCTGTTGCCGACGTAGAGCGTGCGCTCCGGCGCTACGCCCAGCACCCGGCTGAGCTCCAAAAAAGACGCCGGGTCGGGTTTGAGCCGTCCGGTCCGCTCCGAGCAGAGCACCGCGTCCCAGCCGGTCCCCAAACCCAGGTACTCGAGCTTGCGTTCCGGGGGAAAATCCGACAGCAACCCGATTTTAAGTCCCGCGGCGCGAAAAGCGTCCAGGGTTTCCCGGACGTAGGGAAAAAGCTTCAGGTTTTTGAACAAGGGCTCCCAGCCCCGGTAGATGAGCTTTTCGGTTTTGGCTTTGACCCGTTCCGGGTCATCGTCCAGGATCTCCGCCATGATGCGCGCCTGCAGGTCGTAGAAGCGGCCTTGATGGGCAGCGTGGCGCAGCGCGTCCCGGGCCTTGCCCATGGCCCGGAGCAGACGATGCTCCTTGACCATAAAAGGCAACAGCCGGAGGTAGAAGCGGTGATTCGGGTACAACGTACCGTCCAGGTCGAAGGCGACCGCGTCCAGGTCCTGTCTCACCGTACCTTTATACTATACCGGAATCGGACCTGTCCATCCGAATCGCCGGGAGAAAAAATCCAGGAGCTGAAGGCGGTGCGCAAAAAGTCCTCGATGCCCGACGGAAGGGGCGGATCGAAGCGGATGGTGGCGGGCAGAACCGTGCCGCCGGGCTCGATGGTAAAGGCGACCCGGGTCTCCAGCCGGTCCGGCTGGCCCGCCAGGAGCTTGTCCGGCACGCGGACGCGCCGGGGGCTCCACAATTCCCGGGCGGCGCCCTCCCCAAAGTCGAATTGGCCGCCCAGGTCGCCGCCGCCGGGGAGCGCCGCCGCGCCGCCTGATTTCGTGCCCCCCGCACCCGCACCCGCACCCGCGCCGGCCGCCGTCCCGCCCGGCGCGGTCAGGCGCCCGGCAACCCGTTGGGCGGCCTGGTCGAACCCGTCGCCGCCCGGGGCGCCGCCGGGAGCCGACGTCCCGCTACCCGGTTCCCGTGGAGCCCGGGCGGCCGGGGCAGGGGTCGGCACCGGCGCCGCCGGCGCTTCCGCGGCCAGGGAGCGTTCCGAAAGCGGCGCGAAGGGGTCGGCGCCGCCCTGATAGGGGGTCGCCGTGGACCCCGGTACGGCCGGGAGGGCCGCCGCGCCGGGGTCAGGCCGCAGCTGCGGCTGGGGCTGCGGTTGGGGTTGCGGCGACGACGGCGCGGCGGCGTCTGCCCGGGGGCGCGGCGCGGCGCTTTCCCCCGGCGCACCCCTGCGGTCCGTCGCCGCGCCGCCGACCCGGACCGGCTCGACCTGCCGCGCCGGAAGGGGCGGCGCCAGCTCGATGGACAGCGGGTTCATGGTATCCGTCGGCAAACCCGGGTCCCGCAGCGCGATCCGGCTCAGGACGAGCAGCAGGATGGTCCACAGCAGCAGCGACAGGAGCAAGCTCTGTTCCAGGCGCCGGCGGTCCCGGTCGCCGAACCCGACGGCGCGCAGCACGGTCATTGCTCCAGGGTATGCAGGTTGATGCCCCGGAACCCGGTTTTCCGGAGCACGTCCAGGACCTGGATGGTCAGCTCATAGCTGATCGCCCGATCCGCTTCCAGCGTGACCCCCTTGATCTGGTCCCGTTCCGCGGCGGACAGGCTGGCCAGCCGGGTTTCCAGCTCGGCCAGGGTCATGCGGTCCTGGTTCAGGTAGATTTCATCCCGTCCGACCACCGCCACCGCCAGGCGGGTCATGGCGGTGGGCTCGGCGCTGGATGATTCGGGCAGCCGCAGCGTGATGCCCGGCAGGATGGCGAAGGTCGTGGATACCAGAAAAAACAGGATCAGCTGGAAGACCACGTCGATCATGGGCACCAGGTCCACGCTGCTGCGCGGGACCAGCCGGCGCTTAAAGCGCATCCCCGGCCTCGGTCCTGCGCCGGAGGATCAACAGGATCAGGTCGCCCACGGAACTTTCCAGCTCGACGACCAGTTTGTTGGCCCGGGCTACAAAGTAATTGTGGAAGACCGTGACCGGAATGGCGACGATCAGTCCGGCGGCGGTGGTGATCAGCGCTTCCGCGATGGCCCCGGCCAGCAGGGCGGGGTTGCCCATGGCGCCGGAAGCGGCCAGCACGCCGAAAGCGCGGATGTTGCCGGTTACCGTGCCCAGCAGTCCGAGCAGGGTGGAAATATTGGCGATGGTGCCCAGGGCGCCGACGTAGCGCTCGATCCGGGGCACCTCCCGGTTGGCGGCGTTCAGCACCGCTTCCTTGATGTCCGGCTCCGTCAGGCCGCAGAACTCGATCCCCGTCCGGGCCAGCCGGGCCAGGGGCGAATCGGATTTTTCGCACACCGCCGCAGCCTCGTCAAAGGCACCCTTTGCCACCAGCGGCCGCAGTTTGGCCGTCAACACCGCGTCTTCCCCGCGGACGCTCCGGAAAAAAAGAAAGCGCTCAACCACAATGACCGTGGCGCCCAGCGCGCAGAGCACGATGGGCAGCATGACCGGGCCGCCTTTGATCAACAGGTCCAACATTCGTCCGACTCCTT
>DYPP01000102.1 GCA_020719845.1 Treponema denticola | reverse complement strand
GAAAAGCACTAAAGGACGTGACCGATGATGACCTTTGACGCCATCCGGATGTTCGAATCCGAGCTGCAGGGAAAACGATTTTCCACCATTCTTGCGGATCCCCCCTGGCAGTTCCAGAATCGTACTGGGAAAATGGCGCCGGAACATAAACGGCTGAACCGGTATCCGACCCTGTCCCTGGAAGAAATCAAGGCCTTGCCGGTGGCGGACGTGCTGAGCGCTACCGCCCATTTATATCTCTGGGTCCCGAACGCGCTGTTGCCGGATGGCTTGTCCGTTCTGAAGGCCTGGGGGTTCGAGTACAAATCGAACTTGATCTGGTACAAAATACGGAAAGACGGGGGTCCCGACCGCAGGGGCGTGGGCTTCTATTTCCGCAACGTAACCGAGGTTATCTTATTCGGCGTAAAAGGAAAAAACGCCCGAACCCTGAGTGCCGGGCGTAGTCAAGAAAACATGATCGTTTCGCAGAAGCGGGAACACAGCCGCAAACCGGATGAACAATACGCCCTGATAGAGTCTTGCAGTCCTGGACCCTACCTGGAGCTCTTTGCCCGCGGGTCCCGGCCGGGGTGGACCTGCTGGGGCAATCAAGCCGAGGAGTACTATCCGGATTGGGAAACGTACAAAAACCATTCCCAGCAAAAAGCCATCTGAGAAACGGGTACCTGGTAGGATTTATACCAAAATAAACAATTTATACCAGTTCTTGATTACTTATATTATTTATGTATAATTGAAGCATGAATCCCATCGAAAACCCGTTTGCCCCCGGCGCCGGCACCCCTCCTCCGGAGCTGGCCGGCCGGGACGAGTTGTTGTCCGCCGCCGCCATCGCCATCGAACGTTGCCGACGAGGCTTGCCGACAAAAAGCTTTCTGCTGGTGGGCCTGCGAGGGGTCGGAAAAACGGTATTGCTGGATAAAATGAAGAGTTCCGCCGAAGCCACGGGTATCCATACCTTGCGGATAGAGGCGCCGGAAATGAAATCCTTGCCGGCGCTTCTGGCGCCTCAGCTGCGACAAGCCCTATTGAAACTATCCTTGATCGACCGGGCCAGGGAAAAAGCCCAACGCGCCCTACGAGCCCTTACCGGTTTTGCCCAGGGTTTGAAGGTAAAATACCAGGACATCGAGGTTGGATTCGATCTGCCCCATGAACCGGGATTGGCCGACAACGGCGATCTGGAGCATGATCTGCTGGACCTGCTCAGTGCAGTAGGAGAAGCGGCACGAACCGCCGATACGGCCATTGCCTGTTACATCGATGAGCTGCAATACGTGGAAGAAAGTCAGTTGGCGGCGCTTATTTCCGCCTTGCACCGCACTACCCAGATGCAGTTGCCGGTATTGCTGATCGGTGCCGGGCTGCCCCAATTGCGGGGAAGAATGGGCAAGGCCAAATCCTACGCTGAACGGCTGTTCGATTTTCCCACCCTAGGGCCATTGCCGGCCGCCGCGATCGACAAAGCAATCGTCAAACCCCTGGCCAAGCACCACGTGGAGATCGCAGCCCAAGCCCTTCAGGAAATAGAAGAAAGAACCAAGGGGTACCCCTATTTTGTCCAGGAATGGGGGAAACATACCTGGGAGGTAGCACAAGCATCGCCTATTTCCCTTACCGACGTGCAAACCGCCTCGGTATTGGCGATCGCCGCCATGGATGAAAGCTTTTTCCGGGTCCGTTTCGACCGTTTGACCCCCCTGGAAAAGCGCTACCTCCGCGGCATGGCCGATCTTGGTCCGGGACCGCATCGATCCGGGGATATCGCCGATCGGCTGGGGCGGGAAGTCAACAAACTGAGCATGACGCGGACCAATCTGATCGGCAAGGGCATGATCTGGAGCCCCAACCACGGGGATACTGCTTTCACCGTCCCCCTCTTCGATGAATTCATGCGCCGGATCATGCCGGGAGAAGATTGGCGGATAGAGTAAGCCCACCCCTACGGTAGTGTTCCTGCGCGGCCCCCCGATTAAACCCTAAGTTGTACGCGCATCCAGCGTTTGGCGAAGATCTCATTTGAAAAATCGGCCGGCTGGTTGTATATTGGTCAACAATTATGAATACCCCCAATTTCATTACCGTTCTGGATCGCGTTTTCAACATACCCCGGGACGTCGGTACGCTCCGGCGGATCAGGCTGTACTATCTGGGCAGCCTGCTGCTGGCTCTTGTCCCGATGAGCCTGTTGCAGGCCTTGATCGTGCAGCGTACGGCGGACCGGACGCTGGTGATGTGTCTGGCGGCGCCCGTCGTAGCCCTGGGGCTGATCGTCGCCCTGCGCCGCCGGGCGCTGTCGTTGCGCCTTGCCGCGCTGATCTTCGGCTTTTTCATGCAGGCCCTTTTTCTGGAGGGCACAATCAAACTGGATTCCTTTGTCAGCCTGGGCTGGTTGGCCGTCGTGCCGTCGCTGCTGACCTTTCCCGGCGGCGTCCTGGCCGGCGGCGTCCTGATGGCGCCCATGCTCGGGATCATCGGTGTCGCCGTCTATGCGCTGGCCTGTCCGGGCTGTCCCACCCCCTTCCCGGCATTTTTTACCCTGATCGCCGACTTTTTCCGCGTTTCCCCGGTGGCCCAGATTTTGGCTGCGCTCCTGTTCAGCCTGGTCCTCTACGTCAGCGCCGTTCTGGTCCTGCGCCTGGTCATCGCCTCTTTTTATGCCACCCTGTCCAGCCGGGCCGACGCCAACCGGCACCTGCGGCGGCTACGGGAGCAGATAGGCCTTAATCGTTCCCTGCTGGCCACCATTCCCCTGCCGGTATTCTTCAAGGACCGGGACTATCGCTATCAGGGCTTCAGCGATTCCTTCCTCGACCTGCTGGGACTGACGCCCGCCATGGTTATCGGGCGGACGGCGCACGAGGTTTTTTCGCCCGAATCGGCGGCCCTTTTTGACCAGGCGGACCGTTTTCTTACCGGCAACGGGGGCATCCAGTATTTCTCCCACCACCTGCCCCTGGCCGACGGAACCAAAAAGGCCATCCGGGTCCACAAGACCTGCATCCCCGGCCGGGACGGCGCCTGCGACGGCATCGTCGGGGTCATCATCGACGAGTCCGATCGGATCAATCGGGAAAAGGAACTGCAGGACCTGCTGGACAGCCGCCGCAACGCCCTGGCCCTGATCGGCCATGACCTGCGGGGCCCCCTGGGCGCCTTCAAGAACGTCCTGCAATCCGTGCACGAGGGGGAGACCCTGTCCAAGGGGGAGCTGCTGGAGACCGTCCGGGTGATGCGGGGCAAGATGGATGCCCTCTGGAAGCTGATGATCGACCTGCTGGACTGGGCCGAAACCGACCAGGGTCTGGCCGACTTCAAACCCTCCCGGCACCTTTTAAAGCCCATCGTCGGCGCACAGCTGGCGCTGTTGGCCGACGGAGCGGCGCGCAAGGGGGTCAACCTGCTGGACGACACGCCGGAAGAAGCGGCAGTTTCCGGCGACCGGCGGATGATCGCCGCGCTGATCCGGAACCTGGTCTCCAACGCGGTCAAGTTCACCGCTTCCGGCGGTTCCGTGGTCGTCGGCGCCCGGGACCTGCGCCAGGCCTACGGCGACCGGGCGGAAATCGAGCTCTACGTGGCCGATTCCGGGATCGGCATGACGGAAGCCCAGATCCGCGATTTTATGGCCTCCGGCAAAATTCGCTCCCGCCGGGGAACGGAGGGCGAACTGGGCACCGGCATGGGGCTGCACTTTTGCCGCGCCATGGTGGAGCGGCACCGGGGCACCCTGCGCATCGAAAGCGCCGAAGGCAGCGGCACGACCATCACCGTCTTCCTGCCCGACCCGGCGGATACCCTATAATTAATCGGCCCCGCTTGGTATAGTACGGCCATGGAACGCACCTTTGCCATACTCAAACCCGGCGTGCTGCAGCGCCGCATCGTCGGTCAGGTCCTTTCCCGCTTTGAGCGGAAGGGACTCAAAATCATCGGCCTCAAACTGATGAACCTGGACGCGGACCTGGTCGCCGCCCACTACGCGGAACACGCCGACAAGGATTTTTACGAAAAGCTGGTGGAATACACCCGCTCCGGCCCGGTCGTCGCCCTGGTGCTGGCAGGGGAAGGCGTCATCGCCGCTGTCCGCCGGCTGGTCGGACCCACGGACGTCAACGCCGCCCTGCCGGGCACCATCCGGGGCGATTTTTCGTACCGCACCCGGCTCAACATCGTGCACGCTTCGGATTCCCCGGCCAGCGCGGACCGGGAGATCGGGCTCTTCTTCCGCCCCGCGGAAATTCTGGACTGGGAGGACGGCAATGCCCGCTGGTTCTGAAACGCCGCCCCGCTGGAACCTCGCTTCCATCTATTCCTCCTTCGACGGCGCCGACTACGCCGCCGACAAGGAAGCCCTCCGCCTGAGCGCGGCAGCCCTGCTGGACCTGCTGGCCCAGCCCATTCCGGAAGCAGGCGCCGCCGCGGCGGACCGTATTATGGCCCTATTGCGGGCCTACGAGCACGCCGGGGACCTGGCGGAGAACCTGGAAGCCTACGCTTCGGCGCTGTACACGACGGACACCCGGGACGCCCGGGCCCTGGCGGAGATCAACGCCCTGGAAGCCCTGTCCCTGCCCCTGGGCAAGGCGGCGGTCATCCTGCGCAACCGGCTGGCCGAACGCCGCCCGGTGGTGCTGGACCTGGCGGACAACCACGATAAACTGAAGCCCTACGCCTTCTTCCTGCGGGAAGCCCTGGAGCGGTCGCTCCGGCAGATGCCGGTGGAACAGGAAGACCTGGCCAACGACCTGGCCCGGTCCGGCGCCGACGCCTGGACGCGGCTGCAGGAAGTGCTTTCTTCCAACCTGAGCGTCCCCTGGGACCCGGCTACGGGGGAATACAAAACCGTCACCGCCCTGCGGGACCTGGCCCACGACGCGGACCGGGCCGTCCGGGAGCGGGCCTACCGGGCCGAGCTGGCCGCCTGGGAGTCGATGGAGCTGCCCCTGGCGGCGGCGCTCAACGGCGTCAAGGGCTTCGCCCTCAGCGTGGACCGGCGCCGGGGCTGGGATTCCGCCCTGGACAAGGCCTGTTTTCAGTCCCGGATCAGCCGGAAGACGCTGGACGCGCTGATCGGCGTGCTGGAAGAAGCCCAACCCCTGTTCCGGCGCTACCTCAAGGCCAAGGCCCGCCTGCTGGGCGTGCCGGCCTGCGCCTTCTACGACCTGTTTGCCCCGGTGGGCGCGGCGACGCGCAAATGGAGCTGGGAACAGAGCCGGGACTTCATCCTGGACCGCTTTTCTGCCTTTGACCCGGGCATGGGCAATTTTGCCCGCCACGCCTTCGCTTTTTCCTGGATCGACGCGGAAGGAAGGGAAGGCAAGGTCGGCGGCGCCTACTGCACCGACCTGCCGCTGAAGGGCGAATCCCGCATCCTCTGCAACTTCGAGGGTTCCTTTGATTCCCTGACCACCGTAGCCCACGAACTGGGCCACGCCTGGCACCACGAGGTGATCAAGGACCTGCCCCGGACCCTCGCGGGCTATCCCATGACCCTGGCCGAAACCGCCAGCACCTTCGCCGAAACCATCGTCTTTGAAGGCGCCCTGGCCCAGGCCGCCCCGGCAGAACGCCTGGGCCTGATCGAAGGCAGCCTCAAGGACGCCTGCCAGATCGGCACGGACATCCTGTCGCGCTTCTATTTTGAACGCGGCCTCTTTGCCCGCCGGGCGGAAGCCGAACTGTCGCCGGCGGAACTCAAGACCCTGATGACCAAAGCCCAGCTGGCCACCTACGGCGACGGCCTGGACCCGGAAAGGCTGCACCCCTACATGTGGGCGGTCAAGGGCCACTACTACCGGTCCAGCCTGGCCTTCTACAATTATCCCTACGCCTTCGGCCAGCTGTTCTCCCTGGGCCTGTACGCCCGGTTCCGCCGGGACGGTCCAGCCTTCGCCGCCGACTACCGCCGGCTGCTGCGGCTGACCGGCCAGGCCCAGGCGGAGGACGTGGCCCGCGCCGCGGGCTTCGACATCGAACAAGCGGCCTTCTGGCAAGAGAGCATGGCCGTCATCGCCGACCGGGTCCGGGTCTTCGAGGAGCTGGTGGACGGGACGGCAAAGGAGCGGACATGAGCGCACGGATCGGCGTACTGGGCGCCGGCGCCTGGGGTACGGCGGTGGCCAAGGTCATCGCCGACAAGGGCGACGGCTACGACGTGGACATCTGGAGCCACGAGCAGGCCACGGTGGAAGACATCAACCAGCGGCACCTGAACAGCCGCTTTCTGCCCGACGTCCCGCTGCCGGCCAACCTGCGGGCCGTCGCGGACCCCGTGGCGGCGGCGGCGGGCAAGGAATTCCTCATCCTGGCCGCCCCTTCCCTCTTCCTGCTGGACACGGTCAAGCAGATCCTGTCCGTCCCGTCCATCCGGGACGGCGAGACCGCCATCGCCGTGATCACCAAGGGCTTCATTCCTACCCCCCGGGGTCCCCGGCTGATCCTGGAGACGCTGGAAGACTACCTGCCCGGCTTCTACCGCCAGTCCCTGGTCTACATCGCCGGCCCCAGCCACGCGGAAGAGGTTTCCCGGGGCAAGATCACCGGGCTGATCGCGGCCAGCGAAAACGCCAAGCAGTCCATCCGCTTCCGGGACCTGCTCCGTTCGCCCCGGCTGCTGGTCTTCTCCAGCTTCGACGTGCGGGGCGTGCAGGTGGCCGCGGGCGCCAAGAACGTCGTGGCCATCGCCTTCGGCATGCTGGACGCCCTCAAGACCAGCGCCGCCGAGCGGGGCAGGGAAGACATCTTCGGCGACGGCACCGAGTCGCTGCTGCTGGCGGCGGGGCTCAACGAAATCCAGATCCTGGGCCGCGCCCTGGGCGCCACCCACGCCGAGACCTTTACCTCCATCTCCGGCGTCGGCGACCTGGACGTCACCTGCCGCTCCGTCTTCGGCCGCAACCGCCGCTTCGGCCGGGAGATCATCCTCAAGGACATCCTCCAGCCCTACCGGGACCTGGACGACCTGATCGCCCGCATCGCCGAGATCGGCTATCTGCCCGAAGGCGTGGTGGCCGCCAAGCAGGTCAAGGTCCTGGCGGAAGAGCATAAGCTCAAGCTGCCCATCTCCCTGGGCCTCTACCGCATCCTCAACCGCGAACTGAGCCCGCTGGACTTCCTGCACAGCTTCGTCAAAGACCTGTCCTGACCGTCCCGCCCTCGGGCCTTGACAGGCCCCGCGGGACGGGGTACATGGTTAGCATGCTGGACAAACTGACCCTCAAGATCTCCGACGCCCTGCGCGTCGTCGCCGGCAAGGCGACCATCACCGAAAAGAACATCGACGACGCGGTGGAGGCCATCAAGCTGGCCCTGCTGGAAGCGGACGTCAACCTGCGGGTGGTGCGGCGCTTCGTCAATGCGACCATAGAAGAAGCCAAAGGCGAAAAGGTCCTGCGCGCCGTCGATCCGGGCCAGCAGTTCGTCAAGATCGTCCACGACCGCCTGGTGTCCTACCTGGGCGACGCCCGGCAGGACCTGGCGCTGAAGGGACCGGACACCATCACCACCATCCTGATGCTGGGCCTGCAGGGTTCGGGTAAAACCACCAGCGCCGCCAAGCTGGCGCTCCGGCTCAAAAAAGAAGGCCGCAAGCCCCTGCTGGTGGCCGGCGACCTGATCCGCCCGGCGGCGGTGGAGCAGCTGGGCCTGCTCGCCGGCCAGGTCGGCGTGCCCGTCTACCGGGAAGACGGCGCGCGGGATCCGGTCAAGGTCTACAGGGCCGCCGCCGACTGGGCGCGCAGGAACCTGATCGATACGGTCATCGTGGACACCACCGGCCGCCTGCAGATCGACGAAGCCATGATGGACGAACTGGTCCGCCTGCGGGACGCCGCCCGGCCGGAGGAGCTGCTGCTGGTGGCGGACGCCATGACCGGCCAGTCGGCGGTGGACATCGCCAAGGCCTTTGACGAAAAGATCGGCCTGACCGGCGTCATCCTGACCAAGTTCGACTCGGACACCCGGGGCGGCGCGGCGCTGTCCCTCAAGACCATCACCGGCAAGCCGATCAAGTTCATCGGCGTGGGCGAAAAAACGGAAGACCTGGAGCCCTTCTACCCGGAACGCATCGCCGGCCGCATCCTGGGCATGGGCGACGTGGTCAGCCTGGTGGAAAAAGCCCAGACCGTGGTGGACCAGAAAGAAGCTGCGGCGCTGCAGAAAAAAATGGAAAAGGAAAACTTTACCCTCCAGGACTGGCTGGACCAGCTGCGCTCGGTAAAGAAGATGGGTTCCCTGCAATCGATGCTGGAGATGATCCCCGGCATGGCCGGCCAGCTAAGCGAACAGGACCTCAATAAGGAAGAGCTCAAGTACCAGGAAGCCATCCTGTCGTCCATGACGCCCAAGGAGCGGGACAACTACCTGATCATCGGACCTTCCCGGCGGACCCGCATCGCCCGGGGGTCGGGCACCTCGGTGGGCGAGGTGGCCCGGGTGCTCAAAAAGTTCGAAAAGATGCGCACCCTGATGAAGAAGGTGGCCAAAATGAGCCGCAATCCCCAGGCCGCCCAGGCCCTGATGGCCCGCATGCAGGGCGGCGGCCGGCCTTAGCGCGCC
>DYPP01000199.1 GCA_020719845.1 Treponema denticola | reverse complement strand
GCCTTGGCGATCGGCATGGATGCCGCCGCCTACAGAAAACGGATGTCCATCACCGTGATGTCGTCCGCCAGGTGGGATTCGCCGATCCAGCGGTCCGTTTCGTGCCCCAGGGCGGCCACCAGGTCGCCGGGCGCGGTTTTATGCATCTCCCGCAAGAGCTCCAGCGTCCGGTCGTCGCCGTAGCGTTCGCCGAAGGGATCGGCCATGTCCGTCAGGCCGTCGGAATAGGCGCACAGGCGCAGGCCCTTGACGATGGACATGACCGGCGGCGATTCGATCGAAAGGTTGTCGTCGATGCCCAGGGGCGGCAGGTTGGGCCGGGCCAGCTTGCACGATATCCGGTGCTCCGGCTGGGGAATGAAGGCCAGCAAGGGTGAAAATCCGCAGTTGTGGATTTCGATGCTCCGGGTGTCCAGGTCCAGATACAAGAGCAGGGCGGTGACGAAGACGTCGTCGGGGTTCACTTCCCGGACCAGGGCGTTGATCAGCCCCGTGGTCAGTCGGGGATCGCCCTGGAACGAGAACAGCCGCAGGGCGGTAAAGAAGGCGCCCAGGGCTTCGGTGGCCAGGGCGCCGGAGATGTTTTTGCCCGCCACGTCAAAGCAGGCGACCACGTACTGGTCCTTGCCGATCTGTGCGGAACGGTAGAAGTCGCCGCCGATTTCATGGGCCATGCGGTTGAAGAAGGTCAGACTGAAGGCGGGATTGGTTACCGGCGCCTTATGGAGCAGGTAGCGCTGGATTTCTCCCGCCCGCCGGAGGTCCTGGGCGCGTATTTCGTTCAGGTGTTCCAGCATGCGCCGCAGGTTGACGATCCCCAGATAGCTGCGGTGGTGCTGGACGATATACCAACCTGGGTCGTTGTCGTGGGATTCGTGCAGCCCCTCGGCCACGATCCGGTCCACGTAATCCGTGGCTTCCACGGTGCGCCGGGCCAGGATGATGTAGGCGTCCAGATCCTTTTGCCAGAAGCGCTTCCAGGCGGAGTCCACCAGATCCTCCAGCACGTGCCGGGAAAGCACGCCCAGCACCGCGCCGTCCCGCTCGATGGGAATGACGTCGTAGTCTTCACGGTCCTTCAACATTTCCAGCGCCCAACCGGCTTCGGAACCGGCGCTGAGGGGTTCGATGCAGTCCGCGATGGAACCGATCTGCAGGGGTGAAAAAAGGCGTCCGATTTTCCGGGCCGTCGTTGCCATGATGTCCTCCGGATGCGTAGGAGTATAGCAGATAGTACACCGATTTTTCTCCTGAGGAGAAAATATTTCTCCTATTTGATCCTTCCCGCCGGATCGTCAAGCCATCCGCAGGGCTTGAGCGGATGGCTGCCGTTTTGGGATCAGCCTTGGGTAGCGTGTATTTATGTCTATATAATATATAGAAATGATGTTATTTTTAACCATTGAGGAAAGTGGGACCTCCTTCTTTTTAAAATTAAGCATTAAAATATATATCAGTATCAATAAGTTGGCATGATAATTGCAATTATTGAATGGAAATTTGATTGAAGCGCCGGGGATACATATATTGGAGCAAAGGTCAGCCGGACCTTGAAAGGAATCGATAGATGCATAGA
>DYPP01000004.1:79265-92112 GCA_020719845.1 Treponema denticola | reverse complement strand
CCATGCAGTACCGCCGGGTCCGCAATTCAGGTTCCCCGCTCCTTTACGATTGAAAACCCCAGCTCTTCGCAGAATGCCACCAGGGATACCCAGTGCGTCTGGGCTACTGCCCTGAGGATGCTCATGTCCATGATCTGGTACTCGTGCATCGCTATGTTCCTGAAGCCGGTCATCGCGACCATGGAACGCGCGGTGGAATCCTTGATCCGCTTGGTCCGCGCCAGCAGCAGGAACGCGTCGCCGCTCGTCTGCGGCAGGCCAAGCTTGCCCTGGGATACCACGTGGAACGCCAGATCGATGGCAGCCTGGCAGGCCCGCTCGATGTTGAGCGTGAGCGCATCGACATGCGTAATGTCCCGCAGTTCAGGGTCGGCTTCGTATTCTTCATGTATCCGGGCAATGCAACGGCCGATGATCGCGGCCTTGTTGAAGCCTATGTCGTCATGCGGTCCAGGCATCCATAACCTCTTTGCGGTCCTCGTTGAAGCTCGCGTACATCGAGAGCAGCGTCATTTCCATGAGCCGCGCGTAGCGCTCGTCCCTGACGAAGACGGGAACGCCCTTGTAGACGACCTCTTTGGCATACACCAGGTTCCTGGACGACACCTCGCCGACATCTACGGTCTTGTGGAGCAGCAGCCCCAACTCGCTTGCGAGCAACGCCCGTTCGTAGTCGGTAAAGGTAATCCCGGCAACAGGCAAAAGCCCCAGATCCACATCGCTGTCCGCCCGCGCCTCGCCCCGCGCCTGGCTGCCGTGCAGGTACACGGCGCTGACACGCGCATCGTCACGCAGCACCACAAGCGCTTGGTCGCACAACACAAAGCCGGTTTGCGCGTCGTCCCGTGATGATGCTTTCATGGCTCGGCCTCCGGGATAATTCCTCAGAATGAAGCAAAAAAAGTACGCCGTTCTACTCCAGCGCATCAGCGAGCTGAATCATGGTCTCCCGCACCGCTGCCCAGGTCCAGGGTTGCAGGAACACAGGGTCAGGCTCCTGATCCGCGTCCTGCAGCCACAGAAGGCTCCTGATCGCCAGGAACTTGTTACCGTTATACTTTGTGCAAAAATTGTCTACGGAGCGCTCCAGGGACAACCCGTTCGCGTGCAAGGCAAACAAGTCTATGAAGTCTTTTTTTGATCCGCGGTTTGTAACCGCATTGACCTTCATCGCCGATACATCAGCGAGAGACATGATGCGGATTGCACCATCCGTTTCCACTCCGGCGAGGAGCGGAAACGGATGGTGCAAAAAATCAATTTTGATGCCCTGTACATTGACGCAGAGGCTACCGGTCGTACGATTGAGTACCTGGCTACCCGGAAAATCCTCAGCGATTTGATCCTGCACAAGCATGCTGTCAAACGGTTCAAGGGTAAAAAGGTCAATATCCACCGAGGTTCGATGCCCAAGACGCAAAGCCAGCGATGTGCCGCCGGCCAATGAAAACCGGGCAAACGCGGGAACGGCCATCATGCTTTGCAGCAACTGCAATACTTCTGGCTCAACGCTATGGGGACAGTTTAAGAGCGGCATAACCAGTGATCCAGAAAATTGCGGGCCTTGCAATCCACGTGCAGTTCGTTTGAAAGCGAAGCAATCGTATCCTTGCCCAGGTTATCCCTGAGCAGCAGCCAATCTTCCCATTGTCCCCGTTCCAGTACCCGCTCGATAATCCAGCGCGCCTGTTTTTCCGCATCGATGTTCTTTTGATCCACATCCCAAAAAAGCAGGGGAGACAAGCGATCTGTCCAGGAACCGGTACCGTCCATGCAGGAGCCCCCCAGTATCGCTCGGATACATCAAAACCTGTATTCGTCTTCTTTCATCACGTTCATCTCTTGGACTTCAGTCGAGTAGATGCGTGTCTTAACCTGTGTTCATCCCTGTTCAAGATATTACGCTGTTCCAGGTATAATTCGTCCGGAATACAGCCTGTAAGACAGAGGGGATCACTTAAAAACTCCACAGGATCCATTGCAGGATCTACCTTTATGATTTTTCATAAGCAAACCTTTTGGTACATCCTTTGAGCCATGATCCGGTACAACGGTCTTCCTGCCATCTGGATGAATAAATCGGATAGGGGAGCCCTTTTGACGAACAGCTTCAAATCCCAATGATGCTACACGCTTTTTGAGGTATTGCACCTTTCTCCTTGTACCAACTCGCACTGTGGCCTTGTTGTCCACCCGGACTACCGTTGCGTCTCTGCGCCTCCGCGTCTTTGCGCGAGACGATCGTATGCAAGTCTCACATTGCAAGGCACAAAGAAAACCCGATCTTTAACCTGGTCCCTTCTTCTCCGCATTTTGGTGCCTTGGCATGCATCCATTCTACCTTGTCAGTTCATGGGTCCGCCTGGCAAGGTAAAAGCTGCGCACCTGCTCATACATTGCTTCCATGCGCGGCCACTGTTCATAAAGGGCATTGAGAGCCTGAACCGTCTGTTCAAGGTCTTCCGGATATTCGTGGGCCAGGCTGTTGCGCAGGTTTCTGAAAAATTGCCACTCCACCAGGGAAGGAATGACCTGGTACTTTTCCAGCGTTCCCAACACATCCAAAAACGGCAGCGGCTGATCATTCCCTTCAAGAAAGGTATGCAGCGTCGGCAACAACCTGGTGCCCATTGCGTCCTGCAACTTTGTAAATCGATACACGAACTGGTCGATATGTTCCACCAAGGCATCATCGGCAGCATCCAGCTGGTCAGCGGTCAGGGGAAAGACCGATTCCAGGCGTCGCCGGGCCTTCATGATGCGATCAAGGTGTCTGTCACATTCATTGACGGCCGATTGTATTGTTATTTCCGCTACTTCCATAAAAGTCACAATTCGACTCCCCAAGCGAGCGCTTCAGAGTAGATACGCGGAACGGGTGCGGGCATACCCGGTGTCTTGATCAAAAGATCTATTTTCTGATCACCCAAGGCTATCTGCAGCTCGCTCAGCGCCTGCAACTTTCTGGTGAAGATATCATTGTCCTGATTCGTTTCGACCAGAAGGTCGATATCACCACCCCTGGCCTGATCATTGATCCTGGAGCCAAAAAGTATGATGCGCGCCTTGTCACCAAAATAGGCATGCAGAACTTTCTGTATGACGCTACGCTCTTCAGCATGTATCCGCATGGCTATTGTCCTTCCAGAGCATCTCCACGCCTCTGCGCAAAACCTTTGTCTGCAAGCCTCACTCCAATAAAAACCATGGGGTGCCGCGCGATCGCCTGACCTACCGGCCAGGAAGCGCGCGGCTGGGGGGCTCGTCTGACACCGGCACCCGAGGGCCAACCAGTGGAGCCCCCTTGGGTCTTAATCTTGTCAATCCTTTTCCATCCCGTCATCGCCGCCCCCGGAGCCTCCCGGGCCAATCTACTCCAGACCCATGGCTATCGCCGTGAGTTTACCAATGTAGGCATCATGGGCCTTGAGGAACGATTCCGAAGCAGGCCGCACCTTTTCCTGAACCAGGCGCATACGCTGAGGATCAAGCGGCCGCGCATAAAGATTGCGGAACAGGTGCCGGAAGGATCGCAACTCGTCAATCAGAAGCAGCGACGGCTCATCGAGAAAGGCGGGCCTGAGGTCGCCTATCGTCAGCGTCATGCGCCGGAGCAATTCCTTGTGCCAGGCATCCTGTGAAAGCCCGTTTTCAAAAAACTTGGCGATACGGAGACAGTAGTTTTCAATCACGCCATAGAGATTATGAATCGTATATCCCAAGGCTGCCCAGTCCAGACTGTCAACCGCGCCTTGGCCAATCCTTGCCATTGCCCGGCTGTTCTCGATGATGAGCCCACGAACATCCCGCGCATCCGCTTCCAGTTCTGCAATAAGGCGGTCAAAATCAGCTTTTTGACGCTTCATACAACACCAGTCCTTCTTTCAGGATGCTTTCCTTGATTCCATCCCTTACATCGTCAAGAACCACAATATCTACATGAAACGTTGAAGCATCGGCAATACGCTCAAAGCATGCTGCATGACCACCGACAACCGCGAGATCCACGTCAGAATCGCTTCTGAACATACGTCCAGGAAGGGCTGAACCGAAAAGAATTACCTTCCTGAGTTCCGGATCAGCTGTCCCCATCTCCCGTGCCAGTCTGCGGGCTTCTTCAAAAGCAGCCTTGTGAAGCTTCCCGGCATGTTTCGCTTCAAGTTCGTTCTCATGCTTGATCCGACCGATGAAAGGTTCCAATGCAGCAGTACCCTTCAGCAGTTCTGCCATGTCAGTCTCCTTGACCGCGCCGTCCTGTCTTCTTGCTCTGCGCCCAGGAATAAGACAGGATGTACAGGATCAGGAAATCAGAAGTCTGACATCCTTTTCACCTGGGCGGTCTTGATCTGCAGCCCTTTGCCACACGATAGCCTGAAGCGCCTGGAAATGAAACTCTATACCGGCCTGCTTCATTATAGCGTTGGCCGTATAACACCATCAGACGCGATCCAATCGTGGCGCTCCGACAAGCGCGCGAGATATTCCTTGAAAAGGTTTCGCGCAAATGCTCAAAGATCGCCAAGAAGACAGAACAGGATGATCAAGATGCAGCAGGATGACCACGATGAATTCCTGAATAAATGCTCCATTCCCCATCCAACATCATGGTCATCCTGAGAAATCCTGCACCCCCTTTGGGTCATCTACAAAGAAAATCGAATGATTTTTCGTACGGATCGGCAAGATGTGCCTGACATGCCGCCGCTGTTTTGTACTTGCGTTCCGGGCCGGCAATAAATGCCTTTTGCAAGGCCAGCCGGGCGCTTGCAGCCACCCGCCTTCCCCCGCCCGGGGATAGCGGAGGTCCCCCATTGTGGTTTTGTGCCTTGGTGTGATGTCTTCCTGTATTCTTCCTTGGCGTCTCTGCCCCCTATGTCCCCTCCGCCAGGGAAACGGGACATAAGGTTACCCTCAATATCCTTGGCCTGTTCGGTTTCGACAAGCAGATCAATATCCCCACCCCTTGGCCCGATCATTGGTCCTGGAACCGAAAAGGATTATACGCGCCTGGTCTCCAGAAAATGCAGGCAACTTTCCGTATGGCCGTACGCTCTTCAGCATGTATCCGCATGGCTATTGTCCTTCATGGGGTCGGACCCCCCAACGCTTCCTGGTTAGCATCGTCATCAAATTCAAGTCTTGTTAAAGCTCTGAATCCGTACCCGTAAAGCCCGCCGTATCAAACCGTGCCTGCCCTCCAAGTCAAGATCTCATTCTCCAATCCTGTCGGTCTTTGCACTTTTCAAGGATCAAGTGCTTTGGACTTCTGCTCTCATCCAAGCAAACGCATGAGCGCGCCCGCATACAGCCTGAAGTCATCAAGCCGCGTGGTGATGATGGAATATACGATGGTCCAGTCTATCGATGCGTACTCATGAACCGCGATGTTCCTGAAGCCCGCCGCTTTGGCCATGCGGGCCGCGAGCGGCTTGTCCAGGACGCCGGCATCGCCGAGCGCCATGAAAACTCCTGCCATCGATTCCGGACTCGCACCGTCTTGATCAATCAGGATGTGGCTGCCGGCGTCCACCGCCAACTGGACCGCCCGCTCCAAATTGAGCGACACGATATCCTGAGCGTCCAGGTCCGTGGCGAGCGCCTGGGCCGAGGAAGGGCGCCGGCTTTCAATCCGCAGCACGCAGCGCGAAAGCGATTCGAGCTTGGCCTTTATGACATCAGGATCCATTGATGAATCTCCGTATCCGTGCGTTCCTCACCATATCCTGCAGCGGCTTGAAATCTTCCCTGAACCCAAGCGCCTTGGACTGGTATTTTACATACAACCCGGCGTCGGTCTTGATGCGCCGGCCTTCGACGATGATACGGTACAGTATGAGCCCCTCTGCCCGGTACAGATCAACGACATCGACTTCACGCCCGAGCGCTGCGGAAAGCGATGCCGCGGTTGCATGCAAAGCGTCCCGGTCGAGCGCACCGTCTCCCGCCAGCGCCACGTCCACATCGCTGTGCTTCCCCAGCGTGCCCCTGACGGCCGAACCGTACACTATCACGAGCCTGAACACGCTCTTGTCGGCAAAGAACGCGTTCACGGTCTCAAGCACCGCCTTTCCGTCAAGGCTTTTAGCGTTGCCCATACATTGCCGCCTCTGTTGATCCGGAAACCATGTAGTACCGCCGGATTCGCAATTCAGATTCCCCGCACTTTTCCTTTCCCTTGACCGCACGATCGACGCATAATTCGGACTATGCCATCATGTTGAACGGGGTTGCCGGCAAATCCGTCGTGCCTTCGTGCATCTCTGTGTACATCAGGTCTACCTTATGTACCATTGTACGTCTACATAGTATGGAGCGTGTTTCATGTACCATGCTTGATTATTGCCATTCCTGGCGCCAGGCCTTTTTCGTTCCTATGCCATGGACACGAAGGTGCCTCATGAACGCCGTACGGTTCATACGTTGATTGCCAGTTCGCGGTAATCCAGTCCTGCGGCTTCGATTGCATCGGTACCGGCCTGGATATCTACCGTTGCTTTCCTTCCCAGCGTCCCTTCAAGTTCAGCAATCGCCGTACTTTTACCCTAAAATAATCAACAAATTCATCCGAATTCCGGCCCGTCTCGGGGTCCTTACCTGATTTTTCTTTCAGTACCAGGGCGCCAAAATGGGGCTGCATGGACGCGTCGGCGTCCGCGGAAAGCCCTCCGTGGGGAGGGCCAGCCCAGATCGAGGAGCGAACGCTGTGGCGGTCACCATTTTTTCCGTGAAGAATTTTCTAAAGACCTGCGCGTTGCCGTATTTCATCCGCAGCGCCTGTTCGGACACCATCGAACCGGACCAGATGATCGACATCATGGCCCAGGACCGGACCACGCTGTCCAAACCGGACATCGCCGGCTGCATGCAGCTGTTCGTGGGAGAGCTGATCAGCCAGGTGGCCGACGGCAAGCACGTCAAGACCGCCATCGGCGCCTTCTACCTGTCCGCGGGCGGCAAACTGAGCACCCCGGACCAACGGTAAGGATCTGAAGGAGGGCTATTATGGCCAAGACTTCGACGTAGCCTGGAGCGTTGCCTCCGCCCGGGGAACCGCGTTGTTTCCCCGGCCGTCTCGACCTGGATTTGAATCAAAATCAACTTGAAAACAAACCGCCGCCAAACTGGTTTTCCGATCAAATCGATATAACCTTGCCGTCTGCGCAACAAGCGCCATCTTGACCCCCGTCCCGGCAGGGACCGGGCTACCCCTAAAACCGTTTTGGGACAGACCTCCGGCCTGGAGCGTCGGAACGCGTTCAAGAACGGACTGATGGACCCGGCCGCCGCCGAAACAGGCTGACCGGGGGCGCGGATTAAGCCGTAGCCGACGTACCGCTACCTAAAAAATAGCACAGCCGCCGGGACTGCGCAAGATACAGAGACGAAGTTGTTCACCATTTGAACAACTTTTTATAGACCGGGCCCAGCGCGGCGTAGCCACGGTAGCAATTCGATGATAGTATGCGGAACATGACTCTTTTTCTCGCCTACCGCAACTTCAGTCGCCGCATCGGGGGGCACGTTCTGTTGGGTTCGGCGGTTGCCATCGCCTTTGCCCTGATCACCCTGGTCAAGGCGCTCAGTTTCGGCACCCTGGAAGCGGTGCGGGACAAGGCGGCCCGCTATTTTTCCGGCCACCTCAGCATCACCGGATACCTGCCCGGGCTCAAGCAGGAAATCGGCGACCCTGCCGCCCTGGAAGCCTATCTTGCCGCGGCGCCGCTGCCCTTGCGGACCATCGCCCGGCGCAGCGCCTACTACCGGGGCGACGCGGAGCTCTTTTTCGGCGGCAGCTCGCTGCGCCAGCGCAAGCTGATCGGCGTGGACTTTGCCGCCGAGGGGCGGGAGTTCGCCACGCTGGATTTTGCCTCCGGCGGCTGGGAATCCCTGGCCGGGGAGGGCGCGCCGGGCATCCTGCTCAGCGCCGCCACTGCGGACGTCCTGCAGTGCCGCCTGGGGGACACGGTCAGCGTCTACGTCACCGCCGACTCGGGGCGCTACAATACCGCCGAACCCGTGGTCGCCGGCATCTTCAACGAAGCCAGCCTTTTCGGGTTTGTCTCCTATATGCGGCTGCGGGACGTCAACGTCCTGCTGGAACGCCCCGCAGGCGGCGCCACCGACCTGGCGGTCTACCTGGAATCAGGCGCCGATCCGGACCGGACCGCCGCCAAAACCCGGGACTACCTGGCCCGGCGCTACCCGACGGCGCCGCTCCATGGTTCCCTGGCCGAACGGGACGCCGCCCTGGCCGCCCTGGTGGACCGGCCGACACTGGTCCTTTTGACCCAGAAAGCCCAGCTGGCCCAGATTCAGGACTTTCTGGACGCCGTCGGCGCCGTGACCTACCTGGTGTTGGTCGTTTTTCTGTTCATCGTCATGGCGGGCATCCTGAATACCTACCGGGTCATGGTGTTCAGGCGGCGAAAAGAAATCGGGGTGCTCCGGGCCATGGGTATGGACCGCCATACGGTGCGCAACCTGTTTATGGTGGAAGCGGGCATTTTGGGCGTCGCCGCCTCCTTGGCGGGCTTTGCCGTCGCCGGACCGTTGCTGGCGGCTTTGGGAGCCCTGGATTTTTCCTTTTTGCCCGGCTCGGGGATCTTCCTGGTCGGCGGCCGGCTGCACGGCGTGGTCAGTCCCCAGGACGCGCTGGTCAACACGGCCCTGATGATCGGCACCTGCGTCCTGGCCGCCTGGGGACCCGCTCGTCAAGCGGGCAGCATCCAGCCCATCGAAGCCCTGCGGACCGCCTGAGATGCTGCTGCTGCGCCTGGCCTTCCGCAACCTTGCCCTGCACCCGGTCAAGAATACCCTGATCGGCGTCTTCATCCTGACCGGAACCGCCCTGCTCCTGGTCATGAACTGCATCTTCGACGCTTCCGGCCGGGGCCTGCGGACGTCCCTGGTCCGGAGCCTGACCGGCCACTTCGTGGTGGGCGCGGCAGCCGACCAGAACTACGGTCTCTTCGGCGACGAGATGCCCATCGTGGGCGAATACAGCTCCGTGCCCGCCATCGGCGACTTTGCCGCCCTGACCGCGGGGCTGGAAGCCCTGCGTCCCGGAACGCGCTGGACGCCCCTGGTGTCGACCCTGGCCCAGGTCAAGGTGGCGGGGTACGCCCAGAATTCGGTCGTCTTCGGCGTGGACGGTCCGGCCTATTTTGACCTCTGTTCCGGTCTGCAGGTACTTTCCGGAAACCCGGCGGACCTGGCCCAGGGCGGAGTCTTTCTGAACGAACGCTGGGCGCAGCGCGCCGCAGCCGCCCTGGGCCGGGTTCTGGTGCCCGGGGAAGACCTGGTTTTTTCCATCGCCACCCGCAACAGCTTTCAGCTCCGCTCCGGCCGCCTGGCCGGGGTCTACCGCTACGCCGCGCCTTCGGAAGCCCTGGACCGGGTAGTCCTGACCGGACCCGAACTGGCCCGGGCCATCGCCGGCTATACCCAGGGCGCGACCCTGGCCGCCGGCGCCGGAGCCCCCGCCGTCGATGCCGGCGCCGCGCTTTCCCTGGACGATCTGTTCGCAGCCGGTGAGGATACGGTAGCCGCCGCCGAGGAAGGCCTGACCCTGCAAAAAGTAGAGAAACTGATGGCGGATACCGCCGACCGGGATCAGCTGGCCCTGACCGACAGCGGCTCCTGGAGCTTTGTGCTGGTGCTGGCCGCCGGCCAGGACGATCCGGCGGCTCTGCTGCGCGCCGCAGCCCAAGAGTTCAAAGACCGGGCCCTGGCGGTGCGGGTCATGGACTGGCGCTTTGCCGCCGGACTCAGCGCCCTGATGCTGCTGGCGGTGCGCACCATCTTCAACGTCGGCGTCGTCTTTCTGCTGGTCGGGGCGGTGCTGGTCATCGTCAACACCCTGGTCATCTCCGTTCTCGGCCGGACGGCGGAGATCGGCACCATGCGCGCCCTGGGGGCGGAACGCGGCTTTGTGCGCCGCCTGCTGATGCTGGAAACCCTGCTGTTGACCTTTCTTTCCGCTCTGATGGGTCTGGCGGTCGGCGCCGCGGCGATCTGGCATCTGCAGCGCCGGGGCATCCCGCTGCACAATCCCCTGCTGATCGGCCTGTTCGGCGGCGACCGGCTCCGGCCGACCTTGTCGGCCGGCCTCCTGGCGGCCCACGTCGCCGCCGCAGCCCTGATCGGCCTGCTGGCCGCCCTCTATCCCGTCGCCCTGGCGCTGAAAATTCAGCCGATCCGGGCCATGGAGGAGCACGAGTAGGACCTATGGAAAATCGAACCCCGAACGTGCTATATATTTGACCATGGCATTCATACTACTCGTGAGCCTCGCCCTGTGCGGCGTCCTGGCGCCCCTTTCCGCCCAGACCAATCCGGATTACGCGCAGTTGTTGCGGGAAGCCGACCGGCTGCTGACCTTTGAGGACACCGACCTGGCCGCGGAGTACCTGGTGGAGACCCGGACCGCCGGCGGCGGCGTTTCTACGGTCAAGGCGACCATGTTCCGCCGTGACCGGACGGACCAATTCCTGGTGCTGGTCGTGGAACCCTTGATCGACAAGGGCAAGGGCTATCTGAAAGAGGGTAACAATATCTGGCTCTGGGATCCGGTGGGCAAACGCTTCATCTTTACCGACGCCCAGGAACGCTTTCAGAATTCCAGCGTCCGGCACAGCGACTTCAACCGTCCCCGCCTATCCCTGGACTATACGCCCCTGGCGGGGCATCCGGAAAAACTGGGCAAATTCGACTGCACCGTGCTGGAGCTGCAAGCCACGGCGCCGGGCGTGCCCTTCCCGCGGCGCAAGGTCTGGATCTCCGCCGACGGGCTGATCCGAAAAATCGAAGACTACAGCCTTTCCGGCCGCCTGCTGCGCGCTACGGCCATTCCTTCGTACCAAAAATTGAACAAGCGCTGGACTCCGGCCACGATGGTCATCCAGGACTACCTGCGCGCCAGGAACGTCGACGGCAAGGTCGAGTATGAACGTACTACGGTCACCGTCGGCCAACCGTCCCTCAAGGCCCTGCCGGATACGGTGTACACCAAGGAATACCTGGAACGGGTGGCCCGGTGAAGGGTCGTGCCTGGTTGCGCCTGGCGCTGCTGGCCGGACTGCTCGGGAGCGTGGCCGCCGGTCTGACCGCCCAGCAAGCCGATCCGTCCCTGGACGACCTTTTTGACGGTCCGGCGGCGGATACGGAAGTCAGGCCCGAAGCGGCGGCGGCGGTGGACCATACCCGGACCCTGGCGGCGCCGGAAAAACTGAGCTGGTTCGGGTCGTTCAGCGCCGAAGGCGGCCTGGGCGCCGGCTGGACCGACTGGCCGGACCCCGCGTCGCCGGAACGCTATTATGACGGCACCGTCGGCGCCGAAGCCACGACCACCCTGGGCTTCCGGGCCCGGCCTTCGGACTATTTTCAGGCTAGCGGTAGTTTCGAGCTGGTCCTGGATCCGCTGGCTACCGGTTCCTACCGCTGGTCCGGCCTGGCCTTGGGCGAACTCTACGCCGACTACTACGGCCTTCCGGACGCCTTTGTCCGCTTTGGCCAGTTTACCACCACTTGGGGGCAGGGGCGCCTGTTTACGCCCGGGGACCTGATGGACGGCAGCGGAGCCGGATCCACGCTCAGAGTTACGCTCCCCACGCTCCTGTCCGGCGTTTCCGGCTTCATCCTGGCCCAAACTGCCTTTTTTGACGATCCTGCTTCTCCCGGGTACCGGGAACTCGGCTACGCCGCGCAGGCGGAGGTGGTACTGTTGGACACCAGCCTCGGGCTGGGCGTCCGCTATCAGGAACAGGAGGGGCTGCGTCTGTTGGGATCCTTCAAGCGGGTATTGGCGGGTACGGACTTTTTTGGCGATCTGGTCTACGCCCGGGATCCCGAAGGAAACGCGGCCTGGTCCGGCCTGGCCGGGTTTTACCGCCAATGGAAAAACCTGCTGGTCTACGGCGAACACGAATACGCCGCCGGGCAGCGCAGCGCCCTGGCGCTGGGCTGGCAGGATTTGCCGGTTTCAGGGGTGGATCTGGGCGTCAAGTGGCAGCACGCCTGGTCGGACGGATCGGGAACGGTAACCCCGGGCGTCGCCTTCATTCCTGCTCCCCACCTGACCGTTTCCGCGGCGCTGCCGATTACCTATGGCGCCCCGGGCAGCGAATATGTTATACTCAACGAAGACCCCGCCCAGCGGCGGATCGCCCTGGTTTTGCTGGCTGCGTTGGCGGTATCGTTTTGATAAATGAGCATGATGGAAATAATTGCATAGAGAAGGGGCTGGTATGGAAACGGAAGACAACAGGGGCGCGATGACGGAAGGGACGCCGCAAAGGACGATTGAAGGTTCCCAACGTCATGCCGATGCGGAGGACGAGATTTCGCTGATCGACCTGCTGGTGGTATTGTTGCGCCGGCGTAGACTGATCGCCGCGGCGACCCTGGCGGCCGTTATTTTCGCGGCAGCCTATGCTTTTCTGTCCCCTGGCTTTCAGAAATCCGAGAATAAAACGCCGGTTGCCGCGCTGGTTACCATTCAGCTGGATCTGGTTCCCGTTGTTTCGCCCCCGGCGCTGGGTGCCGCTTTTCGGGTCGACCTGGGCATTCTGGCCATGAATTATCTCAACGACGCCGATTTTCTGGCCGTCGTTCCTGGGCCGTCATTCCCCCTGACGGTGAAATCCGAAAAGAAAGGGGACGCCAGCACGGTCAGCCTGTCGCTGCGGGCTGAAAATGCCGATCGGGGCCTGGCCTACGTTCTGAGCGCGGTAGCCCTGCTGGATGAACGCCTGAAAAACGATCTGCCCGATCCGGCTTTCCGGGAGGCCGACTTCCCCGTATTGGCCGTAGCCAACAAGATGATTACTCCGGATACTCCTCCGGATGC